>CAYZVY010000220.1:0-7072 GCA_964481675.1 uncultured Verrucomicrobiota bacterium
CGGGCGTGCCCTGGGCCCGGCATGGACAGAGCATCGAACTGGCGCCGTTGTTCACCGAGGCGGGGTGAGTGCGAATCGGCCGACTCCCTCCGTCCCGCCCGATGTGGGGCGGACGTCCCCGTCCGCCTGGGTGATGCGGGGGCAGCGGAGAGGCTGTTGAGGACACCCGCCCCACATCGGAGGAGGCCCCAGCCGCGCGTCAGGGCAGGCTCTGGGCCGGCGCATTCGTTGAGGCGGACGAATCTCCGGCCGGCTCGACAGCGATGCCGGTGAACCAGGGGCGCGCCAGCGGATCGGTCCGGAAGAAGTTCAACAGCAACTGGGCCACCTTCTCCTGGCCGGCCTCCGAGGGGTGCACGCCGTCGGGCTTCACATCGCCCAACTCCCAGGTGAGTCCGTTGTCCGGCCGCGGCTGGGCGCCGTCCGTCCACAGGTAGGGGCCCCACAGCACAACCGGCGCCATCACGGGCCCGCGGTCGGGGTCGTCGTTCAGACGCGGGTTTCCCTTCAGCTGGTCCAGAATCACGCCGCGCACGGCGAAGGCGCTTTCATAGGCGTAGGGCTCGGGGCTGATCGCCGTCCGGGCGTACCCGCCGTAGGTGCGGCTGGACAGGTAGGCGACCCGCAGGTTCGGGAAGCGGCGCTTGGCTTCCTGGAGAATGGCGATCAGGTGATCCTTGAGCACATCGACGTGACGGGGAAACTCGCCGAGGCGGGCGGGCGAACTCCGGGCCTGCTTGAGCCACACGATCTGCACCTGGGCGGGCGTGACGTGGGCCAGGGCCAGGCGTCGTTCGACTTCGGCCCAGACCTCCAGCGCGGCCAGGTGGGCCATGTCCCATTGGGCCGCATCCCGTCCGCCCTGCGCGCCGTCAATGAGGGTCAGCGCCGGCGCCTTGGTGTGCTCGGCCGCGGCAAGCGCCTGGAAGCGCGTGAATTCCTGCGAGGTGTTGGACATGCCGAGTGACAGCAGCACGACCCGCCCCTCCGGGTCCGGTGCCCCGGCGGCATCGCGCGGTTGGATGGTCGCCAGCGCCTTGCGGGCCGCGGTGGCGAGACCCGGCGGCGGCAGGTTGGCCCCCTCGCCGTAGAGCCCGCCCGTCTGGTCCTTGTACGTGGCCCCCTGGCCGAGGGCGGTCAGAGGGACGAGATGCCGCGTCCACAGCACCCGGTTGGTGAAGACGGCCGGTTTCGGGGGAGCCCCCTCGCCCGTCCGCGCCGTGCGTTCGGATCGTGCCCGGTCGAGGATGGCGAGTTCCGCATCGGTCAATTGCTCGCCGCGCTGGTAGCGCGCATTCAACCGCTGGGCCTTGGGCCAGTCGATGGGTTCGTTGGTCGATTGGGCCCTCAGGGTTCCGGCCAGCGCGAGGAGACAGAGAATGGAGCCCATGGTCCTCCACCGCCTCATGTGCGACCGTCCCGACATGCCCGCAACACACCGCCCGGCTCGCGGGACGCTCGCCCTCCAGGAGAAGGCTCCCGATGACTTCGCTTGGAGGGCGAGCGTCCCCGCGAGCCGCGTGGGCGAAGCTGTTCGCATGATGGCGTCCATCGTGAGACTGGCTGGCGTGGGCGTCCCTCCGCTTGACACCCCCCGGCGGCTCCGGTCTAATCGGCGGTTTTCCGAGCGGTCATTCACGGGAGTATTGTCATGTGGGACGTGCAGGGATGTCAATGGCTTGTGCTGGCGCTGGCGGCGCTGATCATCGGCGTTTCGAAGACCGGCCTGCCGGGCATCGGCATCCTGGCCATCCCGATGGTGGCGTTCGTGATTCCCGCCAAGGCGTCCACGGGCCTGATCCTGCCCATGCTGATCGCGGGCGACATCGTGGGCGTGGTCTACTACCGCCACCATGCCGCGTGGAAGTATCTCGTGCGCCTGGCGCCCTGGACCGTGGGCGGGGTCGTGCTCGGCTCGCTGGCGTTGGGCCGGCTCGACAACGCCCAGATCCGGCCGCTGATCGGCATCATCGTGCTCGGCATGCTGGTCCTGAACCAATGGCGTCAGCGGCATGCCGGCCTGCAGGAAGCGCTGCCCGGTTCCCTCGGCTTTGCGGCCGCCATCGGGCTGCTCGCGGGGTTCACCACGATGGTCGCCAACGCCGCCGGCCCCATCATGCTGATGTACCTGCTGGCCATGCGACTGCCGAAGGCCGTGTTTCTGGGGACGAGCGCCTGGTATTTCCTGATCGTCAACCTGTTCAAGGTACCGTTCAGCGCACACCTGGGCCTGATCACCCTTGAATCGTTGCGCTTCAACGCGATGCTGCTGCCCTTCATCCTGGCGGGCGGCTGGATCGGGATCCGGTTCGCCCGGCATATCCCGGAGAAGGTGTTCGTGTGGCTGGTCCAGCTTCTGGCAGCCGTCGGCGCCATCAAGCTGATGTTCTAGAGACGGTAGGCTGTAGACTGCAGGCTGTAGGTTCAAACGAAGAACCCTGAACCATTAACCTTGAACCCTGAACTCCGGCCGCGAGCGTTCGCTCGCGGCTACGCCATCCCGAAGAACCGGCGGATGCGGTTGAGCATGGGTTCGCGCGCCGCGGGGGCGGGTCCGTCGCCGGGCTGAGCGGCCAATGTGGTCTGGTTATGCGCCTGGCGCTTCTCGAGCACTGCGGCGAGGCGGGCGGCCAGATCGGGATCGGCCTGCAGGAGGCTGGCGAAGGTGGCTTTCGAGATGGCCAGCACCACGGTGTCGGTCTCGGCCAGCACCGTCGCCGAGCGCGGTTCGCCGGTGAGGAGCGACATTTCGCCGAAGAACGTGCCGGGTCCCAACGCCGCCACCGGCACGGCGTTGCCGTCGGCTCCGGTCACGATCACGCCCACGCGGCCGGACTGCACCACGCAGAAGGTGTCGCCGGGCTGGCCCTGGCGGAACAGCGTTTCGCCCTGGGCATAGGGGACGGCCTGCACCCCGGCCGCGAGGCGGGTCAGCTCGTCGGGGTGCAGCGAACGCAGCAGTTCCACGCCTTCGAGGAGCCCGCGGACGGCGGCCTGCTCGAGGGTCGCCTGACGGGCGTCCTCGGCGGTCGCGTCGCGCAGGCGCACATCGCGGATCGGGAACGGGATGCTGATGCCGGCGCGTTTGAAGGCGTACCACAGCCGGTCCATGACCAGGCTCTGGACGGAATCCAGCCGGGCGTAGTCCTCGATGAAATACTTGAGGGTGAAGTTGATCGAGAAATCGGCGTAGGCCGACAGGTAGATGGAGGGCGCGGGTTGCTTGAGCACCTCGGGGATCTCGTCCAGCGCGGCCTGGATTGTCTCGCGAGCCTTGTTGGGCGGCGTGTCGTAGCTGACGCCGATCGAGGCATAGCAGCCGTGGCAGCGCGTGGGCCGCGAGAAATTCGCGATCGGTTCCTTCGCGATCGAGCTGTTGGGGATGACGATGTAGTCTTCCGCCTTCGTGCGCAGGCGGGTGGCCCGCCAGGTGGTGTCCACCACCATGCCTGTGTGCCCGCCCACCGTCACCCAGTCGCCGATGTGGAACGGCCGCTCGGCATTGAGCGCCAGCCCGGCAATCAGGTTACCCAGCGTGTCCTGGGTCGCGTTGCCGACGATGTACCCGACGACCAGCGAGGACATCGCCAGTACGTTCAGGTTGACGCCCGGGAAGCAGCCCCGGACGATCAAGACGAGGGCGCCCAACGCCACGAGCCAGCGGCCGATGTCCCGCAGCACCAGCGGGACGGGGGCGGTCCGGCGCCAGCGCGCGGACCAGTCGAACACCACGGTGTCCAGGAATTTGAGGCCGACCGTGATCGCCAGGAACACCGTGGCCGCCAGCACGCCCATGAGCACGTGGCGATGCAGCTGCGCGAGTTCGGACGACAGGAACAGCATCAACAGCAGGCCGAGCATCAGCAGGTTCAGCTGGAGGGACACGGCCCGCAGTGACGGCGCGCGCCGGGCAAACCGTTGCAGGACCATGAACGCGACGTAGCAGATCAGCAGCGCGACCAACCGCCCGCCCGCCGCTGCCACGTCAAAGCGCCCGCCGCCGAACGCCAGAACCCATTCACCGAGACAAAGACCGGAACCCATCGTGGAAACCTCCCCGGTCCGACGTGTGATCGGATTGGGCGCCTTGTGACATGCTCGTGCGGGATACGCGCGCGTTGAGACTCTTGAAGGCGATCCTACAGCGCCTTGTCGACGGCGGCGCCGGCGTCCTTCTTGCCGGCGGGGGCCTTCTCGTCGACCTTCTTGCCCTCAGGCGCCTTCTCGTCGACCTTCTTGCCCTCAGGTGCCTTCTCGTCGACTTTCTTGTCCACGGGGGCTTTTTCGTCGGGCTTGTTCTTCGCGAACGGGTCCGCGGTTTCGATCGGAATACCCGTCAGGGCCGACAGCTTGACGGCCACTAGATCGGCGGCGCGGCGGGCTGCGAGTTCCTTGTCAATTTCGCGATCGGCTTTCGCCTTCTCGGCCGGGGTCGGTTTCGTCTTGCTGGCCTTCTCCAGATCGCGCAGGCGCTTGCGGGCCTCACGATCTTCATATTGAACGATCCGTTCCTCGGCCTTGTCGCGGGCGGCAAACTTTTCGGGCTGCCCGATGATCTTGCGCGCCACGATCTTGCCGGCCGGAAAAGGGGTGGTCTTGTTCATCTCGTCTTTGCGCCATTCCTCGACGGCCTGTGCGATCGCTTTCGGGAAATGGCGCTCTTCAAGCTGGAGCGTCTTCTGCAACTCCTTGAGCTCGTCGGCGGACACCACCTGGAGGGTATCCACGCGCGTCATATCGCTGACCCGGATGAGGAAGAACGTATCGGCGGCTGTCGCACGACCGGCCGACAACATGACCATGGCGACACAGGCAAGACAGCGTAAGAACACGTTCATAACCGCAGCTCCTGAAAGAAGAAACGTTTGCCACTCCATCCCCGAGTAACTCTATCGCCGTGCCGCGCCCGTCTCAAGCCGAATATGGTGGGCGTCGGGTCATCGGCTTGACGCAATGCGGCTTCTCCCTGGCCGAGGCACCCCTGTAGACGCGGGCGCTGACCGCGTCCCGGCCCTGATCGGCTCGACCGTGATCTGCAGGGCCGGTGCGCCCGGGTCCGCCACCGCCCATGCCCGGTCGATCCGGTACCCCGGCAGCCAGATGATCCGGTGCCCGCATTCGACGACGGGCAGCAGCGCGCGCTCTGCGCGGGGAACTTTCGCATCCACCAGGATGTCCTGGAGCTTCTTCGAACCGGTCAGTCCGTACGGCTGCATGCGGTCACCGGGGCGTGCGGTGCGCACGTATAGCGCCCGCTGGCGCCAGGCCGCCAGGCTCAGGGATGCGCGGGCCGGCCACTTTCCGGGACGTGCATCCCGTTCGCGGACGAGGCCCGGCGCGACCTTGACATGAATGCGCACCCCCAGTGCTGGAAGCGGGGTGAGGCCCGGCACGCGCAGCCGGTACCGCGTGGCTCTTGCGGCCGGTGGAGGCGTTGGGCGGCTCACGCGGACCACGTTGCTCCCCCGCGTCACGCGCCACCCGCCGCTGAGCGTCAGCGTGGCGCCCCCGCGAACGCGCCCGGCGAGGGCCGAGATGCGCTCGATCACATCGAAATCCAGGCCGGCAGCGGCCATTCCGGCCTGCTGAAGCCAGAGCCGGAGGATGCGCCGGCGCAAGGCCGGTACGCAGGCCCGCACCTGCTCCAGGTCCAGTTCGTGCGGCGCGTGTCCCTTGCCGAAGGCGCGGTGCAGCCCCGCGGCCACGTGGTCGAGGAAGGCCCCGTCGTCCCGGATCAGGCGGCTGCCCCGCAGGAGCGCCTCGCGCACCTGCGGATTGAAGTCGCGTTCGAGCCGCGGCAGCAGATCGTGCCGCACCCGGTTCCGCGGTATGGACTGGTCGGCATTGGTTTCATCCTCGCGCCAGCCGAACTTGCGGGACTGCAGATAAGCCAGAAGCGCCGGGCGCGTCACGTCCAGCAGCGGCCGCACGACCCGGATGCCGGGGTGTTCGGCCGCGTAGGGAATGCCGCCCAGTCCGGCCGGTCCGGCCCCGCGCAGGAGACGCATCAGCACGGTCTCGGCCTGATCGTCCGCGGTATGGGCCGTGGCCACGACCGCCGCGCCGGCGCGCCGGGCCGCGCGCGCAAAGAAGGCGTAGCGGGCCGCCCGGGCCGCCATTTCGAGGGAAACCCCGCGTTGCCGGGCGAGGGCGGGCACGGCGGCGCGGCCCATCGTGCAGGGCAGGCGCAGTTGCCGGGACAGGTCCCGGACGAAGGCGGCATCGGCGGCGGCGGCGCGGCCGCGAATGCCGTGGTTCAGGTGGGCGACCATCAGCCGCCAGCGTCGCCGTCGGGCCAGCGCGTGGAGCGCATGCAGGAGGGCCACGGAATCCGCCCCGCCCGAAACCGCCACCAGGACCGTGGCGCCGCGGGCGATGAGGCCGTGTGCGTCGATGGTTGCTTGAACGTGGGCGGGGAGAGCGGAGCGTTGGTTGAGGGTCGAGGGAAAGGTGGAAGGTCGAGGGGGGGATGACTCAGACTGTTCCGCTGTGAGATGCAACGCAGAGGCGTCGCGTGTTCTGGCAGGGCGTCGTCGTCTTCGCCGCGCCGGAACTGACACGCGCCTGTTGCGTTCCTGTATTGCGGCGGGGCCAGAGGCCCTCGCCCTACCAACTCCCACCTAACACCTCCCCCAACCCTCCTCTGAGAAACCGCCAATGAACGCCCAACGTCCAACAACCAACGCCCAACGTCCAAGTGGTGCGGCGATACTCTCTCCCCGTTGGGCGTTGGTTGTTGGACGTTGGGCGTTGGATGTTTCGCATTTCCTAACCCATCCGGCCGCCCTGAACCCTGAAC
This sequence comes from uncultured Verrucomicrobiota bacterium, assembly GCA_964481675.1. Lineage (GTDB taxonomy): Bacteria > Verrucomicrobiota > Kiritimatiellia > CAIKKV01 > CAIKKV01 > CAIKKV01. The sequence continues at coordinate 6,800 of CAYZVY010000220.1, forward strand.
CCTGAACCCTACTTCCCCTTCTCCAGCCGCCGGATCCCGCCCATGTACGGCACGAGCGCTTCGGGGATGGTCACGGAGCCATCCGCTTCCTGGTAGTTTTCCAGGATCGCCACGACCAGGCGGGCCAGCGCCACGCCCGAGCCGTTGAGCGTGTGCAGGAAGTCGATCTTGCCGTCCTTGCGCCGGTAGCGGATGTTGGCGCGGCGCGCCTGGAAGGCCTCGAAGTTGCTGCAGGACGACACTTCCAGCCAGCCGTTCTGGCCCGGCGCCCAG
>CAYZVY010000221.1:0-7071 GCA_964481675.1 uncultured Verrucomicrobiota bacterium
GCAAATTCAGCAACCAGAACTGGTTTGATCGGTCATATTATGCTATCAAATTAGTAGAGAGCATCGGCGGCGATATCGAGATCACCGGTGTGGAGAATCTGGCCGCCCTGACGGGGCCGGCGGTCGTGGTGTGCAACCACATGAGCCTGCTGGAAACCTTCCTGCTCCCCTCCATCCTCATTCCCTTCACCCCCATGTGCGTGGTCATCAAGAAGGAGCTGACCGAATATCCCGGCTTCGGAAAGGTCATGCGGACCGTCAACCACATTGCCGTCAGCCGCGACAATCCGCGGGCCGATTTCCGGGTCGTCATGGAAAAGGGGCTGGATTTCCTCAAGTCGGGAATCAGCGTCCTCATCTTCCCGCAGTCCACCCGCAACTCCGTCTTCGTTCCCTCCGAATTCAACACCCTCGGCGAAAAACTGGCCGCCAAGGCCGGCGTCCCCGTCATCCCCGTCGCCGTCAAAACCGATCTGCACGGCAACGGGCAATGGCTCAAGGAATTCGGCGCCATCAATCCCGCCCTGCCCGTCCGCCTGGCCATCGGCGGCGCCGTCGACCCCCGGACGGATCCCCGGCAAGCCCACGACGCCATCATCCGCTTCATCGGCGGCAAGCTCCGCGGCTGGGGCCTGCCCGTCCAGGACCCGCAACCGGCCGCCCCCTCCCCCCCATGAACGACTCCTGGACAGAAATCCATCTCGGCATCCTGCGGTCCAACCTGGCGGCCCTCCGCGCCGCACTGGCCCCCGCCGTCGATATCATCGTCATGCTCAAGGCCGACGCCTACGGCCACGGCCTCGACCTGGTGGGGCCCGCCGCCTGGCAGGCCGGCCTCCGCCGGTTCGCCGTCTTTCACGCCGACGAGGCGGCCCGCCTCCGCCGCCTGCTGCCCGAGGCCGTCATCCTCTGGCTCGGCGTGGTCGGGCCCGCCGACGTCCCGCTGATCCTCGACGGCCGGCTCCAGCCCCTCCTGGTCGACCCCGCCCAGGCCCGCGGCCTGGCCCTTGAGGCCGTCCGGCGGGGCGGCGTCATCACCGCCCATGCCAAGATCGACACCGGCATGGGCCGGCTGGGTTTCAATTGGGAAACCGCCGCCGACGACCTCCTCGCCCTCGCGCGCCTGCCCGGCCTGCGGATCGACGGCGCCGCCACCCACCTGGCCTCCGCGGGAAGCGATCCCGCGTTCGCCGCCCTGCAGATGGACCACTTCCAGCACGTCATCGCCCGCTGCCGCGCCGGGGGGCTTCCCCTCCCGTTCTGCCACGCCGCCAACAGCGACGGGCTCTGCCGGTCGCCGGCCTGGCATCTCGACGCGGTCCGGCCCGGCATCCTCCTGTATGGCTACGGGCCGGACAGCCCGGGGGCGCCGGCGTGCCGGCCGTTCCTGCAATGGAAAACGCGCCTGGTGCAGGTCAGGCGCGTGCCCGCAGGCTTCCCGGTGAGCTACGACTCCACCTACCGCGCCCCGCGCGCCACGACCCTCGCCACGCTGCCGGTCGGCTACTCCGACGGCTACAGCCGCGCGTGGAGCAACCGCGCGTGCGTCCTCGTCAACGGCCGCCGCGCGCCGCTGGCGGGCCGGGTGACCATGAACCTGATCATGGCCGACCTGGGGCCGGACTCCCCGGCGCAGGCCGGGGACGAAGCCGTGCTCCTCGGCGAACAGGGCGGGGCCTCGCTCTGGGCCGGCGAGCTGGCGGCGCTCGCGGGCACCATCTCCTATGAAGTCCTGACCGCCATCCGCGGCCCCCGCCTCCCGGTGGAGGGCCCATGACCGGATCCGACCCCCTCTTCTCCGCCGGCGGCTTCCTGGCGGGCTGCCTGCGCACGCTGCCGGGCGCGCTCCGGGCCTCCGGCCCGCACCCGCCCGCGGAGCCGCACACGGTGCCGGCCGATTTCCTGGGGATCTGCGTGGCGGCCTCCGACGATCCGGCGGGCGACGACTTCATCCTCCGCTCGCTGCGGGAGCTGGGGCTCCGCGACGTGCGCCTGGACATCACGTACGGCTACGATGACGCCCCGGCGGGCCGGCTGCTGAAGCGGCTGCTGGAAGCGCATCTCCGGGTCTGGCTGCACCTGGTGCAGCCGCTCGACGAGGCCCGGCTGCTGCCCGACGCCGCGGCGCTCGAGCGGTGGACGGCCTTTGCGCGCGCCGTGTTCGCCCGCTTCCGGAAGGCGGATGTCTTTTTCGAAGCCGGCTCCACCTGCAACCGGCGCAAGTGGACCGGCTACCGGACGATGAACGACTTTCTCCTGGCGTGGCGGGCCGCGCTGACGGAGGCGCGCGCGGCCGGCGTGCCGCTGGCGGGGATCAACGTCACGGACTTCGAGCCGGTCTACAACGCCGGCCTCTTCGAGCTGCTGAAGCGGGGCGGCCTGCTGCCCGCCGTCCAGACCGACAACCTGTTTGCCGAGCGGGCCACGGAGCCCGAAACGTACGATCCTAAAATCCTGGGGCCCAACCTGGCCGGCCTGGCGCGCTTCAACCTGGTTCGCAAGGCCCGGCTGCTGGCGGCGGTGGGGCGGGCCTACGGCATCCCGGAAACGGTCTGCACGCACACGGCCTGGAGCAACCGCCGGATCCGGCGGCTGCTGGAGGACGCGGACCGGAAGCAGGCCGACTACCTGGCGCGCTACCTGCTGCTGGCGGCGGCGTCCGGCGCGCTGCGCCGCGTGTACTGGGGCCCCCTCATCGGGCAGCGCGAAGGGCTGGTCGACGACGGCACGCAGGCGTATCCGGAGCCGGTCCCCCACGTCACCTTCTACGGCCGCGCGCCGGGCGATCCGGCCGCCTACCGCCTCCGGCCGGCCTTCCACGCCCTGCGCGCCCTGGCCGCGTTCCTGCCGGGGGCAACCTGGTCGCGGACCGTCGCGGCCGGCCCCGACGTGACGATCCTCGAGTTCCGCACCGCCCGCGGCACGCTGCACGCGGGCTGGACCCGCAACGGGCGGGCGGCCGAGCTGGCGGACCTCTACGCCGGCTCCGACCTGGCCGCCGCCCGGTTCGAGGACGGCGGGGGCGCCGCGCCCCGCCTCCCGCCCGCCGTGCTGGCGGAAAGCCCCCTGTACCTGTTTTGGGAAGACGGCCGGACTCCCGCGCTCCGGCGCCCGGCGGAGCCGATGCCGGGGCTGGTCGTGGCCCGGCCGGCGGAGCGGCGCCACCTGCCGGTCCGGCTCTCGGGCTGGACGGGCCTCATCGGGCTGCCGAACGGGGACTGGCCGCCGGAGCGGATCCGCGAGCGGTTCCTGCCGGACCGCCTGGAGGCGGCGCAGCAGGGCGTGCTTCGCAAGGCGCGCAACACGGTGTGGGTGGCGGCGGACCCGGTGCGGGCCGGCGGGCGGCTGGTGGTCAAGCGGGCGCGGGCCGAGGCCTGGCACAAGCGGCTCCTCTCGCTGTTCCAGCCGTCCAAGGCGCGGCGGAGCTGGAACTCGGCCTGCGAGATGGAGCGGCGGGGCGTGGCGACGCCGGAGCCGGTGGCCTTCTTCGAGCGGCCGGTGCGCCACGCGGCGCTGCAGGGCAGCTATTACGTCTGCCGGCTGTTCCCGGGAACGGGATCGGTGCGGACCGCCTTCACGGCCTTCGCCGCCGGGGCGGACGCGTACGAGGGGCTTCCGAAAGAGGCGTTCTACCGGGCCCTGGCCGCGTTCGTCAACCACCTGCACGAGCGGGGGGTGTACCACCGCGACCTGTCGGCCGGCAACGTGCTGGCGCGGGTGGTGGACGGCCGGGCGGACTTCAGCGTCATCGACACGGGCCGCGCGCGCTTCCTCCCCGGCCCGCTGCCGGAGCGGCTGCGGCTGGCCGACCTGAAGCGCCTCTGCCACCCCCTCACCTGGCCCGAGCGCGAGCGGTTTGCGTCCCTGTATTTGGAACAACTGGGGCTGGCCTTCACGCGGGCGCGGCGGCTGCCGTTCGTGCTCTACGACTGGAAGCACCGGATCAAGAAGGCCCTGAAGCCGCTACGCGGGAAATAGGTAGCGTTTCACGAATTCGTCGGTCTTCCACACATAGCGGTTCACCGCCACCGCGCGGGCGCGCTCCCCCATGATCCGGCGCAGGTCGGGATCCTGGGCCAGGCGGGCCATCGCCGCGGCCATCTCCCGGGGCGTGTGGGCCACCAGCCCGCCGCCGTCGTTGATCTTCTCGGTCAGGATGGGCAGGTCGCTCACGACCAGGGGGCAGCCGCTGAGCATGCCCTGGACCGCGGCCTGGCTGAAGGTTTCGCGCATGACGCCCTCGTCGCGGGAGGGGACCAGCATGACGTCCATGCGCTTCAGGAAATCGGCCATCGCGTCGAACGGCATCCATTCGTAGCAGAGGATCCGGGGATCCCCGCTCGTGCGCGGCTCGCGGAACGAGGCCAGGTGCAGGCGGCTGCGGGCGGACGCCGCCGCGGGCAGCAGGCGAAAGGCCTCCACGGCGGTATCCGCCCCCTTCCAGGCGCTGTTCAGGTCGCCGATAACGCAGAACTCCACGGGGTCCGTTTCCGCCTTCACGGGCCGGGGGCCCAGGAAGCGGGCGGCCTCGGTGACGCCGTAATAGACCTTCACATGGCCGTAGTGGCGGCCCTCGAAATGCTGGGCGATGCGCCGGTTCACGGCCACCACGTCCGTCCGCATCTCCCCCTGGGCGTCCACAAAGCGAGGGGTCGGCTCGCGGTGGGCCAGCAGCATGGCCCGGGGCGCCAGGCCCCACCGGCGGATCAGGCTCAGGCACGGGATCAGGCGGTCGCCCACGTTCCCGGTCAGCAGCACGTCGAACCGGCGGCGCCGGAGGCGCCACAGGGCCAGGGCCGCGCCCACCGGCCCCTTCAGGATCCGGGGAAAGCCGACCAGGGCGGGGGCGTCGGCCCCCAGGCGGCGGCGCAGGATGCCGGCCCAGTCGGGATGGACGATGGCCGTGACCTTCAGACCGAGGCGGACCAGGTCGCCCAGCAGGTTGACATTGAAAATTTCGACGCCGCGGGCCTCCGACCGGCAGGGGTCGAGGAACACCTTTTCAAGGAAAAGGACGCTGGATTCAGTAACACTCAATCGACTCACCGCGTTTTTTGTAATGCCGGTCCCACAGCCGCCGCGTCTCCCGTTCCAGTTCGCCCACCCATCTGCGCCACTGCCTGCGGGGCAGCCCCCGCCGCGTCGCATACCGCACCCAGAATCGCATTCGCACGTTCCGCCCGCCCGGCGTGTAGGCGTTCAGCCGGGCCAGGTCGGCCAGCCACTCCGCTTCCGCCACCCGCCGGCTCCGCGTGGCCTCGTGCAGGTCGATCAGGACGAGCCGGCCGGGCAGCCCGCCCGTCCGGTCCACCAGCAGGTTGTCGCCATGCAGGTCGTGGTGGCAGTGCCCGCTGTCGTGCAGCCGCGCCGCCAGGCAGGCGGCCTCGTCGACCACCTTCCGGGAGCCCGTGCCCGGGCACGCCTTCAGCACGGCCGCCAGCGTGAGCGGCGGCGTGACGGCCTTCAGGACCAGGATCCCGCCGGTCCAGAGGCCGAACCGCCGCCTCTCCCCCACGGCCAGGCAGTCCGCCACGGACACGCCGGCCCCGGCCAGGCTGCCGATCATCCGCCATTCTCTCTCCGGCCGGCTCGGGGTCACGGCGAACCGCAGCGCCTCGCCGGGATGGCGGAGCCCGTACCACTTGACAAACAACTCGCCGCCGGGGGTCGCCTCCAGGGCGCTGACGCGGCTTCCCCAGCGCTGCACGATCCGCCAGCCGTCCCCGTCCGCCTCGGGCGGCGCCCACTGCCGTTTCAGGATGCGCCCCTCTTCCCCGGGGCGGACCCTCCAGCGCCAGCCGGCGTGCTCCAGCCGGCGCCAGTCCGGCATCACCGCCTCTGCTCCAAGGTCTCATAAAACTGCAGGCACCGCGAGGCCTGGGTGCGGCTTGAAAACCGCTCCTCCGCCTCCTGCGCGGCGCGGGCGCCCATCCGGTCGCGGAGGGCCGGGTCGGCCAGCAGGCTCCCCAGGGCCGCGGCCATGGCCTCGGGATCGGAGGCGGTCACGAAGCCGGTCTGACCCTCGCTGACGAGGTCGGGGGGATAGCCGGTGCGGCAGACCACCACCGGCACGCCGGACGCCATGGCTTCCCGGACCGTGCGGCAGGAGGGATCGGTTCCGGGGTAGGGATACGCCAGCACATCCATGGCCTTGTAGGCGTCCACCAGCCGGGTTTCGCGGCAGTAGCCCGGCAAGATCACGCGGTCGCGGATGCCCAGCGCCTCGGCGGGCTTCTCGATGATCTCCTCGACGGCGCCCTCCCCGCCCCGCCCCACGATCATCAGCTTCAGCCGGGGGTGCCTGGGGGCCAGACGGGCCACGGCCTCCAGCACCAGGTCGAGCCGGCGGGCCTCGCGGATGCGGGTGACCATGCCGATCACCAGATCGTTTTCAGCCAGCCCGAAGGAGGCGCGGGCGGCGGGGCGGGAGACCGGCGCCTGGAACCGGGCCACGTCGAGCCCCGGCTCCACGAGGGCAATGCGGGAGTCGGGAAACTGGAAGCGGCGGGCCAGGTTTTCCCGGGCGCGCGGGGTGATCACGATGGCGCCGTCGGTATACCGCTTGATCAGCAGGTTCTGGCGGAAGCCGGGGCCGGGGCCGTCCGGCTCGTAATACGTGCAGACAAAGCGGGCGTTGGGCAGCGCGCGCCGGGTGGCGAAGCCGCCCAGCAGATGGGCGTTCGTCATGTGGGCATGCACGATGTCAAACTGGTTGTCCCGCAGGAACCGGATCAGGCGCGGCAGCACCGTAACGGCGGAAAACGGGTTGAAATGCTTGGCCAGGTCCAGCACCACCGGATCGAGGCCCTTGGTCCGGGCGCGGTTCTCCACGGCGTCGTTCGCGTCAAACGGGCAGCGGCCGCAGACGAACGTGGCGTTGGCCCCCATCCGGATCTGGCCGAGCACCATGTCCGCGGCGGGTTCGGCGCGCTCGGTCCACTTCCAGTTGCTCAGCAGATGAAGAATTTTGAGCATTCGATTACATTATGCCCTTTAGGCCGATAATGCAAGATTACCCTCGTTATTTCTCGGGCTTCGTCCGGTCAAATCTTTCTCGGTCGTACGTCGTAC
>CAYZVY010000222.1:0-7041 GCA_964481675.1 uncultured Verrucomicrobiota bacterium
AACACGGTCCAGCCCCACAGCGGCAAGATCCTGTCGGGCGGCGTGGACGCCAATGCCCTGCACAAGCCCCGCCGGTTCTTCGCGGCCGCCCGCAATACCGAGGACGGCGGCAGCCTGACGATCATCGCCACGGCGCTGGTCGACACCGGCAGCCGCATGGACGAGGTGATTTTCGAGGAATTCAAGGGCACCGGAAACATGGAGCTGTGCCTGGACCGCACCCTGGTGGACAAGCGGATCTTCCCGGCCATCAACGTGGAAAAATCGGGCACCCGGAAGGAAGAACTCTTGCTTCATCCGGACGAGCTGAATAAGATATGGATTCTTCGTAAAGCGATCAGCGGGATTCCGGCGGTCGAGGCCATGGAGCTGATCGTGGGACGCCTGAAGAAGACGAAGAACAACGTCGAGTTCCTGATGGCAATGAAGGAGTAAGGGTGTGAGCGATATCCAGGTCACGATGGAAAACGCGGGCCCGTGCCGCAAGACGCTGACGATCGTTGTGCCGGCCAGCGAAGTGGACGGCCAGTACCAGAAGCTGCTGGGGCTCTATTCCCGCGGCGCCCGGATTCCCGGCTTCCGTCCGGGCAAGGCGCCCGCGGCCCTGGTCGAACGCCATTACGGCAAGGACATGAAGAGCGAGCTCAAGGACTACCTCCTGGCCTTCGGGTACCGCAAGGCGCTCGAGCAGGAGAAGATCAAGCCCGTCGCCACGATCGACGTGACCGACGAAAGCCCGGTTCTGGCCGGAGCCCCGTTCTCCTACAAGGTCACGATCGATCTGCCGCCCGCGTTCGAGCTGCCCGCGTATAACGGCATTCCGATCCAGGCGGAGAAGAGCGACGTCACCGACGCCCAGGTGGAGGAGTCGATCGGCCAGTACCGCGAGCGCATGGCCCGCTTCAACGAGGTCAAGGACCGCCCCGTCAAGGCGGGCGACATCGTCAAGATCGATTACCAGGGCAGCCTTGGCGAGAAAACCGTCGAGGAGACCGCCCCGGCCGCCGCTGGCCTAGGGAAGGGGACCGATTTCTGGCTCCGCACCGACGAGGCCGGCGACGCCGACTTCCTGCCCGGGGCGGCCCAGGCCGTGGCCGGCATGGCCGCGGGTGAGACGAAGGAGATTCCCGTGGCCTTCCCGGCCGAGTACCACGTCAAGGAGCTCGGCGGGCAGAACGCGCTTTACACGGTGACCGTCAAGGAAATCCGCGAAAAGGTGATGCCCGAGATGGATGAGGAGTTCTTCAAGATGGCCGGCGCCACGAACCTCGAGGAGTTCAAGGCCCGCATCCGCGAGAACCTCCAGCGCGCGGCGGAGCGGAACGAGGAGGCCCGGCGCCAGGACGCCGCGGCCCGCCATCTGCTGGAGCAGGCGAAGATCGAAGAGCTGCCGCAGGCCGAGGTCGCGAGCGAAACCCAGCAGATCGTCATGAACATCGTGCGTGAAAACACGATGCGCGGGGTGTCGAGCGACGTGATCAAGGACCAGCGCGACAGCATCATGAGCGCGGCCACCCGCAGCTCGGAGGAACGCGTGAAGCTCTCCTACATTTTGGAGCGCATCGCCGATGCCGAGAAGCTCGAGCTGCCCGAAGCCGACTTGACCACCCACATCGCCATGCTGGCGGCCCGCCGGCGCCAGGCGCCCGAGAAGCTGCGCGAGGAGCTTGAGAAGGACGGGCGGCTGGACAGCCTGAAGCGCGACCTGCGCAACGAGAAGGCCCTGGCGTTCGTGGTCAAGCACGCGGTTGTGACAGCCGCGTAAACCGATTCCGGAGGACCGATGAGTACGAAGAGCCAGATCCTGATCCCCATGGTGGTCGAGCAGACCGGCCGCGGGGAACGGGCTTACGATATCTATTCGCGCCTGCTGAAGGACCGGATCATCTTCATCGGCACGGGCATCGACGACGATGTCAGCAACCTGATCATCGCCCAGATGCTGTTCCTGCAGAGCGAGGACGCCGAGAAGGACATCAGCCTCTACATCAATTCGCCCGGTGGGTCGGTGACGGCGGGGCTGGCGATCTACGATACGATCCAGTTCCTGAAGTGCGACTGCGCCACCTACTGCGTGGGCCAGGCCGCGAGCATGGGCGCCCTGCTGCTGGCCGCCGGCGCCGCTGGCAAGCGGTTTGCGCTGCCCAACGCGCGGATCATGATCCACCAACCCTGGGGCGGGGCGCAGGGGCAGGCCTCGGATGTCAGCATCCAGGCGCGTGAAATCCTGCGCCTGCGCGAGCGGCTCAATGTCATCCTGTCCAATCACACGGGCAAGAGCGTCGAGACGATCGAGAAGGATACGGACCGCGATAATTTCATGTCCGCGGACGAGGCCAAGACATACGGCCTTGTGGACGAAGTGGTGGCCAGCCGCAAGACGGTCGCCAAGAAATAACGGACGGCTATGGCTCCCAAGGAAGACAATGGCGCGAAGTGCTCGTTCTGCGCGCGCCCCAAGCGGGAAGCGGGCAAACTGATCGCGGGCCCCGGGGTTTACATCTGCGACAAGTGCGTGGGCCTGTGCAATGAGATCCTCCAGGTGGAGGAGAAGCCAGCCACCGAAACCGCGGCGATCCCGGAGACGCTCAAGGTCCCCAAGCCCCACGAGATCAAGGAATTCCTCGATCAGTATGTGATCGGCCAGGACTACGCCAAGCGCGTGCTGTCCGTGGCCGTGCACAATCACTACAAGCGGCTGCACCAGGAAACGTTCTTCCCGAAGGACGATCCCTACGCCGGCGTGGAGATCGAGAAGAGCAACATTCTCATGATCGGCCCCACCGGCAGCGGCAAGACGCTTCTGGCGCGCACCCTGGCCCGCTGCCTCGACGTGCCGTTCAGCATCTCCGACGCCACCACGCTGACCGAGGCCGGCTACGTGGGGGAGGACGTCGAGAACATCCTCCTCCGCCTCATCCAGGCTGCCAACGGGGACGTGAAAAAGGCCGAGCGCGGCATCGTGTATGTCGATGAAATCGACAAGATTGCCCGCCGCACGGAAAACGTGTCGATCACCCGGGACGTCTCGGGCGAGGGCGTCCAGCAGGCCCTGCTGAAGATCCTCGAGGGCACTGTGGCCAACGTCCCGCCCCAGGGCGGCCGCAAGCATCCGCAGCAGGAATACATCAAGATCAACACGGAGCACATCCTTTTCATCTGCGGCGGCGCCTTCGTGGGGCTCGACGACATTATCAAGCGGCGCATCGAAAAGAAGGCGCTGGGCTTCGGGGCCGAGGAACTGGTTGCCCGCTCGCCCACGCAGGGAATTGCGGTGGCCTCGGAAGATCTGCTGAAATACGGCATGATTCCCGAGTTCATCGGCCGCCTGCCCGTCATGGCCTCCCTCGAGCCGCTGACCGTCGACGATCTGGTGCATATCCTGACCGAGCCGAAAAACTGCATGGTCAAGCAGTACCAGAAGCTGCTCGCCATGGAGGGGGTCTCGCTGACATTCAATGACGGCGCCCTCCAGGAGCTGGCCAAGGTGGCCCACCGGAAAAAGACCGGCGCCCGCGGCCTGCGTTCCATTCTCGAGCAGCTGATGCTCGACGTGATGTACGAAGCACCCCGCGGCACCGGCGCCAAGCAGGTCAAGGTCACCAAGGCCATGATCGAGAGGGAATTCGCGCCCCGGGGAGACCGTAATCAAGCCGCATAAGATGCGGGTTCCGGGTTCAACGGTTCACAGTTCAATGTTTACGGTTTCGGCTATTTAACCGCTGAACCGTGAACCCTTAAACCGCTGAACCAGGCCCCTAAAAGAATTCGACGGGCTTGTTCTGGGCGTCCAGGCAAAGTACGATCGGTTTGATGGTTTTGGCTTCTTCGGGCGACATGACGGCGAATGAAAAGATGATGACGCGGTCGCCCTTCGCGCCCTTGTGGGCCGTTGCGCCGTTCAGGCAGATCATGCCCGAGCCGCGCGCGCCCGGAATCGCGTAGGTTTCGAATCGGTTGCCGTTTTCCACATTGGCCACCAGGATCTTCTCGTGGGCCAGCAGGCCCACCGCATCCATCAGGTCCTCGTCAATGGTCAGGCTGCCATGGTAATCGAGCTGGGCATCCGTCACCCGCGCCATGTGCAGCTTGGATTTAAGCATGATCAACTGCATGAACACTCTCTCCCTTATCTAAGTATGCTAGCGTTTTCAGGGTGTGCCATGCAATGCCGAAGTGGGCGAGGAGTTCGGCCGTACGTGTTGACGCCGTCTCAATTCCTTTTCCAGCCCTCCAGTGGCACGGGTCTCCTGACCCGTGGCCTTGTTCACAGACCTGTTCTTTCCCATCTACCAACTGGCAGGGGAATTTGAAGGGTTGCGCTTGGCGCACGGGTCAGGAGACCCGTGCCACTTCCGTTTGAGAGGCCATTTGCCTGGCGCACGGGTCAGGAGACCCATGCCACTTCCGTTTGAGAGGCCATTTGCCTGGCGCACGGGTCAGGAGACCCATGCCACTCCCGTTCATAACAACTTGAATGGGTGCGGAAGAAGGGCGCTCAGTTTGTGCAGGCGGAGGCAGCGAGTTGCATCCAGGGTCGTCATTAGAACCTCGAACCCGGGCAGGGCGAATTCGGCCAGCACCTGGCGGCACGCGCCGCAGGGCGTGGCGGGCTCGTTCTCCGTGCCGGCCGCGATCGCGATCCGTTTGAACCGGCGGCAGCCCGCGGCCACGCCGGCCATCACGGCCACGCGCTCCGCGCAGACGGTCAGGCCATAGGAGGCATTCTCCACATTGCAACCGGTGAAGAGGCGGCCATCCTCCGCCTCGAGGGCGGCTCCGACCTGGAAGCGGGAGTAGGGGGCGTAGGCGCGGGCCGCCGCTTCCCGCGCTGCCGTCAGCAGGCTGGCATCACTTTTTTTCATCGGCCAATCCTTTCCAGACCGCATCCAGGAGGCTGGCCAGCCGGTCGCCGGTGGCCTTCAGCAGGTCCAGCACGTCGTCGTGCGCCAGGTTTTTCCGCGATAGCCCCGCGCCCTTGTTGGTGACGCACGACAGGCCGGCGCATTTCAGGCCGCACGAGGCCGCCATGATGGCTTCGGGAACGGTGGACATGCCAACCAGGTCCGCCCCGAGTGCCGCCAGCATCCGGATCTCCGCCGGGGTTTCGTAGGACGGCCCCGACAGGGCGGCATAGATGCCTTCCTTGATCGGAAGGCTGGCCTGCCCCGCGGCTTTCAGGATCAGGGCATTCAGTCCGGGATCGTAAACCTGGCTCAGGTCGGGGAAGCGGGGACCCCAGAGCGTCTGGTGCGGCCCGCGCAGCGGGTGCTCGCCCATCAGGTTGAGGTGATCGCGAATCAGCACGGTGTCGCCGGGTTCCAGGTCGGGCCGGATGCCGCCCGCGGCATTGGTCAATAGAACCTGCTGGACGCCCAGGCTTTTCATCAGGTAAATGGGCAGCACGACCGGCAGCCAGCCGTCGCCTTCGTACCAGTGACGGCGGCCCTGGAATATCAGGGTCTGGATGCCATGGCATTCGGCCAGCAGAATCCGCCCGGGATGGCCCGCCACGCCGGGATGCCCCAGCCCGGGAACCGCCGCGGTTTCACAGGATTTTTTCTCCAGGAAAAAGGGAAGCGCCGCGCTCCAGCCGGAGCCCAGGATCAGCCCCATCCGGGGGCGTGCGCCGCCCAGGAGGCGGTCCAGCCGGGTGGCGGCTTCGTTCAGGGCAGGCGCCTGGAGGTGGGGGACGTCAGTCATGATCCGGTACTCCCATGTCTTTCAGCAATACGGGGGGGCTGGCGACGGGTGTGGCGGAAAACCGGTACGCGGAGGCCAGCACGGGGAGCGCGGCCGCCAGCCGGCCGCTGTCCCCGGCCGTCAGCCGGGCCAGCGGCTGACCCGGGCGGACCGGGTCGCCGGCCTTGAGCAGGCCGTAGACGCCGGCGTCCGGATCCACGGCGTCGCCGGTCCGGGAGCGGCCCGCCCCCAGCAGCAGGCAGGCGCGGCCGATGGCGTCCGCGTCCGCAGCGGCCACCCAGCCGCCAGCCGGACTGGGCGCCGTTCCGCGGCAGGGCGCGAGCGCCTCGATGGCGGCGGGGTCGTCCAGGAAGGCGGGGTCGCCCCCCTGCGCGCGGATCATCGCGAGAAACCGCGCTTCCGCGGCGCCGGACCGGATGTGATTTTCTAAAACAGGTACAGCCCCGGCGTCCGTCCGCGCGAGCCCGGCCAGCCGCAGCATGCGGGCGGCCAGGGCCAGCGTCACGGCCATCAGGTCGGCCGGCCCATGGCCCCGGAGCGCCTCCACCGTTTCGGCGATTTCGGGGCGGTTGCCCGCCGCCCGGCCCAGCGGCTGGTCCATGGCGGTGATCCAGGCGGAAACGGGGAGGTGCATGGCGCGCCCCACGGCCATCAGGGAGCGCGCCAGCGCCTCGGCGTCGGCGGGCGTGCGCATGAAGGCGCCCGAGCCGCATTTCACGTCGAGAACCAGGCCGTCCAGGGATTCGGCCAGCTTCTTGCTGAGGATGCTGGCGGTGATCAGCGGGATCGAGGGGACGGTGCCGGTGACGTCCCGCAGGGCGTAGAGCTTGCGGTCGGCGGGGCAGAGCCTTGGCGTCTGGCCCATGATGGCGCAGCCGCAGGCGTCCAGCACGGCGTTGAAGGCCTCGGCGGTCAGGTCGGTCCGCACGCCTGGAATCGATTCGAGCTTGTCGATGGTGCCGCCCGTGAGCCCGAGCCCGCGCCCGGCAATCATGGGGACGCTCACGCCGCAGCAGGCGACCAGCGGCGCGAGGATCAGGGAAACCTTGTCGCCGATCCCCCCGGTGGAATGTTTGTCGATCCGCGGAAGGGCCGAGCCTGTTGGCGCAAGCCGGTCGCCCGATTCCAGCATGACGCGGGTCAGCGCCGCCGTTTCCGCCGGCGCCATTCCCTTGAAATAGACCGCCATGGCGAAGGCGGCCATCTGGTAATCGGGGATGCGCCCCCGGGTGAATCCCTCCATGAAGTCGCGGATCTCATCGGACGTCAGTTCGATGCCATCCCGCTTCTTCTCGATCAGCCACTGGGGAATCATGCGGCCCATGATAGGTCGCGTGC
>CAYZVY010000223.1:0-7025 GCA_964481675.1 uncultured Verrucomicrobiota bacterium
CGCCTTCGCCCACGGCCAGCATGGCGATGACGCTCGAGACGCCGAACACGACGCCCAGGGTGGTCAGCAGGGCGCGGGTCTTGTGGAGCATCAGGTCCTTGACGCCCATCCGGAACAGGCGCGTGAAGCGGGCGGTGTTCATGGCGTGTTTTCCTCGATGGTGTGCACCAGGCCGTCGCGCATGTGGACCCGGCGGCCGGCCCAGGCCGCGATGTCGGACTCGTGGGTCACCATCACGATGGTGCGGCCCCGACGGTTCAGGTCGGCCAGCAGCTCCATGATCTGCCGGCTGGTGGCGGAGTCGAGGTTGCCGGTCGGCTCGTCGGCCAGGATCACGGAGGGCTCGGTCGTCAGCGCCCGCGCCACGGCCACGCGCTGCTGCTGGCCGCCGGAGAGCTCCGCCGGCCGGTGCAGGAGGCGGTGGGTGAGCCCCACCATCTGGAGCGCCTCCCGGGCGCGGCGGGCGCAGGTTTCGGGATCCTGGTCCTGGTAGACCAGGGGCAGCTCCACGTTTTCCTGGACCGTCAGCTGGGGAATCAGGTTGAAGCTCTGGAAAATGAAGCCCAGGTGGTGCAGGCGGATGTCGCTCAGCGCGTCGTCGTCCAGTTGGGCCACATCCTGCCCCTCCATCCAGTACCGGCCCGAAGTGGGGCGGTCGAGGCAGCCGATCAGGTTGAGCAGCGTGCTCTTGCCCGAGCCGCTGGGGCCCATGATGGCGGTGAAGCTGCCCCGGGGAAAGGCGAGGGTGACGCCGCGCAGCGCCTCCACCTGCACCGGCCCCATCTGGTAGACCTTCCGGATGTCCTCGAGCCGTACCACGTCATCCGGCATGGCGCTTCTCCCGCGCTCGCTCGCCGCCGCCCCGCTCGCTGCCGCCGCGCTCTCCGGCCGGCCGTTCGCCGGCGGGCTTTTCGCCGGACGGCTTATCGAGTTCCGGCTTGTCAGCCGGGGGCTTGTCGAGGGGTTTGGGGGCGATCGGCTTGTCGCCGCCGGCCGGCTCTGCGCCGTTCCGCTCGCCCTTCATCCGGGCGCCGGCGGCCTCCTTGCCCTTGTCGGGCAGGGGCGGGGCCAGGAGCACTTTCTCGTCCGGCACGAGCCCGGCCTTGACGTGGATCATGCGGTTGTTATCGAACCCGACCTCGATCGGCCGGGCTTCCGGCTTGTTGTGGGTGAGGACGTACGCCACGGTCTTGCCCCCGAGCCGCGTGACGCACTGCACGGGCACATAGGTGGCCTTCTCGTAATCCTCGATCACGATTTCCGCCTGGCAGTTCATGCCGGGGCGCAGCCCCTCGGCCATGTCCGAGAAGTACACCTCGCACACGTAGACTTTCAGGTCCGGGTTCATCCAGGAGCGGTTGGCGTCGGGCAGGACCCCGATTTTGCCAAGCGTGCCCGAGAAGAGCCGCCCCGGCAGCGCATCCACCGTGATGCGGACCGGAAGGCCCTCGCGGACCTTGGCCAGGGCGGACTCGTGGATGCGGATTTCCGCCATCATGGCCGAGTCGGCCGGGAGGTAGATCAGCTCCTGCCGCTCGATCACCTGCTGGCCCACGCCCAGCGGCTCCTGGTTCCAGCGGCGGCCCGACATGCTGGTGGCATAGACGACCATCCCGTTGGACGGGGCCACGATGCGGCACGCCTCGATCTGCTGCCCCAGCTTGGTCAGCAGCACCTTCTGGCGGTCGTCCTCGATGGCCTTGGCCTTCAGGTCCGCCTCCGCCTGCACGATGTCGGACGCGCCCTTGCGGCGGGTGCGGTCCAGCGCCATTTCGGCCTGGCTGACGTCGCTCTTCCGCTTTTCCAGCTCCTGGACATGCGTATACTTGGCCAGCAGGTCCAGCTTGTTGCGCGCCAGTTCCAGGTTCAGCCCGGACCGCTTCTTGGCCAGTTCGTCGCCCTGGAGCTCGGAGCGGGTGATGTAGCCGGAGTCGGCCAGCTTGCGGGACCAGGTCAGCTTGTCCTCGGCCCGCTGCAGCTCCTCGTTGGCGATGGCGATGTCGGCCTCGGCCTGGCGCAGCATGTTGGGATATTCGCCGGCCGTGTATTTCTCCAGGTTCAGACGGGCAAACTTGAGCTCCAGCTCGGCCTTGTCGTTGTCGGCCTGGGCCTGGTTCTTCGTGACTTCCAGTTTTTCCCGGGCCTGCGTCAGGGCGGCGCCGCCGTTTTCAACCTTGATCTGCTGTTCGTTCTGCTTGTCCACGATGGCGCTGGAGTCCAGCTCCACGAGCAGGTCGCCGGACTGGACGGTGCGGCCCTCGGGCACGATCGACAGGATGGTGTTGCGGCCTTCCGCCGCCGAGCGGACGATCACCTTCTCCCGGCTCTGGATGGAGCCGCTTTCGACGACGCTGATGGTGAGCGGGCCTTCCACCACGGTGAAGAGCGGTTCGGCCGAATCCGCCGCGGGGGCGCCGCGGAAGTGGACCGCCACGGGAATCAGCACGGCCGCGGCCAGGACAACAATCGCGACCCCGCGCCGGGGCCAGCTATGGAGATAGGTGCTGTACAGCTGCGTAATCGTATTCACGCCACAATCCTTCCGGGTTCACCTGGAGCACGCCGAGGCTCCGTTGGAGATTGAGTTCCGCCAGCCGCCGCGTGACAATGGCGCCGGTGAGGGCGTCCTGCGCGGAAACCAGCGAGTTCTGGGCTTCCAGGACATCGCGGATTTCGGCGCGGCCGGCCTGGAGGTAAATCTGGGTGCTGTTGACGCGCGCGCGGGCCAGGTCCACGGCCTGGGCCTGGATGCGGCAGGATTCCCCCGCCACGGCGAGGTTGCGCAGCCCCTCGCGGATCTCGATCTTGAGCTTGTCTTCCATGTCTTCGAGGTTCCGCCGCGTCGCGTCCAGGGCGATCAGGCTGTTCCGGTAGGCGTTGCGCTCCGCCGTCCGCTCCCATGGGGCGTCGACATTCAGCCCCAGGCCGTAGGCGCCGCGGTTGGCGTTCAGCGACAGGCCCGACAGGGCGTCCGAATCCAGCGAGGCGACGCTGTCGCGCGTGGCGGCGGTGGCCTTGAGCGAGAGGCCGGCGCGCAGCGCGTCGCGGGCGATGAAGGCACCCCGCTCCGCGTCGGCCACGGCGTCCGCCACCGTCCGCAGGTCGAGCCGGTTGGTGAAGGCCAGGGCCAACGCCTGCCCCTCGGTGATGGGCGGCATGGCGGCCGCGTTGGTCCCGCCGCCGCCGAGGCGGACCAGCTCGTCCTCGACCAGCAGCACGCGCGCGTCCGCCGGCAGGCCGAGCGAGACCTTGAAGGAGTCGAGCTGCCCTTCGTAGGACTGGCGCCCCGAGTTGAGGCGGCTTTCGGCGCGCAGCACATCCTGCCGCGCCTGGTCCACCTGGATGCCGGGCAGGCGGCCCGCGTCGGAGAGCTGGCGGGCCCGCGTGAAGGCGTCGCGCACCTGGTCGAGGTTCGAGGAGGCGTCCCGCACGGACTGGAGCTGCCGGAGCACGGACAGGTAATCCGACGCCAGGCGCACGGCGAATTCCTGCTTGTAGAGCTCGAAGCTGCGGATCGCGTAGACCATGTTCCGCTCGGCCTGCGTCAGCGGCTCCGTGGCGATGGCCCGGCCCGCGCCGCGCATCAGGGGAAGCGTCACGGAGGCGTCGGCGCTGAGGCCGAAGGAGGAATCCTTGTCGGCCGTCAGCAGCTTGGCCAGGTCGAAGGCCAGCCGCCCGGTCAGGGTGGCGCCGGCCTTGAGCTTGCGCGTCACGCCGACGCTGCCGTCGGCGGTCACGTTGCGGGTTTCCTCTCCGCTGCTCCGGTCGGAGCCGAACAGGACTCCCAGGGCGCCGGCGAACGAGTTGCGGAAGGCGCTGGCTTCCAGGTCGAGGGAGAGCGCGGAGCGGAAGACGGCTTCCTTGTTGCCCTGGTACGCCCGGCTGGAGGCCGCGCCCAGCTGGAGGGCGTCGTTCAGCGACAGGACGAGCGGGTCCGGAAGCGCCGGCCGGTTCGTGGCGGGAGCGACGGGCTGCAAGGCGGGCAGCTGCTGGTCGGCCAGGAGGCGGCGGCGGAGCGTGTCGGACGGCTTTTCGATGGTGAAGGCGTTGTTCGTGCCCAGCGCCTTTTGCTGGCCGCGGGCGATTTGGGCGGCGGCGGCCTTGTCGGCCAGCTCGAGATGGCGGGCCGGGCTGCGGCAGCCTGCCAGCGCCGCGGCGAGGGCCATCAGGCAGAGGCCCGGGATGAAGGGAAACGATCTCATGAACCGTTAATGTTAACCGCGAAACAGGGCTTTGCGCAATTGAAATTGTTCGGGAACGATAACAACAAACCAAACCGGAATAGCCGCGAGAGAACGCAAAGAACGCAAAGAAAACCCTCTGTCTTTGCGATCTTTGAGTTCTTTTGCGGCAACAAGATTGACTCCGAACGACCTGCTCCTGCGTATCATCCGCTATTCGCTATCAGCTATTCGCTATTCTTTCAGCCAGGAACGGGCGATGGCGGCGGCGCGGGCGAAGCGGGCGGGGGTGACGCCGGGGGGGCAGGAGTCGGAGTTGGCGAGGACGAAAGGGCCTCCGCGGGTGCCGTCTTCCAGCACCTGCTCCACGTAGCGGTCGAAGGCGCGGTCGGCCAGCTGGAGGAAGTGGACCGGCTCGATGCCCCCCACGATGGGGAGGGGGCCGGCCAGCCGCCGGGCTTCCGCCAGGGTGAGGTTGCCGGTGGGCAGGGGCGAGAGGCTCTCGACGGCGTCGATCCCGTCCTCCCGCATGAGGGGCACGAGATCGCGCACGTGGCCGCAGGCATGCTGCATGTAGCGCTTGCCGGCGGCGTGCAGCACGCGGGTCCAGCCCCGGATTTCCTCGCCGATGAACTGCCTGTATTGCGCCGGGGAATAGTTCTGGGTGCTCGAATCCTCCCAGGTGAGGAACCAGTCGCCGGGGGAGCCGGCGGCGATTTCGGCGCAGCGCAGCCGGTTGGCGGCCATGGTGCGCCAGAGCGTCTCCACCGTGCCGGGGAAATCGGCGAGCGCGTATTGCAGCTCCACGGTGCCGCAGTAGTGTTCGATGAGCTGCTGGAAGGCGGATTTGCCGAAGGGCAGGAGCTGGAAGACGGTGAGGCCCTCGGCGCCATCGCCCGCCAGGTGCTTGTGCACGGGCTCCAGGTCGAGCTCGAAGCGGTAGTGCTCCTCGATCCAGAGCAGGATCTTGTAGTCTTCCTCCGTCTTCAGCGGATGCTCCTGGAGGAACCAGGTGTTGCCGTCCGGGCTGAGCCGCGAGGACCAGCTGATCGAGCCGACGGGGGTGCTCGTGGCGTGGCGTACCCAGTCGGCCGATTTGTCCGTGGCCGTGGTGGCGCCGGGGGGCTGAATGACCTTGACCGGGCAGGCGGCCCCCCGCCAGAGAGGATCGGCGCCGATGCGGTGATGAAAGGCCAGCGCCCCTCCGGCCCTCTCGGCCTCGGGGAAAGACTCCCAGACATATGCCAGGAAGGGGCAGAAGGGAATTCGGTCGAGCGGCCGGTTCAGGAGGGCGGCTTCGATGCGTTCCCGTGCATTCATCAGGATAGCATAGCGGGAACGCCGGCTGAAACAAGGATGGAATCCCCCGGGACCACGTCAAAAAACGGCGCCGCCATCAAAAAAGGTTTTGACACGGGAGTCAATCGGGATCATTTTTACAGCTGATTGATCCGCACGGCAAACTCCCCGGGAACCGCATGCTCAAATACACCTATAAAGCCGTGGATGGTCAACTGCAGGACGCGCCTCCCGAGCAGGCGACCGTCCTGATTTACGTGGCGCCCGACGAGTTCGAGCGGCGCGACCTGGTGGACCGGCTGAAGATCGACGAGCATACCCTGGCGTCCTCGATGGACCCTGACGAGCTGTCGCGCCTGGAAACCGAGCCGGAGCACGTGGCCGCCATCATGAAGCGGCCGAAGCATTATTCGGCCAAGGACAATTTCCTGTTCAAGGTGTCCTCGATCGGCCTGTTCCTCTTCAAGGACAAGCTGATTGTGGTGCTGGCCGAGGATGCGATCATCGTCGACAAGGGCCGCGCCTTCATGCGGATGCACAGCCCGGCCGACGTGTTCCTGCGCATCCTGTACCGGGCCATCTTCCATTTCCTGGAGCATCTGCGCATCATCAACCAGCTCACGGACGAGATCGAAGGCCGCATCAGCGAGGCCATGGAGAACAAGCTGCTGCTGCACCTGTTCGCCCTGGAGAAAAGCCTGGTCTACTATCTGAACGCCATTCATTCCAACGGGACGCTGATCGAGAAGATGAAGGTGGTGGGCCCCCGCTTCGGGTTCACGACGGAGCAGCTGGAGAGCCTGGACGATCTGATGATCGAGAACAACCAGTGCTACAAGCAGGCCGAGATCTATTCCAACATCTTGTCGGGCATGATGGACGCGCGGGCGTCGATCGTGAACAACAACCTGAACGTGCTGATCAAGCGGCTGACGATCATCAGCGTGGTGTTCATGCCGCTGAACATCATTGCCGGCATCGGCGGCATGTCGGAGTTTTCAACCTGGACAAGGCCTGTCCATTGGGCCATCGCTTACGCCCTGTTCACCCTGGGCCTGGGCGGCGTGGCCTGGGTTACCTACCTATTGCTTCAGTATACGGGCGGGGACTCCGATGCCACCCGGAAGCGGAAAAAGCTCTCCGAGTTTGTCCGCCGGCTGTTGAGGTCGCATCCGCCAACGGCCTGAGCGCGCCGGGGAGGCGAACGGTCACGCGGAGAGGCCGCGAAGGCACCGGATCGCAAAGTCCCGGCCTGGCGGTCGGCGCTAGCGGCCCTTCCCTCGGGCCGCGAGCGCCTTTCACCCTCGCCCCCGCTCGGGTTCAACCGCCGCCGGTCCTTTGCGCTCCGGGCGGCCTCTACGCGTGCCGTTCGCCCCCCCGGCTTCATGGTGGGGTAGAAGAGCGACTCGGCAAGCCCGCTGGGTTTTTAAGAGTGCGTGAAAACGGTCTGCTGTGGCCGCGGCCGCTGGCCGCGGTGAATGCGCGAACCTGCGCGCCGGGGAGGCGAACGGTCACGCGGAGAGGCCGCGAAGGCACCGGATCGCA
>CAYZVY010000224.1:0-7006 GCA_964481675.1 uncultured Verrucomicrobiota bacterium
TCCGGAAATCGTCCACCGGATCGCGGCCTTCGGTGCCGGCCATGTCGATCACGTGAACGAGAACGCCGGCGCGCTCGACATGGCGCAGGAAATCGATGCCCAGGCCGACGCCCAGGTGGGCGTCCTCGACGAGGCCGGGAACGTCGGTCACCTTGATCTTGATGTAATCCTCGTAGATCACCGTCCCGATGATGGGATTGAGGGTGGTGAACGGGTAGGGGGCGATGCGGGGGTGGGCGTGGCTGATGGCGGTGAGCAGCGAGGATTTGCCCGCGTTCGGGAAGCCCACCAGGCCGGCGTCGGCGAACAGTTTGAGCTCGAGGCGGTAGGTCTTTTCCTCGCCCTCCGTGCCATCGGTGTGTTCCTTGGGCGCGCGCTCGGTGGCGGTGGAGAAATGGATGTTGCCCAGGCCGCCGGAGCCGCCCTTGGCGGCCAGGTAGGTGTCGCCGGGATTCAGCAGGTCGGCCACCATGATGCCGGTGGCGAAGTCCCACACCTCGGTGCCGCAGGGCACGGGAATGACGCAGTCCTCGCCGTTGCGGCCGTACATCTGGGCCCCCTTGCCGGGAATGCCGGGGCCGGCCTTCTGGTGGGGCTGGAAGTAGAGCTTGAGGAGCGAGTCGGAGTCGCTGTCGGCCTTGAGCAAGACGTTGCCGCCCTTGCCGCCGTCGCCGCCGTCGGGCCCGCCGAGGGGGACATATTTTTCACGCCGGAAACTGGTGCAGCCGTTGCCGCCATCTCCCGCCTTCACGTAAATCTTCACGTGATCAACGAACTTGTGCACCTTCATCGGCGGATTCCTCCGGTTCCTGAAAAGCAAAAGGCGGCGCCCGATTCCCCTGGGGGGATCCCGACGCCGCCTGGTGACGCGGGCTTAAGCCTGCGCCGCGATGACGCCCACTTTTGCGCCGGCGAACTTGATCGTGCCGTCCACGATGGCGAAAATCGTGTCGTCCTTGCCGCGCTTCGCGCCCACGCCGGGGTGGATCTTGGTGCCGCGCTGGCGCACGATGATGCCGCCCGCCCGGACCGCCTGCCCGTCGGAGAGCTTGACGCCAAGGCGCTTGGAATGACTGTCGCGCCCGTTTCTTCCGCTACCGCTAGCCGTTGCCATGGATGAATCTCCCGCTTGTCTGTGATGGGTTACGCCAGTTCGGCGATGCGCACGACGGTCAGGCTCTGCCGGTGACCGATTTTCTTCGAGTAGCCCTTGCGGCGTTTTTTCTTGAAGGAGACGACCTTGTCGTCACGGATCTGGTCCATGATCTCGCCTTTGACGACGGCGCCGGCGAGTTCGGGCGTGCCGATCTTGAGGCTTGTGCCGTCATGCAGGGCCAGGACGTTCTTGAATTCGACGGCCGCTCCCTTTTCGGAATCGAGCTTTTCGAACTTCAGGATTTCGCCTTTCCTGACGATGTACTGCTTGCCGCCGGTCTGAATCACCGCATACGCTTCCATGGGTCCACCTGTCGCCTTGGTTATTATCAAATGGGACTCAAAAATATAGGGAACTGACGCGGGAAAGTCAACAGCGAATTCAACGCCGCTGGACAGGCCTGCGCAAATCATCCATACTTTCCCGAACAATGGAGGTCAGTATGGGTGTTTTGAAGGTGCCCGGCGAGACAATTATTCCCAAGCCCCTGACAGAGGGCTTGTGGAAGGGGTCCAACATCGTGGAGGTGTTCGATACCGGCGGTAAGACGCGGATGTCCTGCGGCATCCACGAGCTGTTCGCGTCGGTGACGGTCGTGGAGAAGGCGCCGGTCGACGACGTGCTGTATATCCTGGAAGGCGAGATCGAAATCGAGGCGGATGGCGTCCGCCAGCTGTTCAAGGCCGGTGACTTCGCCTACCTCTATAAAGGGTGCCGCCAGACCTTTACCGTCCGCAAGCACGTGAAACACATCTACATCTGTTTTCCGGCCAACTGGGCGACCGCCCAGGACGTTACGGAGTAGGTTCGGCGGGGTAAGGACGGGCTCGACAGGCGACGCCGATGCGGCTATTATTCAAAGCCATCTTTCAACCAAAGGAATGATCATGGCAACTTCCGCGAAAAGTATCGGTGTGGCAGTCATCGGAGCCGGCGGGCGCGGCCAGGGCTGCACGCTCCAGCTGCTGAAGGACTCGAAGCGCCGCATGAAGGTGCTGTCCGTTTTCGATCCCGACAAGGCCATGAGCGAAGCCGCCATCGCGCGCTGGGAATCGCCCGACGCGCGGATTTGCGGAACCTACCAGGAGGCGATCAAGACCCCCGGCGTCGAGTGGGTTCTGGTTTTCTCCCCGAACGCGTTTCACAAGGATCACATCCTGGCCGGCTTCAAGGCCGGCAAGCACGTGTTCTCCGAGAAGCCGCTGGCCACCACCATTGACGACTGCCAGGCCATCTTCAAGGCCCACCAGAAGTCGGGCCTGCTGTTCGCCACCGGATTCGTGCTGCGCTTCGCCCCGCTGTACCGCAAGGCCAAGCAGATCCTGGCGTCGGGGAAGCTGGGCAAGATCCTGAGCATCGACGCCAACGAGAACGTCACGCCCGGCCACGGCGGCTACATCATGACCAACTGGCGCCGCCTCACGAAGTACGCCGGCCCGCACCTGCTGGAGAAATGCTGCCACGACCTGGACCTGATCAACTGGTTCGCGGAGTCGGTGCCGTCCCGCGTGGCCGGCTTCGGCAGCCTCGACTTCTTTGTTCCGAAGAACAAGACGTTCGAAAAGAAATTCGGCGCCAAGATGTTTGCCGCCTGGCCGGATCCGCACAAGGTCGCGTCGCCGTTCACGGCGAACAAGGATCTCCTGGACAACCAGGTGGCCATCATGGAATACCGCAACGGCATCAAGGTGATGTTCCAGGCCACCATGTCCAACGTCATTCCCGAGCGCCGGATGTATTTCTCGTGCACCGAGGGCAACCTGGTGCTGGAGTTGTATGCCAGCTCGCTGAAATACCGCCGCCTGGGCGATGAGCAGGAGACCGTGGTGACCGATTTCGGCGGTGGCGGGCACGGGGGCGGGGACAACGTGATCTGGAAGGAGCTGTTCCAGTGCATGGTCAAGCACTCCAAGCCCAAGTGCGGCGGCGACGAGGGGCTGGAGAGCGCGGTGGTGGCCCTGGCCATCGACCAGGCCATGAAGTCCAAGCAGGTGGTGAACATGGAGCCCATCTGGAAGAAGCTGAAGCGCTGACACGGAAGACACGGACTTACACGGACTTACACGGACTTACACGGACTTACACGGACTTTCACGGACGGACACGGACGCCTGATGGGGCGGGTGGCGGTTCTTGACTTCCGCTTTATTTCCGAGCATCCTGAAGTGGTCAACAGGAGATGATGAGATGGCGTTGCACCGGCTTAAACTCGGGGTCAATATCGACCATGTGGCCACCCTGCGCCAGGCGCGCGGGACGGATTATCCATCCGTCCTCGACGCGGCCCGGGAGTGCGAGGCCGCGGGCTGCCATGGCATCACCGTCCATCTGCGCGAGGATCGCCGCCACATCCAGGAGGCCGACGTGCGCGGCCTGAAGGGCATGCTGCACGTGCCGCTGAACCTGGAGATGGCCAATGCCCCGTCCATCGTCAAAATCGCGCTCGAGCTCAAACCCGCGGAAGTGTGCCTGGTCCCGGAAAAGCGGGCCGAACTGACGACCGAGGGCGGTCTGGACGTCGTGGGCGCGAAGGCAGCACTTCGGGCGACCGTGGCCGCCCTGAAGGCGGCGGGCGTCGAGGTCAGCCTTTTCGTGGACCCGGACGGCGCGCAGTTGCAGGCGGCAGTCGAGATCGGGGCGCCGGTGGTGGAACTCCATACGGGCACGTTCTGCGACAGTCGCGGCGAGGCGGCGGCGCGCGAATTGGTCCGCCTGTGCCAGGGCGCCCGCATCGCGCACCAGGCGGGGCTCAAGGTCAACGCGGGGCATGGCATCAATCTGGCCAATATCGGCGGCATCCTGGAAATTCCCCACCTCGACACCCTGAACATCGGCCACAGCATCGTGGCGCGCGCCGTTTTCGTCGGCCTGCGCCGCGCGGTGGAGGAGATGCAGCTGGCCATGAACGCCTATGCGGGCGGACAGCGGGCGGGCCCATGTGCGTGATCGGCAATGGCATTGACCTGGTCGACACGGTCCGGTTCAAGGAAACCCTGGCCCGGTGGGACCGGCGCTTCATCCGGCGGATGTTTCTTGAGGGGGAGCAGGCGTACTGCGACGCCACGGCCCAGCCGTGGATGCACTATGCCGCCCGGTTCGCCGTGAAGGAGGCGGTGGCCAAGGCGTTCGCCACGGGGATCGGGTCGCGCCTGAGCTGGCTCGACATCGAGGTTGTGCGCGATCCCGCGACTGGCGCGCCGTCGGTGGCGTTGAGCGCGCAGGGACAGGCGCTGGCCGACAGCATCGGCGTGCGCAAGGTATTGATCAGCATCTCCCACACCACCGAGCATGCGATCGCGCAGGCGATCCTGGTGGGGGTTTGCGGCAAGGAGTGACGGCATGAAGACGGCAACAGCCGAGCAGATGCGGGACATCGACCGCCGGCTCGCAACGGATTTCGGCATGAGCGGGGAGGTTCTGATGGACCGCGCCGGCTTCGGCGTGGCGCGGGCGGTGCAGAACCTGGCGGACCGCGCCGGCTTCACCGATCCGCTCATCCAGATTTTCGCGGGACGCGGCAACAACGGCGGCGACGCCTTCGTGGCGGCTCGCTACCTGGCCGAGGAAGACTACGAGGTGGAGGTCTGGATGGCGGGGGCCGCCCGCGATCTGGAGGGCGACGCCCTCCGCGCCCACGGGCTGCTCAAGGCCGCCAAGGTCAAGTGCAACGAGCTGCCGTCCCGCGGCGACTGGGACCGGTTGCTGAGCGAACTTCCCGGCGGCGACATCCTGGTCGATGGCCTGCTCGGCACCGGCGTCACGGGGCCCGCCCGCGGGCCGGTGGCCGGCGCCATCCGGTACATCAATTCCAACGCCACCCGCGGGTTTGTGGTGTCCATCGATATCCCGTCCGGCATGAACGCCGACACGGGGGCGGCGCCCGGCGACGTGATCTGCGCCGACGAGACGGTGACGATCGGCCTGCCGAAGAAGGGGCTGCTCATGCCCCGGGCCATCGAGAACGCCGGCAGCATCGAGGTGATCGATATCGGCATCCCCTGGGAGCTGATCGAGCCCCTGGAGGCGGGGCTTGAACTGGTGACCGCCGCGGACCTGCGTTCCTGCATGCCGCGCCGGATGCGCATGACGCACAAGGGGACGTATGGCCACGCGCTGATCCTGGCCGGCTCCCGGGATTATCCCGGGGCCCCGCGCCTGGCGCTGGGCGGCGCGCTTCGCTCCGGGGCGGGGCTGGTGTCCGTTTATGTGCCGGCGTGCATCCACGAAATCGTGGCGGGGTTCCTGCCCGAGGCCATCGTCCGGGCCGCGCCCATGACGGAAACGGGCTCGCTGGCCGCCGGGACATGGGACCTGATCAAGCCGCGCCTGCACGAGTTTTCGGCCATCCTGCTGGGGCCCGGCATGACGACCCATCCGGACACGCTGGAATTGGTGAAGCGGGTTCTGGCGGACAGTTCTGTGCCGGTGGTCCTGGACGCCGATGCCCTGAACGTGGTGGCTGGCCAGATCGGGTTGCTGGCCAAGTCGAAGGGCCCGCTGGTCCTGACGCCCCACCCGGGTGAACTGGGCCGGCTGCTGGGCTGTTCCGCCGCCGTGGTGCAGGAGGAGCGCGAGGCGACCCTGCTGAAGGCGGTTGAGAAATCCAATGCCACGGTTATCTTGAAAGGGGCTGGATCGCTGGTGGCGACGCCCGGCCGATCCATCCACATGAACATGAGTGGCAATCCGGGCATGGCCACGGGCGGGACCGGCGACGTTCTGGCCGGCTTGTTGGTGAGCCTGCTGGCCCAGGGTCTGGAGCCGTTCGACGCCGCGCGGGCCGCCGTTTATGTGCATGGCCATGCGGGTGACAGCGTGGCGCTGCGGGGCTCTCAGCACACGCTCATGGCGTCGGACCTGATCGGCGAGATGACGGGCGTGTTCCGCGAGTTGATGTTGAGGTAGGGGATCAGTGATCAGTGATCAGTAATCAGTGACCAGTAATCAGTGATCGGTGATCAGTCCAGGCGCGCCCAGATGGAATGGACATGCGAACGTGGACTCGCAGGAGCTCGTCCCTCCGGATTGCTTGCGCCGTACGTCCGGAGGGACGAGCTCCCGCGAGTCCGCCATGCCGGTTCTCAGATCAGTTATCAGTGACCAGCGGGGAATGCGAATGAAGGAAATGGATGAGTTGCTGGCCGTGATGATGCGGCTGCGCGGCAAGGACGGCTGCCCCTGGGATGCGGAGCAGACCCTCGAGTCGCTGAAGGTATTCCTGGTCGAGGAGTGCTATGAGGTGATCGACGCGCTGGACTCCGGCGACACGGCCCATCATCTTGAGGAACTGGGCGACCTGCTGCTGCAGATCGTCTTCCAGGCGCAGATCCGGGCTGAAAAGGGCGAGTTTCAATTCAAGGACGTGGCCGAGGCCATTCGCACCAAGCTGGTGCGGCGCCATCCGCACGTGTTCGGCGACGTGCAGGTTTCGGGTACAGGCGACGTGCTGCGCAACTGGGACGCGATCAAGGCGAAGGAGAAGGGGGCGGAGAAGCCGCGGTCCATCCTGGACGGCGTGCCCCGCAGCATGCCGGCCCTCCAGCGCGCCCAGCAGATCCAGGCGCGGGCGGCCCGCGTGGGATTTGACTGGCCCGACCTGCAGGGCGTCCTCGCCAAGGTCGAGGAGGAATTGGCCGAGGTGAAGGAAGCCCTGGCATCAGGGGATGAAGCCAAGGTCCGGGATGAAATCGGCGACCTCCTCTTTGCCGTCGTCAACCTGGGGCGCTTCCAGAAGCTGCACGCCGAGCAGGCCATGCACGAGGCGATCGCCAAATTCGTCCGCCGTTTCCAGGCGCTGGAAGACGAAGTCAGGACGATGGGCAAAAAGCCGACCGAGCTGTCGGCGGTCGA
>CAYZVY010000225.1:0-7002 GCA_964481675.1 uncultured Verrucomicrobiota bacterium
CCAGATGCCAGATTGGGATCTTTTATCTGGAATCTGGAATCTGAAATCTCTTCATTTTTTGCTGAAATCCAGCAGGTGCCCGAGCACGCGCAGGCCGGCGCGCCAGTAGAAGCCGACATCCTCGAAGGAGCGGATGGAGGCGATTTTGCGGCAGACGAAGCGCGGGGTCAGGAACGAGCGGTAAATCTCGCGCGTGAGCCCCATGATTTTCTCGTCCGCCATATCCGTCTTCATGATGGGTTCCCGCATGTCGTAGCGGTCCCAGTCGAGCGTTTTCAGCCAGCCCTTGTCCTGGCATTCCTTGAAGAGCGGGGTGCCGGGGTACGGGATCACCACGGTGGCCTGCAGGGTGTCAATGTACCCTTTATCGAAAAGCGACCGCGTGGCGTTGACCGTGGCGCGCGCCTGGGCCTCCGATTCCCACGGGTACCCGACCATGCACGTCACGTGCGGCTGGAGGCCCGCCCGCTTGGCCATGCGCATGGAGTTTTCGATGTCCTCCGCCCGCCCGCACTTGCGGATCCGCTTGAGCGTGGCCGGGTCGGCCGATTCGAGGCCGAACAGGAGGAAGCGGAAGTTGGCCCGGGCCATCAGGTCGTAGTGCTCCTGCGTCAGGACCCCCGGGATCATGTTGCAGCCCAGCACGACCTTCTTGTGATAGCCCCGCTCCACGACGATCTCGCAGAACCGCCGCAGCCACTGGCCGGCGGGGAAGCAGCCGGAGTCGTCGAAAATCTCGCGCACGCCGTATGTTTCGATCAGCATCCCGACTTCGTCGGCCAGCCGTTCCGGGGTCTGGCAGCGCCAGCGGTTGTAGAGCGTGGTCCAGGAGCAGAAGGCGCACTTGCCCCACCAGCAGTCCCGGCCGGCCATCGTGTAGGTGCCGGGCGTGAAGCGGAAATTGCCGTTTTCCACCGCATACAGCTTCCAGCGGGTCAGGTCTCGGTCGATGAAGGGGAGCGTGTTGAGGTCGTCGTCCAGCGTGAAGGGCCCCGTGGAGGCCGAGGTCAGGCCGTCGCGGTACCAGAGGCCGGGGGGCAGGGGGCCTTTCCCTTCAAGGTGGCGCAGCAGGTCACGGAGCCGGAAATCGTAGTTGCCGCCTGTGATGATGTAATCGACCGGGCAGGCGGCCATTGATTCGGCCGGCAGGGCGGTGACGTGGTCGCCGCACAGCACGATGCGCGCGCGGCCGCCGAGCGCTTTCAGCCGCGTGATGATGGCCCAGTAGGCCTTGATGATGGGCGTCTTGCACTCGATCAGCAGGACGTCGGGATCGAAGGCGCGGAATTCCTCCTCGAAGCGGGCCGGCGTCCAGGCCTCGGCGATCCCGTCCGCCCACCGCACCTCGTGCCCGTCCCGGGCGGCCAGCGTGGCGGCGCAGGCTGGCACCATGGGGTAGACGTAGGTCGGCTTGTTGAACCACTGGAACTGGCGGTTCTGGGAGAGCAGCGGCACGCCCTTGGGGGACGGCAGCGGGGGATAGCCGATCATGACCTTCACGGCGTGGCTCCGGGTTGGGCGGGTTCCGAGGGATGGTCAAAGGCGCGCACCACGCGCGGAGTCCGGCCGAGCAGGTACCCCTGGAGGAACCGCACGCCGTAGACGAGATGGGTCGCCATGATTCCCAGCCAGACCGTGAGCCAGATCAGCGGCCGGCGGTTGAAGGCGAAAAGGAGCGTGACGGCCAGGTAGCAGGCCACGGACCCGAGGTAGGGGAGCCGGAGCCCGGGATAGAGCGGGACCAGGGCCGCGCCGGCCGCCAGGCCCAGCACGAAGAGCGAGGGAAGCCAGTAGGCGATCCGCTGGGAATTCTGCGGGAACCGGCGGGCGAACAGCCCGCGGTGCAGCCCGTAGCGGCCCACCTGGCGCAGGTGCGGCAGGAAGAGGCGGCGGCGGTGATGGTAAACCAGCGCGCGCGGGTCGTAGAGCAGGCGGCCGCCGTGCGTATGGACCAGGTCCAGGCACAGCAGCGTGTCCTCCCCGGGCCAGTAGTCCACGCGGAAGCCGCCCGCCTGGCGCAGCGCGGCGGCGGTGACGAACAGGTTGCAGCTCGGGAAATCGTCCACGTCCAGCACCCGCTCCGGCTCGTACCGGTGGCGGGCGGATCCGGAAACCAGGGGGCAGGCGAACACCTCGCCGCTCATCCGGGCCATGAACGGATCGTCCGGCGGCGTGACGCCGGGCCCGCCCACGCCCACCACGTTCGGGATCGTGAAATAGACCAGCGCGCGCTCCAGCCAGTCCGGGGCGGGATAGGCGTCGTCGTCGAGAAAGACGATGATCGAGCCGGCCGCTTCCGCGATGCCCCGGTTCCGCTTCTCGGCGGGCCGGAGGCGCCCCGTCGGGATTTCCCGCAGGGGCTCGGGCCAGGGCTGGCCGCCCGCCTCGTCCGGCAGCAGGATCACCTCGTAATGCCGGTAGGTCTGGGCCGCGATGCCCGCCAGCGCCTGGTCGAGATAGCGCGTCCGCGCGGGATAGGCGATGACAATGCTGACCAGGGGCGGCGGATCCGGGAGGCGCGTGTCCGGAATGGAGTCGTAATAGCGGAGGATGTGGAGCCGGTAGAACACGGCCAGCGTGTCGTTCAGGACCGAGCGGATGGCCCGGACCGGAATGCCGCTCCAGGACCCGTGGAAGTCCACCTGGACCGGCGCCTCCGTGATCGTGAAGCGGCGGGAGACGGCAATGGCCAGCACTTCAAGGTCGAAGGCAAAGGCCTTGACGAGCATCCGGGGGAAGGCCCATTCCAGCGGCTTCCGGCGGAACAGCTTCAGTCCGGTTTGCGTGTCGTGGACCGGCAGGCCGAAGGCCACCTTGATGAAAAGGAAATAGACGAAGCTGATGAGCCGGCGAAGCGGGGGATAGTGCAGCATGGAGTCGCGGTGCTGCTTGGATCCGATCACGATGTCGGCCTTCGAGTCTTCCATGCGCGCGAAGAAGGAGTGAATCTGCTCGGGCGGCAGGTCGAGGTCGGCGTCCAGGAAGATGATGAAGGCGCCGCGCGATTTCTCGAAGCCCGCCCGCAGCGCCCCGCCCTTGCCGTGATTGGTCGGCAGGAGCACCGGCTTGACTTCGGGCAGGCCGGCCGCCGCTTCGAGGATGCGCGCGGCGGTCTGGTCGGTGCTGCCGTCGTCGATCGGCAGGATTTCAAAGGGAACCTTGTCCTTGAAGACCGCGTGCACGCGCCGGATGTTGGCCGCGATGACCCCTTCCAGGTTGTGGGCGGGCATGAGCACGGAAATCAGCCCCTCGGCCCGGGCGAGCCGGATCATGGGGTCCGGATTGGAGTGGAGAGGGTCGGTCATGTGGGGATGGCCGGCTCCCGGTTCCGGGCCGGGGGCGGATCCGCTTCCTCGATCAGCATCACGGGAATGCCCTCCCGGACCGGGTAGCGAAGCCCGCACGCCGTGTTCTGGCAGACGATCCATTCGCCCTGCAAGGAGACCGGCTGGCCGCATTTCGGGCAGCGCAGCAGGGCGACCAGGTCCGGTGGAGTGACTGTATTCATAAGCGTATTTTGGCAGGGAAGAGCCTTGGAAACAATCTCAAAAAGGGATAGGATTCCGGCATGACCCCCCGGGCCCTGATGATTTTCGTGGACGGCTTCGGAATCGGACCCTCCGATCCGGCCCTCAATCCCGTCTACGGCGGCCACGCGCCTGTCCTGGAAGGCTGGCTGGCCCGCCATGCCGTTCCCGTGGATGTCACCATGGGCGTGCCGGGGCTGCCCCAGAGCGCCACCGGCCAGACGGCGCTGCTGACCGGCGTCAATGCGGCGGAGGCCGTCGGCCATCACGTGCAGGGCTTTCCCGGGACCCGGCTGGCGGAGCTCATCCGGGCGCACAACGTCTATCGCCAGCTGGCGGCCCGCGGCTGCCGCTCCGCCTTTGCCAACGCCTATTTCCTGGAATCGGTTCCGGACCGCCTCCGGCGGCGGCTGCCCTCCGTCACCACGGTGGCGGCGCTCCAGGCGTTCGGCGCCGTCCGGGACGGCGCCGCCATGCGGGCGCACCGGGCCGTGTATCACGACCTGACCCGCGACGGGCTGCGGGACCGGGGCTACGAGGGGCCGTTCCTGACGCCGGAGGAGTCGGCCCGCGACCTGCTTGCGCTGGCCCGGCTGTTCGATTTCACGCTGTTCGAGTTTTTCGAGTCCGACCGCGCCGGGCACCGGGGCACCCTGGAGGAGGGGCGGGCGGTGGCGGTGAAACTGGAGCGGATGGCGGCGGTGCTGGAGCGGGAGCGGGATCCGGAGCGGGACCTGATCCTGCTGACGAGCGACCACGGCAACCTGGAGGACATGACGCACGGCATGCATTCCATGAATCCCGTGCCGCTGGTGGCGATCGGGCCCGGCGCGGAGAGCCTGCTGGAGCGGGTGCGGCGGATCACGGACATCGTTCCGGCGCTGCTGGAGCTTTTCCCGCCCCGCTAGGGCGCCGGTTTGAGCGCCTCGAGGATGCTGGCGGCGACGCGCCGGCCGAGCTGCTCGTTGCCGGCGGCATTGAAATGAACCTTGTCGGGCGTCTGCCACTCGGCGGCGTGCGGCAGCGTGAACGCATAGAGATCGTTCACCTGAATGCCGTTTTCCTTCATGATGTCCGCGGCCACGTCGTTCCGGATCCGGATGTCCTCGAAGCGGGCGCCCGTGCGGCTCATGATGGGGGTGGAGCTGGCCCAGATCAGCCGGGCGCCCGACCCCTGCAGGCTTTTCACGAGGGCCGTCAGGTTGGTCCGGTAGTGTTCCGGGGTGTAGCGGATGTGGAGGGGCACGGGGGACTTGCTTTCGTCCGCGGTATGGACCAGGGCGCCCCTGGCGTCGAGCAGGTGCGTGTCCCAGATGCCCCAGTTGAAGTGGATGACGTCCCAGCGGTTGGTCCCCAGCCATTTCTTCACGTTTTCGAGGCCGAAGCCCGTGTGCTGGCAGTTGACCGCCGGGCGGAAGACGGCGGCTTTGCCCTGGAGCTCCTTGCGCACGGGAACGGTGTAGCCGATGGAGATCGAGTCGCCGAGGATGAGGACGCGCGGGAGGCCGGCCTGCTCCGGGGGATTCTTCAGCGCATCCGTGAGGTGGTGGTACAGGTCCGCCTCGGCGGGGCGGTTGGTTTCGGCCAGGGCGGACGCGGTGACGGCGAAGGCGACGGCGATTCCGGCGCAGGCGGCGGTCTTCATGTCGGCGGGCTTCTTCATAAGAGGGCTAGAGTATCCCGCTCGCGCCCGGGTTTCAAGGCATTCGAAAACGATTTCTTTTGCCGGCGCGGGTTGCTAAGGTTCTTTTTTTATGGTCAGGCGATCCGGGAGACGCAAGCATGATCCAGAAAATCGACGTGCCGGTGACGATGCGCGACGGCGTTTCCTTGTCCGCGGACATCCGCCTTCCGGACGGGCCGGGGCCCTTTCCCGCGATCCTGATCCGCACGCCCTACAACAATACCGGCTTTGCGGCGGGCGACTCCGGCGTGCCGGGCGGGTATGTCGTGATCAAGCAGGACTGCCGGGGGCGCTTCGATTCGGCCGGCCGGTTCACTCCCTTTTTCGAGGCCGAGGACGGGGCCGACACGATTGCCTGGGTGAAGGCGCAGCCGTGGTGCGACGGGCGCATCGGGATGCTGGGCAATTCGTATTGCGCCACGGCGCAGCTGACGGCGGCCTGGATGCGGCCGCCCGGGCTGCTGGCCATCACGCCCGGCGTCATGGGCTGCGACCTGTTCAAGGACCTGATCTATTACAACGGCGTCTTCAACCTGTCGCTGGCTTTCGCCTGGGGCATGGCGGTGTCGGGGCGCAGCGGGCAGACGCACGACACGACGGACTTGCAGAAGGTGTTCTGGCATCTCCCGCTGGAAACGATGGATGCGGCCGCCGGGTTCGACGCGCCGCATTTCCGGGAGTGGCTGGCGCATCCGCTGTATGACGCGTTCTGGGCCGCCGCCAGCGTGGAGCGCCATTATGCCGATTTCGACCTGCCCATCCTCCACAGCGGCGGATGGTATGATTTTTACGGGGAGGGAACGGCGCGGAATTACGCCGGCATCCGCGCGACGGGCGGTCCCCGGGCCCGCGCGGCGCAGCGGCTGATCATGGGGCCGTGGCCGCACGGCCTGGGCGGCCGCCAGACGGGCCAGCTGGATTTCGGCGAGGGGGCGGTGATGGGCCTGGACGGGGTGTACCGGCGCTGGCTCGACCGGTGGGTGAAGGGCGAGCCGAACGGCGCGGACCGGGAGGCGCCCGTGCGGATTTTCATGATGGGAACAAATGCCTGGCGCGACGAGGCGGAATGGCCGCTCGCGCGGGCCGTGGAGACGCCCCTGTTCCTGGGCAGCGGCGGTGCGGCGAACAGCCTGTACGGGAATGGCGTTTTGATGGACCGCACGCGGGGCGGGGCCGATTGCGACCGGTTCGCCTACAACCCGGAAAACCCGGCGCCCACGCTGGGAGGGCCGGCCTACAGCGCGCCCAACGGGCCGACCGACCATGTGCCCCTGGAGCGGCGCGACGACGTGCTGGTGTATACGGGCGAGCGGCTGGCGGCGCCGCTGGAGGTGACCGGCCCCGTCAGCGGGGTGATTTACGTGTCGTCGGACTGCGTGGATACGGATTTTGTGATGCGCCTGTGCGACGTCTATCCGGACGGGCGCTCCATCATCCTGTGCGACGGCATTGCGCGCGCCCGGCTGCGGGAGGGGCTGGACCGCGAGGTGTTCATGAAGCCGGGAGAAGTGGTCGAGCTGACGGTCCCGATGGGGGTGACCGCCAACACGTTCCTGCCGGGCCATTGCATCCGCGTGGAGGTCACGTCCAGCTGTTTTCCGCGGTTTGCGCGGAACCTGAACACGGGTGAACCGGTTGCGAGCGGCACCCGCATGCAGACCGCCCGCCAGACGGTGTGGCATTCCACGGCGCGGCCGTCGCGGGTGATGTTGCCCGTGGTGTAAAAAAAAGATCGGTCGGATCCGACGGATCCGACCGATCCTGAACCCTGAACCCTGAACCCTGAACCCT
>CAYZVY010000226.1:0-4123 GCA_964481675.1 uncultured Verrucomicrobiota bacterium
AGGCGGGTGGCCAGGCGATGCTCGATGGCGCGGACGAGCCCCTCGTCCTCGCGGGTGACCAGGGTGAAGGCGTCGCCCGTCTTGGCGGCGCGACCCGTGCGGCCGATGCGATGGATGTAATCGTCCACCGTGGCGGGCACGTCGAAGTTGATGACGTGCGAAATCGAGGAGACGTCGAGGCCGCGCGAGGCGATGTCGGTGGCCACCATGATGTGGTAGGTCCCCTGGCGGAAGCCTTCCATCGCCTCCCGGCGCCGGTTCTGCGACAGGTTGCCCTGGAGTGAAGTGGTGGAGTGGCCGGCCGCAGTCAGGCTCCTGGCCAGCTTTTCGGCGCGGTGCTTGGTGCGAGTGAAGACGAGAACCGACTCGCGGTCGATCTGTGTCAGCAGCTTGAGCAGCAGGTCGGCCTTGAGCGCCTGCGCCACGGGATAGAGCGCGTGCGACACGGTTGCGGGCGGCAGGGCGTGCTCCACCTGGACCGTCATCGGATTGTGCATGTGCTCGTTGGCGAGGCGGCGGATGTCCGCCGGCATGGTGGCGGAGAACAGCAGGGTCTGTCGCGAGGGCGGCAGGCGGGCCAGGATGCGCTTGATGTCGGGCAGGAAGCCCATATCGAACATGCGGTCGGCTTCGTCCAGCACCACCGTTTCCACGTTCTCCAGCCGGCAAGTGCCGCGGCTGATATGATCCAGCAGGCGGCCGGGACAGGCCACGACGACTTCGATGCCGGCGCGCAGGTTGGTCAACTGGGGCCCCATGCTGGCGCCACCATAAAGGGCGGCGAAGCGGAGTCCGGTGCCGCGTCCCAACTTGGTATACACATCAAGAATCTGTTCCGCCAGTTCGCGGGTCGGCGCCAGGACCAGGGCGCGGATCTTCCGGCGGGGTCCGGTCAGCAGGCGCTGGAGGATCGGCAGGGCGTAGGCGGCTGTTTTGCCGGTTCCCGTCTGGGCCAGCCCCATCACATCACGGCTGCCCAGGATGGGGCCGATGGCATCGCGCTGAATGGGCGTGGGAACCGAATAGCCCATCTGGGAGAGATTGGAGACAATGGACGGATGAAACGAAAAGAGCGAAAAAGACATGAACACTTTCCGGGAATGAATCCCTATTACTGACTCGGTCGAAACAGATCGACCCTTCCTTTATACCATTTATCTGACGAATAGCCAGCTATTATATGGTCAGGCGATCGACTTTGGAATGGGCGTCAGGGTCAGAACCAGCCGGGGTTCAGCCCCGCGCTTCTCCTGGCTGAGGGCGGAGGTGACCATGACTTCGCAGGTCCCGCCCTTGGCGGTGTTCAGTTTCAGCACGCCCAGCCAGGTGCCCTGGGTGGACGGCGCATGGAGCATGGCGAAGACGGTTTCATAGGAGCTGCAGAAATCGGCAATCAGCCGCTTCAGCACGTCCTGCTCGTCCTCGACCCGGAGAATTTTCAGGAAGGCGGGATTGACAAATTCGATGGCGCCTTCCTGGTTGCAGACCACGATGCCGGCGCCGGCGCTGCGGATGGCCTCATGGCTCATTTCCCGCGTTTCCCGCACCTTCTCACGCCGCTCGACGTTATGGATGGAAAAGATGAAGTCGCCATCGTTGAGCAGATGAATGCGGCTGATGGCGATTTCGGCGGGGAACGTGGATCCGTCCTTCCGCTTGCAGTTGCCGTTCACCACGGTGAAACGGCCCGCCTCGGCATTAGCGCGAAGCTTGTACAGCAGGCGGGCATTGATGCCGACCACCAGTTCCTCGCATTGCAGGCCCCACAGGTCCCGCGAGGTGTAGCCCAGATATTGCTCGGCCCGCTGGTTGCTTCCGATCACGGCGCCCTTCGCGTCAAAGATCAGCACACCGTCATACAGGCCGGCCAGCAGGTTCTTATACAGGGAAATATCGGTATTCCGGACCGGACCGGCGGGTTCGGGAGCCTTGACAGCGGCGGCAACGGCGGCGGTTCCCATGGCCGGCACCGGCATGCGGCCGGGAATGGGAGCGCCCGGCATCAGGGGCGAGGGCGCCGGCCTGACCGCCGGCGGCGGCGGCGCGGGGACGGGCGCGGGCTGGGCCCGCGGGGGCGCGAGCGGCGATTGCGGGGCCGGTGCGGCAGGCGCGGGAGGCACGGGCAGTTTCTGCGCCGGCGGGGCGGAAGGCGCGGGTGCGGGTGGCGTGGCGACGGCGGGAGAGGAAGGCGGGACAGCCGGTGAGACCGGAGTGCCGTCCGTTTTCTTGGTCAATGAATGGAAAAATTTCTCAAGCACCGGAGCCATCCTTCCATGGGGCGGTTTTCATGGTAAGAACTTAGATCCCTTATTGCAAGTCGGACAAATCAATGCGGATGGTCATGGACGACGCATCGGCCTTCTTGCCGCCCGGCGCGGCGGAAGGCTTGGGAGGAGGCGGCTTGGGCGCGTTTGCCAGCGGTACGGTCAAACCCGTCCCGCAGGTGGGGCAATCCACGGGCATCCCCACCATGTCCACCGGAGCTTCAATCTCCTGCCCGCAGGCGCGGCAGATGAAGGCCACGAAATCCGTCGGCATCTCCTTGGCCGGCTTGTCCGCCAGCACCTGCTTGTCCGGCTTCGGCTCCGTTTGCCGCTGCGGAATCGTCAGCGGCGCCTTGCAGAACGGGCAATCCCCCTTCTTGCCGGCTGACTTGGGCGGCGCGGCAATCATGCTGCCGCACTCGGGACAGGGAAAGACCACCTGCCCCTCCTCGGAATCGGGAAGAGCCACGCCGGGCGCGGGTGCGGAGGCGGCTGGCGCGGGAGGCGCTGCGGGAGCGGACGCGGCGGCCGGCTCCGCCGGAATCGCGGAAAGATCCAGCGGCGTCAGGTCGTCGATCACCTGAACGGTCACATCCTTGTTCGGCACGATGACGTTCTTCGCCTTCTTCAGCGGAACAAATTTAACGGCTTTGCGCTCGCCGATCAGGAGCAATTTCCCGGTCATGGGATTGCGATGGCGGGACGGCTTCCGATTCACCACCTTGATCTTGCACAGCCCGGGCACCACAAAACCCCGCTCCGCTTCGCGATAGGCCACCTGGGTAAAATGCTCCAAAACACGGCCTACGGCCGCCTTGCTCAACCCGGTCAGCCCCGCGATTTCCGTGACCAATTGGCTTTTCGTATAGGATTTCGATGTGTTCATAAGAAGCCTATTCTCATTTTTTAAAAAAGCACTTATGAGGGAATCATACATAATTTTTATGAATACGTCCAACGTGATTTAAAAAAAAGGGGGCGCTGCAATAAACGGGAATGGCGGGACGTTAATCTCAGGTAGAAACGGCATATAGCCAAAAATAAGAGGTTCACATGAAGATTCAGGGAATCGCGTTGGGAATGCTGGTTGCGGGTGCGATGAGTTTCACGGTTGCGCAGGCTGAAGAAGCGGCTCCTGCCGCCCCGGCCGCGCCCAAGGGCCCCAAGGACGGCAAGATGTTCGAGGCGGTCGACACGGACGGCAACGGCACCATCTCCCTGGAAGAATTCAAGGCGATGATCGCGAAGAAGCAGGAAGCCCGCAAGGCCAAGGAAGGCGAAGCCGCCAAGCCGATGCCGAACGCCGAAGAGCTTTTCGCGAAGCTCGATACCGACAAGAGCGGCGGCTTGAGCAAGGAAGAAATGGCAGCCGGCCACAAGGGGCGCGAGGGCAAGGGTCCCCGCGAAGGCGGCAAGCGCGAAGGCGGCCAGAAGGCTGAAAAGGCCAAGTAACCAGCCGACCCGATTCAACAAGACCGCCACGGGAAACCGCGGCGGTTTTTTTTATGCCGTCATACCCCTCCCCCTCCCCCGGCTTTACGGATGGACGGAGTCCTGTCCAGCAGCGTAAACTAGGTGCCATGACGGTTGTTCCCTCCATTTGCCTGACCCTTGCGGGACTGGTCCTGGTCGCCGGCGCCGATCAGGTCCGCCTGAAAAACGGCCATGTCGTCGAAGGCATCCTGGCGGAGGAATCGGCCTCCAGCGTGGTCCTGACAGTGGCGGGCGGCTCGGTCTCCTTTCCCCGTTCCTCGATCGAATCCCTGGTCAGGGCCGAGCCCGGAAAAAACGCCGCCCTGGAATCGGGCTGGAAGGAAAAACGGTACCTGGACAAGGCCTATGTTCCCCCGGGCTTTGAA
>CAYZVY010000226.1:4223-6985 GCA_964481675.1 uncultured Verrucomicrobiota bacterium
TCATCGAACCCGAACGGCGCGGCAACTCCTTTATCCTCCGCGTCCTCGTCAACGGCCAGTCGGAAGCCCGCTTCATCCTCGACACCGGCGCCGAAATCACGACCCTCACCCGCGAGTATGCGGCGCGCACCGGCCTAGCCGAATCCGGCCGCACAATGTCCGTGGGGCTGGCCGACGGCACCCGCTTCGAGGCACCCGTCGTGCGGATCAACTCCCTCCGGATCGGCTCCGTGGACCTGGCCAACCTGGAGGCAGTCATCCTCTCCAAAGCCCCCGACGAGGACGTCGACGGGCTGCTGGGAATGAACGCGCTGAAAGCCTTTCTCATCCGCTTCGAGCCCGCCACCGGCAGTCTGCAACTGGAACAATTCAAGCCACCAGAACTGCATTAAAAGCATTTTTTCACTTGTTAATTATGTTATTCGCAGTAGAATGCCGCCAATAATCAACATTGGAGAGCGCTCATGCACATCGGACTGCCCAGGGAAATCAAGACGGAAGAATTCCGCGTGGCGTTGACCCCCGAAACCGCCCGGATGTATGTGCAGCACGGCCACCGGGTCAGCGTGGAGGCGGGCGCGGGTATCGGGTCCGGCATCGCGGATGCCGATTATGCCGCCGTCGGCTGCGACCTCACAACCGACAAGACCCGCCTCTTCCGGGAGGCCGACATGATCGTCAAGGTCAAGGAACCGCTTCCCGGGGAATACGGGCTGTTCCGCCGGGGTCAGATCCTCTACACCTATCTCCACCTGGCGGCCGATCGCCACCTGACCGAGGCCATGCTGGCCTCCGGCATCATCGGCATCGCCTACGAAACGGTGCAGGAGGCCGACCATTCCCTTCCGCTGCTCGTGCCGATGTCGCAGGTGGCCGGCCGGCTGGCGGTGCAGGAAGGGGCCAAGTACCTGGAAAAGACGTTCGGCGGCCGCGGCGTTCTCCTGGGCGGCGTGCCGGGCGTCCACAAGGGCAAGGTTGTGATCCTGGGCGGCGGCGTGGCCGGGACGAACGCCTGCAAGATCGCGCTGGGCATGGGAGCGGAGGTGACCATCCTGGATATCTCCACCCGCCGGCTGGCCGAACTCGACGACCTGTTCGGCGACCGCGTGCAAACCCTCTACGCCTCCCCGCACAACATCGAGCTGGAAATCCGCGAGGCCGACCTGGTCATCGGCGCGGTCCTCATCCCCGGCGCCGCCGCCCCGAAGCTGATCCTCCGGCGCCACCTGGGCACCATGAAGCCGGGCGCCGTCATCGTGGACATCGCGGTCGACCAGGGCGGCTGCGTGGAAACCACCCGCCCCACCACCCACGCGAACCCGGTCTTCATCGAGGAGGGCATCGTGCACTACTGCGTGGCCAACATGCCCGGCGCGGTGAGCCGCACCTCCACCCTGGCGCTGACCAACGCCACGATCCGCTACGGGCTCCTGATCGCGGACAAGGGCGTGGAGAAGGCCCTTGCCTCCAGCGCGCCGCTGCGCGCGGGCCTGAACTGCCATACGGGGCGCCTGACCCATCCGGGCGTGGCCGAGGCGCACGGCCTGCCGCTGGCGGTGTGGCCGTGAACGCCGACGCGCTGGACCGCCGCCTCATCGGCGCCCTGAACCGCGACGGCCGGATCACCAACAAGGAAATCGCCTCCCTGCTGAAAGTCTCGGAAGGCACGGTCCGCAACCGCATCCGGAAGCTGACCGACGCCGGCCTGCTCCGGGTGGCCGGCCTGATCGCGCCCGACACCGCCCCCTCCAAACAGCTGCTCCTCCTCGGCATCACCATCACCCGATCGCGCGAACTGACCCGGACGGCCGAGGCGATCTCCCGGCTCGACGGCGTGCAGGCGGTCCATATCACGGCCGGGCGCTACGACATCATGGCCGAGGTGTGGGTCGACGCCAAGGGCGGCCTGATCCAGTTCCTCAGCAAAACGCTCGCCTCTGTCGACGGAATCGCCAATACTGAGAGCTTCCTCATCATGAAAAGCTTCAACAAGTGGATCCCCTGCGCCGATCTCTGACAAGGAGCCCGATGAAACCCGCCTCCGGTTTTGCCGCCGCCTGGGCCAACCAGACCGCCCGCGTCCGTTCGTCCCGTTTCTGGAACCAAACCGTTTCGCGCCCGCCCGCCGGGCCGATCCTCCCGTCGAAGCCCGGGCCGGGCGAGGTGGCGCTTGACGCCTCCTGGTCGCTCAGCCGGCCCGACGTGAAACCCGGCGGCCCCGCCGCCGCGGGGCTGAACGACCTGGCGCGCCTGCTGCGCCGCGACTTCGCCCTTCCGCTCACGCGCGCCACTACCGGATCCCCTGTCCTCGCGTTCCGCCTGAAAGGACAAGAAGGCCCGCACGCCCGGGCGTTCGCGCTCGACGTGGCGCCCGGCCGCATCACCGTCACCGCCGCCTCGGAAGCCTCCCTCCTGCGCGCCGCGCTCTGGCTGGGCAACTACTGGCGCCTGGTCCGGCGCCCTGCCCTGCCCGCCGGCCGGCGCACCGTCCGCCCGGTCGTGCCCCACCATATCGGAGCCGACCTCTGGGGCGGCTTTTCCACCACGCAGGCCTGGGTCCCCGGCCGCGAGACCGACACCAACTTCCTGGAGCTGGCGCGCGTCGGCATGACCGGCCTGCTGGTGATGGCCAAGCTGGAAGACTATCTGGAAGAGGCCCCCGCCCCCTTCGACCTGCTGATCCAGCCCGGCGTCACGGAGCGTCTCGAGCGCCTGCGCCAGCTGGTGGCCCGCGCCGCCGAGGCCGATATCGGCGTGATCCT
>CAYZVY010000227.1:0-2438 GCA_964481675.1 uncultured Verrucomicrobiota bacterium
GGAGAAGTAGCGGGTGGGAGGGAAGGGAGAGAGGGTTCAGGGTTCGGGGTTCAGGGGGAAGGCCGGTCTGACAGGTCGGACCTGTCTGACCTGTCTGACCCGTCTGACTTGTTTGACAGATATTGCGCAAAGGGAGACGATCATGACCAGGACGAGAGAATGGATCAAGCGAGCGGGTTGGCTGTCGGCGCTGGCCGCCATGGGTGCGCTCTGCGAAGCGGCTGACATTACCCTGGTGGCGGATGGCGTCCCCAAAATATGTGTAGTGGTGTCGGCGGAGGCGTTCACGGCTGTTGCTCCGCGATCCGGCCCGGATCCGGAGCCGGTGTATTTGCGCTGGGCCGCGGACGACCTGACGAACTACATCGCGAAGATGAGCGGTGCCGCGGTGCCGCTCGGTTCGAATGCCGTGGCGGGGCTCCTGCCGATTTATGTGGGCGGCGCTTCGGACGCGCCGGCTCTTGGCGTGAAGAGCGAGTATGGCGACGCGTATGCGATTGATATCTCCTCCAGTCGCATTGCGTTGCAGGGCGAATCCGCCCGCGCCGTGTTTTATGCTGCCGCCATGCTGCTGGACCGGCTGGGCGTCCGCTGGTATGCCCCGGGCGAATGGGGCGAGGTGGTGCCAGCCCGGAAAACCCTTACGGTGGCGGCGGGCCGCACGGAAGAGACGCCGGATTTCCAGTCGCGCCATCTGTGGGCCGAGAAGCGCTGGTCGCTGCGCAACCGCATGGGCGGGCCGGCCATGGCGCAGGGGCACGGGTTTTACTCGCTGATGGAAGGCGGCAAGCATTTTGCGGACCATCCGGAGTATTATCCCATCGTCAACGGCAAGCCGGTCAAGACTCAGGCCAATGTGTCCAGCGAGGCGGTGGCTGATTTGTTTGCGACCAACATCGCCGCGATGTTCCGGAAGGGGCCCACCCAGTGGGCGGGCGGCAATGGCGCCTGCATCGGACCCGACGACGGGCTGCTGCAGGACGAGCGGCCCGAGACGCGGCTCCTGATGAGCGGAGAGATCGATCCGATGCTGCAGTCGCCGTCCATCACCGATCCGTTCCTGCACCTGGCCAACGGCGTGGCACGCCGTCTGGAAAAAGAATTCCCGAATGCCTATCTGGGCTTCTATGTGTATTCCACGCACAACATGCCGCCCACCCGTGAGGAGCCGCACCGGATGCTCCTGCCGATCATCGCCCCGATCTCCTACACCCGGTATGGGAGCATCGGGAATCCGGCCGTCCCCACCTCCATGCTGCTGGAGGAGGTCATCAAGGGCTGGCGGGCCAAGGTGCCGCGGATGGGCTCCTACCTGTACAACTTCAACCTTGCGGACACGGCCATGCCGTTCACGCGCACTCTTTATTTCCGCAAAAGCATGAAGAAGCTATATGACCTGGGCGTCCGCTACAGTACGGTCGAGTCCATGCAGGATAACTGGCAGAACAGCATTCCGGCCGGCTGGGC
Source organism: uncultured Verrucomicrobiota bacterium (assembly GCA_964481675.1). Lineage (GTDB taxonomy): Bacteria > Verrucomicrobiota > Kiritimatiellia > CAIKKV01 > CAIKKV01 > CAIKKV01. The sequence goes on from CAYZVY010000227.1 coordinate 1,468, forward strand.
ATACGGGCGCGTGGCCTGGGATGTGGACGCCGATCCGGGTCCTGCGCTCGATGAGTTTTACACCCTGTTTTACGGGCCCGCGGCCGAGCCCATGAAAGCCTACAACGGGATTCTCGAGCAGGCCTACGAAACCACGGGTGCCTATGCGGGGAACTGCTGGTCCATGCACCGGATCTTTCCGGCGGACCGGGTGAAGGCCCTGCACGCCTGCCTGGAGAAGGCCATTAAGGCGGCCAAGGGGCAGACGCCTTATGCGCAGCGGGTCGAGATCGCCGCCTTCGGGCTTACGGCGCTTGACTGCTGGCTCGGCGCGCGCGAAGCGCTGAACGATGGCAAGTTGGCAGAAGCCGCCACGTGGAATACGGCCTACAGCAACAACTGGGAGCGCGGACGCACGTCCTATCCCGGCTACGTGGGGCGATACGCCTGGGTTTACTATCGCGGCGCCCACAGCCCGAGTTATGCCGCCGCCGGCAAGATTGCGTCCGAGGGAAAGGTGCTGCTGCACTTTCCCGACGCGTGGAAGGCGCGGCTGGACAAGGACCGCATCGGCATCCGCGACTGCTGGTTCACGCCTGCGGCGGATGTGTCGGGCTGGCAGACATTGAGAACGCACGGCGTCTCGCTGGATGAGCAGGGCCTTCCGTTTTACCGGGGCCTGATCTGGTACCGGCAGGATTTCGAGCTGCCGAAGGCGGCGGCCAAGGCGGAGGCGGTCCGGCTGTGGCTGGGCGGGGTTGACGACACGGCCCATGTGTATGTGAATGGCGAGTTTGTGCAGATGGTAACGGGGCGGTATTTTTCGCCTGTCGACCTGGATATCACCGCGAAGCTGAAACGGTCGGGGGGGAATGTGATCGTGGTGGCGGTGGATAACGCCGGCATCAATGAATTGGGAACGGGCGGCCTGATGCGTCCGGCGTTGTTGTATGCGCCGAAAGCCGAAGGCCCGGGGGACGGGAAGGGCGACG
>CAYZVY010000227.1:2538-6980 GCA_964481675.1 uncultured Verrucomicrobiota bacterium
CGGTGCCGCCCGTTCATCGAGGCGGGCCTGCCGGTGTTCGTGGACAAGCCGCTGGTGGACAACGAGGCGGATTTGGCGACGTTCAACCGCTGGGTGGGAGAGGGGCGGGCGATCCTGACATCGAGCTGCATGCGGTATGCCAAGGAGTATATGCCGTACCGGATTTCCACCGACAACCTGGGCGACCTGCGGTACGTGAGCATCACGACTCCGAAGAGCTGGGAGCGGTACGGCATCCACGCGCTGGAGGGCATGTATCCTATTCTGGGCCCGGGCTTCCTGACGGTGCGGAACACGGGAACGGAGAGCCGCAACATCGTGCACCTGACGCACCGGCGCGGGGTGGACGTGGTGGTGGCGGCGGTGGGGGACATGGTCGGGACGTTCGGCGCGCTCACGCTGGGCGGCACGAAGGATCACGTGCAGGTGTCGTTCAAGGACTCCTATTATTCCTTCAAGGCCCAGCTCGTGGCGTTCATCGAGTACCTGCGCACCGGCGTCAGGCCCTTCCCGTGGGCCGAGTCCGACGAGCTCATGCGCCTGGTCATCGCCGGCATCCGCAGCCGCGAGCAGGGCGGCGCCGAGATCCGCCTCGCCGACTGACGTTGAGTTCTTCAGGTAGGGCGGCCAGTCCCTTGGCCGCCGTGTTTCGTATTGCCCCGCGCTGTAGCGCCGTTTCGGCGTTCATGCGTGGCCGCATCTTCAGTTTTGCAAGGCACGATATAAAACTTTAAAAAAAGTCTTGATATATCTAAATATCTAGATATATTAATCATCATGAAATCTAAAAATGCGACAGGCAAAGCGCTTATTCCGCCGGACAGGCTCGAGACGGCAGCCGAGGTGCTGCGGGTGCTCGGGCATCCGGCCCGGCTGCGACTGGCCGACATCCTCGACCGCGGCGGCCCGATGGCCGTGCATGCCATCATGGAGCAGGCGGGGCTCCGCCAGGCCTCCGTCTCCGAGCACCTGAACAAGATGAAGCGGGCCGGGATCATCAAGGCCGTCCGCCGGGGCCGCGAGGTGTGGTACCGCATCGAGGATCCCCGCGCCCTGACCCTGTTAAACTGCCTGCGCAAAGGAGACCGCCCGTGAACGACAACCCCAAGACGCCCCTCGGCGAACGCATCCGGATGTTCCTGCCCGAGTTCGGCATCCGCCACCCCTGGCTCACGATGGCCATCACCGCCGTCCTGGCCGTCCTCTTTTTGGCCCAGTTCCCCAAGGTCAAGTTCGACAACGACCCCGAGAACATGCTCTCCCGGGACGAAGCCGTCCGGGTTTTCCACCGCGCCGTCAAGGCCCGCTACTCCCTCTACGACTTCGTCATCGTGGGCGTCGTCAACAACCGGGATCCGGACGGGATTTTCAACACGAACACCCTGGGGCGCATCCACCGCCTGACCGGCGAGCTGATGAGCCTCCAGAAAGGGCCGGACGGCCTGCCCGTGGTGGTGAGCCGCGATGAAAACGGCGGGGAAAGCACGCGCACGGTGGACCTGCGCTCCACCAGCGCCTGGGAGCGCACGCTGGCCGCCGCATTCCGGCAGGACCCGAACCGCCTCTTCACGACCAACGGGGAAAGCGCCGTGATCGGCCGGGAGTTCATCGGGCCCAGCGTGGTTGACAACATCAAGCAGGCTGGCCTCGGCTCGCTCAAGATCGAATACCTTATGGAGCACGCCCCCCGCACGCGCGAGGAGGCCCTTGAAGTCAAGCGCGACGCCATGGGCAACCCGCTCTACAACGGCACGCTCGTGTCGGAAGACGGCAAGGCCATCTGCCTTTACATTCCGCTGGCCGACAAAACCTTCAGCTACAACGTGGCCCGGCTGGTGGACGCCCTGACGCGCGACTGGGACGGAGGGGACGAGGTCTATATCACTGGCCAGCCGGTGGCCCAGGACACATTCGGCGTGGAGATGTTGGTCCAGATGGCCACGTCGGCGCCTCTCGCGGGGCTGGTCATCTTCCTGCTGCTGCTCCTCTTTTTCCGGCGCATCCAGCTGATCATCGCGCCGATGATCATCGCCATGCTGAGCGTGATCGCGGCCATGGGCCTCCTGATCGGGCTCGGTTTTGACGTCCATATCATGAGCTCCATGATCGCCATCTTCCTGATGCCGATCGCCGTGGCCGATTCGGTCCACATCCTGAGCGAATTCTTCGATACCTACCACAAGTATGGCGACAAGGGGCGCACCATCCGCACCGTGATGAGTCATCTCTTCCAGCCCATGCTGTATACCAGCCTGACGACCATCGCGGGCTTCGCCTCGCTGGCCACGACTCCCATTCCGCCCGTCCAGGTGTTCGGCCTGCATGTGGCGTTCGGCGTGACCATCGCCTGGGTGCTGACCATGGTGCTGGCGCCCGCCTACATCATGATCGGCGTCTCCAAGTCCACGCTGGCGCGGATTTCCCTGCCGCCTTCGGAGCGAAAGGGAGCCGGCGGTTTCGGCAGCATGGATCGCTTCCTGGAGCGGTTGGGCCGATTCTCGGTCGATCAGGGCAAGCTGATCATCGGCCTGGTGCTGGTGGTGGCGGTCTTTTCCACGGTGGGCGTCATGAAGATCCGGGTCAATGACAACCCGGTAAAATGGTTCGTGGAGAGCCATTCTATCCGCCAGGCGGACAAGGAATTGAACGCTCACTTCGGAGGGACCTATACGGCGTATTTGACCCTGGCGCCCGCGATTTCGAATGTCTCGCTGTCCGTGGCGGAGCTGGCGGTCCGGCTGAAAGACGGGGCTGAGAAGACGTTCGGCGCCGGATCGGCGCCGTTCCGGGCGGCGGTCGACAAAGCCGCGGTTTCGCCGGATGTGGAAGCGTTCTTCAGGGAGTTGACCGATTCCGCCGATAAGCTTGACCAGGCGGCCCTGTCGGGCTGGAACACGTTGTCGGATACCGTAATCCGGTTGTCGCCTGACGGCTTGACCCTCGACAGCCTGAAGGGGGCCCTGGCGGGAAAGCCGGACCTGGAGGCGGCGGCGGTCCGGGACCTGGTCGCGGCGTTGCAGGAAAAGGGAGCGTTAAATGGCGCCGCGCTACAGGATGCGGCGTTGGCGGTTTGCGACTCCAGGACCGCTTTGTCCTACGCCAATTTCGTGAACGACAGCCGGGCCGAATGGACCGCGCCGGTGTTCAAGCGGCCCGACATGCTGCGCTGGCTGCAGTCGCTGCAGAGGCACGCCATGGAGAATCCCGTGGTGGGCAAGGCCTCGTCCGCCGCCGATGCGCTGATCAAGGCCAACTATGAATTGAATTACGTGGAGTCGGCGGCGGATGCGGCCGATACGGCGAAGGCCGCCCAGGCGACAACCAACGAAGTCCACCGGTCCGTGCCGCCCACCGCGGCCGGAGTGGGGCAGGTCTTTACCCAGTTGGAGGGCATGAAGCGCAAGGATACGCTGTTCCACATGGTGACGCGCGATTACCAGGAAGCGAATGTCTGGGTGCAGCTCAAGAGTGGCGACAACGTGGATATGGAATCCGTGGTGCTGGATATAGATGCTTTCCTTAAGCAGAATCCGCCCCCGGTGCCGCTGACGTCGGGCTGGGCCGGCCTGACCTATCTCAACGTGGTCTGGCAGCGGAAAATGGTGTCCGGCATGTTTTCCTCGCTGGCCAGCAGCTTCGTGGTCGTGCTGATCATGATGATCGTGCTGTACCGCTCGCCATTGCTGGGGCTCCTGTCCATGATTCCCCTCAGCGTGACGATCCTTTTCATCTACGGGCTGATCGGCTGGGTGGGCAAGGATTACGACATGCCCATCGCCGTGCTCTCGTCCCTGACGCTGGGGTTGAGCGTGGACTTCGCCATCCACTTCCTGGAGCGGGCGCGCGAGGAGACGAAGAAGCTGGGGTCCTGGGACAAGGCCGTGGTCCAGATGTTCAAGGAGCCGGCCGCCGCCATCAGCCGGAACGCCATCACCGTGGCGATCGGCTTCCTCCCGCTGCTGGCCGCCCCGCTTGTTCCTTATCGCACCGTCGGCGCCTTCCTGGCGCTGATCATGGGCGTCTCCTGGCTGGCCACGCTGTTTATCCTCCCGCCGCTGCTGTCCCTGTTCCGGCGGCGGATTTTCCCCGAACACAAGAATACCAAAGGAGTCTGACATGAACCGTTTGACCGTATCCGGATTGATTGTCGCCCTCGCTCTCGCCACCCAGGCGCGGGCGGAGGAACCGCTGACCGCCGACGCCATCATGGCCAAGGCCAACCAGGCGTTTTATTACGCCGGCGCCGACGGCCGGTCCGATGTGACCATGAGCATCCACGACGCGCAGGGCGGAGTCCGCACCCGCGAACTGGCCATCCTGCGCCGGAACGAAGGCGAGGAGCAGAAGTTCTACGTCTATTTCAAGGCGCCGGCGGATGTCCGCAAGATGGCGTACCTGGTTTGGAAGAAGCCCGGCGGCGACGACGACCGCTGGCTCTTCCT
>CAYZVY010000228.1:0-6902 GCA_964481675.1 uncultured Verrucomicrobiota bacterium
AGCCGCCAACCAACCGCATCCGGCCGCCGGAGAGGGAGAACCGCCAGGTCTTGTCCGGCCCGGTCAGCGTCAGCTGCTTCCCGTCCCACCCGGCCTTCACCTGCGGCGCCCCGCCCGCCGGCAGGGCCTCCAGCAGCGTGACAAACCGCGCGCGGCGAACCGGCTTGGGCAACCCCAGCCGGAGCGTGCACATGGACCGATCCTTGTGCGCCCCCATCCCCTGCTGGAACTGCTCCTCCGCCGTCCCCGCGCTCGCCTCCGGCGCCACCAGCGTCACCCGCAGTTTCGCCTTTTCGCCGCCCGTCTCCCACACGCGCTCGCCCGCCGCCACAAACGGCCGGTCCGCCTGGAACTCCTTCTCCCACGCATGGAACAGCACCTCGAACGTCGCGGGCTTCGCCGCCGCCAGGTCGTCCACCACCACCCAGGCGTCCTTGCCGACCGCGATCACATGCCGGTCGAACCGCTTCAGCCCCAGCGCCTCCGGATACGCCGGCGCCACGTCGGCCGACACAATCGCATACCCCTCCCCTGTCTCGAAACGCCGGATCGACGGACCGCGCTTCTCGATCCGCAGCTGGCGACACTCGAACCAGTCGCCGCCCTCGCCCTCCTGGCCCTTCCCGTTCACCAGCACGGTGTTATGGTAGGCCGTGAACTTGCGGCTGTATCCGCCGTGGTTGAGCAGCCAGTCGCCGCGCGCGAAAATCTGCAGGTTGCCCGCCGCCGGCGACATGTGCCCGCCGCCGATGCACTGCGGATAATGCTTCAGCGCATGGTGGCCCGCATGCGGCCCGCAGATGAAGCCCAGCACGGACTCGTCGCCATCCCACCCCGAGCGCAGCAGCACAAGCCCCTTGTCCGCGAAGTGGTGCGCGGCCGGCATGTCCGCCGGCAGCGCGGCCGGCACGGCGGGGTTGTGCCAGAGCAGGTTGAAGTAGGTGCCGTCGTCCACGGAAACCCCCTCGCCCGCCAGCCGGTCGGCCGCAACCTGGGCCACGGGGTCGTTGTAAATCCCCGCCAGGTAGCGCAGGAAATAGTCCGGCCCGTGCCAGTTCCAGCGGATGCTGTCCCCAAAATGCATATGCACGTTCCCGCCCTTCAGGCTCTTCTGCGGCAGGGAGCTGTACAGGTAGAACAGCGGCAGGTTCCGCATGTGGGCGTTGCCGTCGAACGGATCATACGCCAGCAGGTCGCGCACGAGCGCGGCCACGCGGACGTAGGAGTCGGTGAAGAACCCGCCGTAGCAGATGCCCTCGGGCGAGACGCCGTCGGGCCCCAGGGCCTGGGTCAGCACGCGGGTCTTCTCCAGCACGAACCGGAGCCACGGCGCGGTGTCGGGCGCATCGCCATAGACCGCGAAGGCGGGCAGGGCCGCCATCAGGAAGGAGTGCAGCGCGATGTTCCAGCCGTAGGTGCCGGCGTCATACACCTCATGCAGGGCCAGCTTGCGGTAATAGGCCCGCCCTTCGCGGTCGAGGGTGTCCCGCACCCGGGCGCGCAGGTCCTCGGGCAGGTCGTGGTACAGCCAGTCATAGGCCAGGGCGAGGTTGTGCCACTCGGCCCAGTTGCCCGACTTTTTCCCGGCCGCCAGGGCCTCCACCTTTTCCAGGGCGGCCTCCAGGTGGGCGCGGTCGCCCGTCAGCAGCCAGGCCAGCGCCGCATGGGGGAGCATCCCCTCTTTCGCGCACCGCAGGAGGCGGACGAGGAACTGCGACCAGGGCGGCTGATCCAGGCGGGTTTTCAGCAGCGCGAGCGAGGCCGCGTTGAGATACAGGCGGGGATGCACGCCCCACCACTCGTTTTCCAGCGGGGTGGCGCCGTTGATGATGTCGGCTTCCGGACAGGCAGGCATGGGACACTCCTCCAGGTTCACGGAACGATAGCGGAAACCCGAATAAAGAGCCATTTCAGAATATCGCCCTTGCCGCTGGCCGGAAAAGAATGGCTCAAAAGCCCCTATTCCTATAGTATCTGCGGGAGGAGGAGCCTTCATGTCAAAAGTGTCACCCATACCGGCCTGGAAGCCGGTCGGCCTGAGCGGCGGCGGCGGAACCGAAGCGCACGCCCTCTCGCCGCACGATCCGGACCTGATGTTCCTGCAGTGCGACATGAGCGGCGCCTACCGCACGGAAGACGGCGGCAAAACCTGGTCGCTCCTCCCCTGGCAGCAGCTCACCGGCTGCCCCTTCTGCGCCCCCCTCTTCCACCCGCGCAACCCCCGGATCATCTACGCCGCCTACTCCTACGCCGCCACCCTCCGCGTCAGCCGCGACGGCGGCCGCACCTTCGAGCCCCGCGGCCGCGGCCTGCCCGGCAACCTGCGCCTGCTGGCGGCCGATCCCGACCAGCCCGCCCGCCTCTTCGCGGCCACCCTCACCGCGCTCTACGTCTCGGACGACGACGGCCGCTCCTGGTCCCGCGTCCGCGGCTTCACCGGCCTGGCCCTGGGCCTGCACGTCGACCGCTCCTCGCCCGCCTCCGCCCGCGTCTGCACCGCCATGACCGCGGACACCTGTTTCATTTCGAAAGACAGCGGCGCGTCCTGGGACGCCGCCTGGAAAGGCGCCGGCATCGCGGCCTTTGCGGGCGCCTCGCTGCCGGGCAAGCCGGCCGTCCTCTCGGCCTGGCAAATTCAAAAGGGCCCGGAAGGGACGCAAGCGACAAAAGGGACGCTGTTGCGGTCGAAGGACAACGGAAGCACCTGGGAGGCGCTGGCCGAGCTGGGCGACGGCACAACGGACGGGCAGGGCTTCCATGCGCTGCTGACCACGGACAGCGCGCCTCGCACGCTCTACGCCGTGCGCCCCTTCTACGCCGCCGAGGGAACCGTGATGAAATCGGCCGACGGGGGCAAATCCTGGAAGCCGGTCACCTTCGCCGACAAGACCGCATCCACGTTCAACATCCAGATGAATTACGTGACCCGGTATTTCCTGCCCAAGTCGCTCTGGGGCTGGGCCATCACGGGCGCGGCGATCAACCCGTCGCAGCCGAACCAGGTCCTCTTCAGCCATTACTGTTCCGTTTTCCAGACCCGCAACGGCGGCAAGTCCTGGGCCAGCGTGGAAACCAGCCCGGCCAAACCCGCGAAGGGTGCAACCCCCGAGTGCTGGCCCGGCAACGGCCTGGTCAATACCACCACCTGGCAATATGCGCAGGACCCCTTTGACCCCGCCGTCCGGCTGATCGCCTACACGGATTTGGGGCTGGCCCGGTCCGGGGACGCGGGCGCCTCCTGGAGCTGGCTGCGGGAAACCGGCCCCAACACCTACCAGATCGCGTTCGATCCCGCCGTGCCCGGCCGGGCCTGGGCCGCCTTCTCGCAGGTGCACGACATTCCAAACAACAACATCGTCACGGGCGGCCACAAGTGCACCGGCCAGGGCACGGTGGGCTTCAGCGAGGATCACGGCCGCACCTGGCGCGGCCTGGCCAGCGGCCTGCCGGGCGGCGATCCGGACGCGCTCTACGACTGGAGCCTTCCCGGCCGGGCCGAATGCCCGGTCACCTCGATCGTCATCGACCCCGCCTCGCCGCCGGAGAAGCGGACGCTCTTCGCCTCGTGCTGGGAGCACGGCGTATTCCGCTCGCCCGACGGCGGAGCCTCCTGGAAAAACGCGTCGGACGGCCTCGGGGCCCCCGGCGTCAACCTGCGGGTCTGCCGGATCGTCCTGCACCCGGACGGCACGCTCTTTGTGGTGATCACCGGGAAGAAGGGGGCCGACGGCCGCCTGCGCCGCGACGGCGTGGGGCTGTACCGCTCCACGGACGGCGCGCGCTCGTGGGAGCCGATCACCCGGGGATTGAACGTGCGGTGGATGACCGACTATGCCGTTGATCCGCGCGACAGCGGGGTGATTTACCTGGGCGTGTGCGACGATCCCGACCGCGGGGCCAAGGAGGGCGGGCTTTACAAGACGGAGGACGGCGGCCGGAACTGGAAGCGCATCAGCCGGAAGAGCGCGCTGCATTTCGGGGCCACCCTCGACCCCGTCAACCCCGACCGGGTATTCATGACCCTGACCTACAATGAAACCCATTGCGCGCCGCTGCTGGTCAGCCGCAACGCGGGCCGCACGTGGAGCGACGTGCCGGGCTATCCCTTCTGCAGCGCGCACCGCGTGGATTTCGACCTCGCCGACCCGGCGATCCTGTATGTGACGACGTACGGCGCCGGCGTGTGGACCGCGCGGTTTACGGGGTGACCGTCATCCAATGCAGCCGCTCGGCCGGCGAAAACTTTTCGATCGCATAGCGCAGCATGGTGCGGGGCATGACGGCGGCATGCTTTTTCAGGAACAACTTCAGGCCCCTGAGATCCCGCTTGCCCGCCTCGCGCAGCATCCAGCCGGCCGCCTTGTGCATCAGGTCGTGCCGGTCACCCAGCAGCATTCCGGCCAGGATGAAAGCCACGGGCGTCTGCCAGGCCCGGATGAACGCATAGCTGGCCACCATGCCGATGCGGCGCTCCCATAGCAGGGAAGAGAGCGCCAGCCGGAACAGGAGCGACGGATCGTTCCGCTCCACCAGTCGCTCCCCCACCACCACAGGGGCGGACAGGTCCACCAGGTCCCAGTTGTTGACACACCGCGTGCGGGCCAGGTAGAAATCGAGGACGCGATCCTTCTCGGCCGGCAAGGCCTTCTTTTTCTCCACCCGTAGCGTGAGGATCATGAGCGCGGCCAGGCGATCCTCGTGAAAGGGGGCCCGGAGAAGGCGGTCCAGGTCGGACCACGTCAAATCAGGATGCCGCTTTGCGATGGCGCGGGTGACGGGGACGGTCAGGCCGCGGAAGCGGTCGCCCTCGGCATACTGGCCCGGTCCCGTCTTGAAGAACCCCTGGAGGAAGCGGGCCTTTTCCGGATCGCCGGCGGCTTCCAGTTCATGCTGGATATGCGCAAGGGACGAAGTCATACTGCCGATCTTACATCGAAGAGACGCCGAACGCAAGAGCCGCACGCCAACACCAGGAGCTTCCATCAACCCGAGCACTAACAGCCGGAAACGCTGGCCGTGGGCCCTCCTGGCCACTGTGCTCGCCGGCTTCGGCCTGCGGGCGGTCTTCCTGTCTCTGGGCGGCGCGTTTTCCGGGCAGCCGGAAGACTTGAACGCCCGGCTGAGCCCGGCCGCATCCAACCTCCTCGCGCGGGCGTTCGCGGACCTCGGTTCCGCACCCCTGGCGGACTACCATGCCCACGCCATCGGAATCGGAACGGGGGGCAGCGGCGCCGAACTGGACCCCGCCATGCTGGATGGCTGGAGCCCCATCCCGCGCCTGAAGGCCGCGCTCTTCCTGAGCGCCTGCGGCGTCAAAAAGGGGCCCACCCTCGACCAGGACTACATGGACCGGCTGACCCGCCTGGCCCGGGGCTTTCCCCATCCCCTGAAAATCCATCTTCTCGCCCTGGACCGGTATTACGGCCCGGACGGCGCCGTGGACAAGAGCAAAGTCGAATTTTACATGCCCAACGACTATGTCGTCCGGCTGGCCGAACAGCATCCGGACCTCTACGTGCCGGTCATCTCCGTCCATCCCGATCGTCCCGACGCGCTTGAGGAACTCGACCGCTGGGCCGCGCGCGGCGTGCGTGTCGTGAAGTGGCTGCCCAACTGCCAGGGAATCGACCCGTCGAATCCGCGCTACGACCCCTTTTACCAAGCCATGAAAAAACACCGCCTGATCCTGCTGACGCACACGGGGATGGAAAAATCGGTCGGCTCCGGCACACAGCTCTACGGCAACCCGCTGCTTCTCCGCCGGCCCCTGGACCAGGGGGTCCGGGTGATCATGGCGCACTGCGCAAGCTCGGGCCGGAACGCGGACCTGGATCATCCGGGCCGGACGGCCGACAATTTCGACCTGTTCCTCCGCATGATGGCCGACGACCGCTACCGCGGGCTTCTGTTCGCCGACATCTCCGCCCTGACCCAGATCAATCGCGCGCCCCGCCCGATACTGGAATTGATCCGGCGGCCCGAGCTCCACGACCGGCTGGTGAACGGAAGCGACTATCCCCTGCCCGCCATGAATTGCATGATCTGGACGCGGCAGCTGTGCTGGCGGGGGCTGATCACCGACGGGGAGCGCCGCGCGCTGAACGACATCTACGCCTGCAATCCGCTGCTGTTCGACTTTGCGCTCAAGCGGACGATCCGGGATCCCGTTTCCAGCGCGCAGCTTCCGGCGCGCGTGTTCCTGCCCAATCCCGGGCTCGACTGATGCCTGCCTACAGGCAACTTCCATTGGACTCGATCACCCCTTTGTACCACTCCGCGGAATCCTTGGGAATCCGGCGCTGAGTGTCGAGATCGACGTGCACCAGGCCGAAGCGGTCCTTGAATCCCCCGTTCCACTCGAACACATCCAGCAGCGACCAGACGTAGTTCCCGCGCACGTCCACGCCGTCCCCGATGGCGCGCCGCAGCTCCCGCAGATACCGGCGCAGGTAGTCGATCCGCGCCGGATCGTGCACCCGGCCGTCCAGCGACACCCCATCCGTCGCCGCCATGCCGTTCTCGAAAATCCAGATCGGCTTCCCGTACCGCTCGTAGAAAAATCTCGGCCCCCAGTAATACGCCTCGGGCGTGACCGGCCAGCCCATCGTCGTGACCGGGCGGCTCCACGGCCAGGCCGTCCGCTCGGGCCCCGAGGCGGTCGCCCGGATGCGGTGGCTGTGATAGATGTTGAGGCCGCAGAAATCGACCGGCTCCGCGATGATCTCCCGGTCGCCCGCCTCCATGGGCGGCAACCAGGCGGCCCAGTCCTTCAGCGTCTTTTCGGGAAACCGCCCCAGGTAAACCGGATCGTTCCACCAGGCGCTGGCGTGGAGCGCCTCGGTGTCGGCCGGCACGGCCGGCATGTCGAACGTGGCCGCGCGGGCGGCTTCAAGATCCTCGCG
>CAYZVY010000229.1:0-6881 GCA_964481675.1 uncultured Verrucomicrobiota bacterium
GTTTGCCGGGCATGGCGGCGGGATTTGGCCGCTGATCCAGGGCATCTGGGGGGAGGCCATGGCGCGCCAGGGGCGGGCCGACCTTTTCGGCCTGGACTTGCGCCTGATGGCGGGCCATTTCTGCCGCGCGGTGCAAAGCCCGGAGTGTGTGCATCCCGAATGCGGACTGCCCTACGGCGGGCTGCAGGAGATGCCGAAGCGCGGGCCGGTCGACCGCTGGGTCTCGTGTTACCGGCAGACGTGGAGCGCCACCAGTTATCTGCGGATGATCCTGCAAGGCCTCTTCGGCCTGGACTGCCGGCCGGAGGGGCTGCGCTTCCGGCCCTGTTTGCCACCGGGCATCGAACGTGCCGAACTCATCGGCCTGCGATGGCGCAAGGCCGTCTTACATCTGGAACTCTCGCCAACCGGTAAATCGACGGTGGTTCTTCCCGCCAACCTGACCGGCGACCATCACGTGGTGATCAGATGAAGAGGGTTGCACCAAGATGACGAAGCAAGAAATCCTGAAACAGGCGTACGCGCGACCCGATGGGGGCGGAGTCTTATACATCGCCAACATTGTCGAGAACGGAGACATGATGGAACGGATCTATGACTATCTGCACGCCCGCGGCTGTACGCCGCAGGCAAGGGGGGCGATATGAGCAACGTCATTCGATTGTCCGATCGGCCGGAGCTGCTGGCCGAGATTGAGGCCGGGAGCGGTGACCTGGTGCGGTTGCATGATCGCAAACTTAATCTGGACATCATCGATCAGCCGCCGGAGTGGGAGTTCCAGGTCAACCGGCAGGCGCACCCGCTGAAGCTGGAGTTTCACCAGGATGGGCGAGGGTTGCTGGAAACCATTGCCCGCACGCAGCATTTCGGGGGCCATTCCCAGGGGTGGGCGCTACAGGTGGGACGGATCATGGTGCCGGGCGAAAGCTCGCTGCATATCCAGTACCGCATCAAGCGGGTGCGCCTGACGGAGCGGATCCCGGTGCCGGGGCCGTCGCCGTATGAACTCGAGATGCCGCTGTGGATCGATACGCTCGGCTTCCTGGGCTGGCGGTTTTCCCTGATCAAGCCGGACACGACGATGCGCGTGGCCCATCTAGGCTGCGCCGGCCCGCGCGAGCATCTAAGCTTCGAAGAAGGGCCGGTATCGGAGGTGACGCCGCTTCTGGAGAATTTCATGCGCCGGACCTATCCGGGGCAGCAGGCCGTTCCCGGCGCGCTGTATTACCGGCAGGACACGGATGCCTGGCTGTGCATCTACTCACGGCGGGCGAAGCTTGCGCACGTCAGCGATTTCACCGGGGCGGGGACGCGCTTCCAGGTCCAGTACCACAAGCTGATGGAGCCGGACGGCGAGTTCCCGGTGCCGGAGTTCTCCCTCGCCTGGGGGCGTGGCCGAGAGAGCATGGAGCAGTTCTGGTCGGGGATGTTCGACCAGTACGAGGAGCCGCCCGGGTGGCTTTACCGGACCACGTGGGCGATGATGGATTATCACAGCGTCTACTCCGGCAAGAAGGTCTTCCGCCCCGGGCCGTTCAAATTCAAGGAACTGGGCGAAACGGCGGAAGCCTGCATCAAGGCCGGCGGCGCCAACGGGTTCTGGTTTTACACCCATACGATCAAGCGCTCCGACTCCGACACTGCGCCTTACAGCGCCGGCCCCAATCCCGATCAGGGCACGCACACGGAGTTCCGCGACATGGTCCGGCGCATCCATGATGCGGGCGGCCGCGCCGTGGTGTGGCTCAGCACGGCGGGACTCCGTCCTCACGGGGATATCCGGCCCGAGTGGATGTACCGCGGCGTGGACGGCCGGCCCTGGATCAGCTGGGGGTTCAACGCCCACGAGTTCATTGCGGCCTGCAACCCCCTGCACCCCGGGTTCCGGCAGTATATGCTCGACTGGACCCGGCGCTATCTCGAAGAGTTCGACGTGGACGGCTTCTTCCTCGACTGTGGCGTCTTCACGTATCCGTGCGACTTTTCGCCGTGGTTCGTGAAGGATCATTTTCCGAGCGAAGCAGGCCCCGCCATGCAGGAGCTTTACCGCGACATGTGGGACCTGGCCCAGCGGATCAAGCCGGGGCAGGTGCACATGTTCCACGAGGGTGTGCACGCCGATTATCCGGGCTCGGGCTACATGATGTGCGGACATGTGCGCCCGCCACGGCCCGCGGGAACGCTGACGGCCTGGCGGCAGATGGTCCGGTTCGGCCAATACGGCAAGCGGCTGAACTGGTCCAGTTTCACGCCGTTTGACCTGGCCTCGGGGTTTGTCCACTGGAACCCGGTCTGCGGCGCGACGGACAAGGCGACCATGCTGAACTATGCCGCCGATCCGATGAACCAGCTTGTGGTCAAGCTGGTCAAAGAGCGAGGCGTGCGTGAGGCGCGCGGGATCACCGACGGGCTTTCCCGGCTCGGCGACACGCTGGTTACGATCCCGGGATTTCGCGGACCGTTGCCGCTGGCGCTGGGGGGACTTGACGGAGTCAGCCGGATCAGGAACATCCTGACCGGCTCGGTTTTGGAGATCCGCCAGGATGCCGGGCTCGGTCCGGTGTTCGACCTTGAAGGCGGCGCGGCTTACGAACGGTCATAACGCAGGAGCGAGACACGATGTCTGCAGAGAACGCAGTGGAGTCGTTTGAGGGCGCTTCCATGCCATTGGCATGGCAGGCAACCGGGGGCGGCGGGCTCGAATTGTCAACCCGTCACTACAAGGACGGCAGCCAGTCCTTGAAATGGACCTGGGGCACGGGCTCCACCCTGACGCGCGAGGGGCTGGCGCTGTCCACGCGGACGCATCCGGGGGCGGGGATGCAGGGCTGGATTTATCGCGAGACGCCGGGCGAAGGCCGGCTGACGTTCCGCCTGGGAACGCGGGAGGCGCTGGCTGCCGGGAAACCGGAGTTTGTCTTCCGGTTCGGGCTGAATTTCAGTGGCTGGCGGATGTTCCGGGTGCAGTTCGAGCGGGATGCGAAGGTGTCTTTGGATGCTGGCGGCACAATCGAGTTTCTGGAAATACGGCCACCTGAAGGTGATCCAGAGGGAACCCTCTGGCTGGACGCGTTGTTGATCACCTCGCGCGTCTCCCCCCAGCGCAGCGCCGATTTCCAGGTTCCGGAGCACGCCGGCGACCTGGGCGGCTGGTGCGAGCACTGGCCGCTCCACTATTCTCAGCAGACGCCGACCCAGCCGCTGCCGGCCTCGGTGACGAACGGGCAGAGCCGGGATTTCGAGACCATTTCCCGGCGCTATTTCAAGTGGTTGATGGGGGAGGAGCCGGACCTGACCCGGCCGCTGCTGCGGAATGGCGCCGGGCAGATGCAGGCCTACATGTGCCGGGGCTGGTCGGAACTGGAGGCGCTCAAGGTCGTGCGGGATGCGCAGGGGCGGATCGTCGGGCCGGGGCTGGTGAAAGACTTCGGCAGCCCCACGAGCTTCAAGCACCTGTTCTACGACATCCTCATGCCGCTGGTTTTCGACTGCAAGATCAATGGCCACGACGATGCCCGGCGGATGGTGCTCGAGCTTTTCGACTACATCCATGACCAGGGCTGGGCCGAGGGGAGCGGGCTGGGCGACCTCTGGCTCAATCCGCTGGGTTTTGCGCCCTACTGCCATGCCGTCGTCCTGATGCGGGAGGAGCTGCGCGCAACCGGCCGGCTGGAGAAGGCGGTCCGGGCGGCCATGTGGTATCAGACCTTCGGGAAGACGTTCTCGCGCTTTGACGGGGCGTATATCGAGACCAATGCCGACGCCTTGCGCAGCATCATGTTCACGTCGCTGGCCATGATCCTGGCGATGGACGACTCGCCCCGGAAAGTCCAGTATATGCGCGGCTGGCTGGCGTGGTACAACGATGCGCTTCAGATTTCGCCGCGGTTCACCGGGCTGATCAAACCGGACGGCCTCGGATTTCACCACGAGGGTGTCTACGCCGGGGCCTACGCGACCGAGGCCTACGAGTTCTGTTCCCTGATCGCCTGGCTGCTGCACGGCACGGAGTTCGCCGCCGCGCCCGAGTCCCTCGCCCATCTCAAGCGCGCGCTGGTGACTCAGGACACGATCAGCCATGCCTACGATGTTCCCTATGCGGTCATGGGCCGCATGCCGCGGCCCGGCGTGCGCCTCTTGTCCGCCTATGCCTACCTGGCGCTGGCGGAAGGCGACGATGCGCGCCCCGGTGCAACCCCGGGGGGCGAGATGGCCGGCATTTTCATGCGCCTCTGGCGTCCGGAGCTGGACTGCCTGAAGGGGATGCTGAGCATCGACCTGGATGCGCAAGGCGGCAAGTTCCTGTTCTACCAGCCGTTCGGCCGGCTCCAGCTCCTGCAGGAGTTGGCCGACCGGGGCCTGGCCGCGGCGCCTTCGCCGACCGGGTTCTGGAGCAAGCCCTGGGGCGCGCTGGCGGTGCATCGGCGCGACGACTGGCTGGTGGCGGTCAAAGGGTGGAGCCAGTACGTCTGGGATTTCGAAATGCACCCGAAATCCTGGGCCATGGTCGAGGAAAACGTCTTCGCCCGCTACTGGAGCTACGGCACGCTGCAGCCGATCACCCATGGCGATCCGGCCAATCCGGTCGCCAGCGGCTGGAACCTGGACAAGGGCTGGGACTGGTGCCGCTGGCCGGGGGCGACGAGTCCGCATCTCACCCTGGCCGAGAACTACGATCCGAAGACCTCCTGGGCGTGCCGCTTCTTCTCGTCAGCGACCTTTGTCGGTGGCGTCAGTTGCGAAGGTCGCAACGGCATGTTCGCCCTCAAACTGCATGAGCACTATTACGACCCGAGCTTCCGCGCCTACAAGACCACCTTCTTTTTCGAGAACGAGATCATCTGCCTCGGCTCGAACATCGAGAGCCGGGACGTGAGGCACGCCTACGGGACAACATTGTTCCAAAGCTGGATGCCGGAGCCGGGGATGCCGATCCAGGTCAACGGCGCGGTGGTGACGGCGTTCCCCTATGAGTTCCGGGGGGAAACGGGCCGGCCGCTCACTCTCATGGATCCGTATGGCAACGGCTACTGCGTGCCGGATTCCCGTGATGTGCGTCTCACCCGCGGCGAACAGAAATCGCGCGATGCCTGGAACCGTGGCGAGACCCGCGGCGCCTTCAGCACCTGCTGGTTCGATCACGGCCAACCGCCCAAGGACGACGGCTACGGCTCGGAGCGCTACCACTACGCGATGCTCGTGCAGACGACGCCGGACGCGCTGGCGGCATTCGCCAAGGCGGCGCCCTACCGGGTGCTGATGCAGAACCATCAGGCGCACATCCTCGAGCACCTCGGGCAGAAGACCATGGCCTATGCGCTTTTCGAGACCGACTGGATTATCCCGCACGGGGTTATCCGCAAGACGGACACGCCCTTGATGGCGATGGTCAAGAAGACCGGAAGCGGCATGCTCCTGAGTCTGGCGGATCCCGATCTGCGGCTGCCCAAGCGGCGCAACATGGGGTACCTGGACCACGAGGCCACGGAAACGCCGGCCCGGTCGTCTCTCGTGTGCGTGGAGTTGCGCGGCAAGTGGTCGGCTGTCGGGCTGCCGCCCCACGTCCGCATCCGGGACACGCGGATCGACGTCACCGTGCTGGAATGCCGGTGCGAGCATGGCCTGACGAGCGAGATTGCGTTGACGGGAGGGTTCTGACCGATGTGGAAATCAGATTGGAACAAAGCCATCCGGCATCATGCGGAGTGGTGGGCTCACCGGGGGCTGGTGCTGTCGACCGGAGGCTTTCCGGCTTCCCGGCCGCATGAGCCGGTGCCGGAGCCGGGCGAACCGCCGGCCGGACTGCACTATCATACGGCGCCGGAGTGGCGGGCGCGGGTCAACCATCATGCGATGGCCACCCGCGACTTCCTGGCCGACACGGTGCCGATGGCTCACCTGGATATCGGGCCCGGTTCACTGGCGCTGCTGCTCGGCTCAGAGCCGGGTTTTGCGCCCACTACGGTCTGGTTCGAGCCGTCCATGAATGACGATGAAACGCCCGAGACGCGCCCGCCCCTGGTGTTCGATCCGGCCAACCGGTGGTGGCACATGCACGAGCAGTCGGCCCGCTGTTGCGCGGAGCTGGGGCGCGGCAAGTATGCGGTCGGCTTTCCGGACCTGGTGGAGAATATCGACATCATCGCCGCCCTCCGCGATCCTCAGACGCTGCTGGTGGACATGATCGAGCGGCCCGGGTGGGTCGAGGAGAAGGTGTGGGAGATCAACCGCGCCTGGTTCGATGCCTATGACCGGCTGTATGAGATCATCAAGCTGGCCGACGGGAGCTCCTGCTGGGGCGCCTTCGGCCTGTGGGGCCCCGGCAAGACCGCGAAGCTGCAGTGCGACGCGTCGGCCATGTTTTCGCCGGCCATGTTCAAGAGGTTTGTCGTGCCGGCGCTGACGCAACAGTGCGACTGGCTGGACTATTCCATGTTCCATCTCGACGGGCACCAGTGCCTCTGCCAGCTCGATCAGTTGCTTGCCATCGACGCGCTGGACGCCATCGAGTGGACGCCCGATCCCACGGTCCCTTCGGGCGGGAAGCCGGAGTGGTATCCGCTGTACCGCCGCATCCTGGCCGCCGGCAAGTCGGTGCAGGCGGTGGGGGTGGGGCTGGACGAGGTTATTCCCTTGCTGGACGCCGTTGGCGGCAAGGGCCTGTACCTGTGGGTGAATGGCGGCAGCGACCGCGCCGCCTTCGAGCGGCTGGCTGAACGCGTGGAACCGTATCGGAAATAGCATGAAACGATCTTTGTATATCGAGCCGCCGGCGATTTTCCTCCGGCATACCGCCGAGCGCAGTTTCATCGGTCCGGGCAGCTTTCGCTTGGAGAACGGTGACCTGCTGATGGCCGCGCCCTGGGGGCGTCCGCCGACGA
>CAYZVY010000230.1:0-6870 GCA_964481675.1 uncultured Verrucomicrobiota bacterium
CGCGGCTACCAGATCAGGCGCAGGGATTGACATCGAGGCGCCTGTCCACGCCGTAACCGGCGCGGCTACCCGATCAGGCGCAGGGAGCGGCTACCAGGTCAAGGGCCATCCAGCGCGGCCAGCAGCGACTCCATGAAGCCCCAGCTCATATCCCTCAAATTGATTTCATTGATGACCAGCAGAACGGCCTGACGGTTGTCGAGCAGGGCGTTCCAGTCCACATGGGCCAGGTCGAGGGCGCCCATATCGATTCCCGGATCGGCGATCAGCTTGTCGGCCGCAGGCGTGAAGGAGGGGGCCGGGTAGGTGAAACGCCGCTTGAAGTAGTAGAGCAGGTCGATCTGGCGGAACAGGCCCGACCGTGCCATGGCGTCCACCATCGTCAGCGAAAAACTGTCGCCCACCACCAGCGCCTGATGGCGGTCGCGCCATTCCGGCGGCGGCGCGGGAATCACCGGGTAGGGCAGCGGCTTGGGCTCGCCCGTTTCGAAATGCCAGAGATTCAGCAGCTCCCGCAGGTCGTCGTCGGCGCCCAGCGGCGGGCTCATGACAGCCCGCGCCGGCTCCGGCGAGCGGAACCGCAGGTCCGGCCGCCGCGCCTCCAGCTCGCCCGCCACCGCCTGCCAGGCCAGCCAGGCCGACCACGTGCTCCAGTGTGTTCCTGTTTTAGGAAATAAGCAGGGCTCGCGGGTTTTCAGCCCGTTGAACAGGCGGCGGGCGTCCACCCGCGTGACGTTCCGCTTTCCGAGCTCCGCGGCGATGCGGGCGTAGGCGGTGGCGGACGAGCGGGGCGGAAGGACGATGTCCGGCGGCAGCCGGTTGGTCAGCACTTCGGCCTTGCTGGGCGCGATGACCACGGCGAAGGCGATTCCCCGGGCGGCCAGCCTGTTCTCGATGGCGGCGGCCTGTTCCGCGAAGAGGGACGCCTTGGCCCGCGCAAAATCGGGTTGTCGGACCGCCTGCTTGACATACGCGGTTTCGAACAGCCAGTGGGCGCGGCCCCGCGTGATTTCGGTGCCGCCGCTCAGGCCGATGCGGCCGAAGAGCGAATAGTTCGCCTGGCTGGCCAGCCGAACCAGAAGCCCCCTGAAACCGGCGTTTCCCTGAAGCCACTTTTCGTAGCGGGCGGCGTAGGAGCCGTCAAACCAGCCGGCCCAGGAGAAAACCGGCTTCTGCAGGCGCGTTTCCATTCCCGCCAGGGGGATGTCCCCCGGCAGTCCCGTGGCTTGCTGGAACTGCGGGAGGGCCAGCAGCACCGCGAACAGGACGGACAGGCCGCGCGTCAGCCAGGGCCGGCCCGTGCGGGGAGGCGGAGCATCGGGATGGAGTGGGTCGGTCATGCGTTAAAACCGGAAGTAGATGAAGGGGTTGAAGCCGCCCATGGCCAGCACCATGGCGCAGGCCAGCAGGAGGGCGGCAGACAGGACAAACCGCCGCGCGATCGCCGGGGCGGGCAGCAGCGGCTCGCCTCCTTCGGCTTCCGGCGTCAGGTAGCGGGACAAGCCCAGCGCGGGGCCGAAGGCGCCCAGCAGGCCGGCGACCAGGGCCGTGATGAACCGGGGATCCGTGAAGGAGGCGCTCATCTTGCCGAGTCCCGCGGCCGCGTCCGTGGCATTCAGCAGCGACAGGAGATAGTCGCCCGCGTGGGCCAGGCTGTTGGCCCGGAACAGGACCCAGCTCAGGCAGACCAGCAGAAACGTGAGCGGAATGGCAAACGCCCTGGGCATCGGGCGGAACCCGCGGTCCTTGCAGAAACGGTCAACGGACAACGCGATCCCGTGGAAGCAGCCCCACAGCACGAAGCTCCAGGCGGCGCCATGCCAGAAGCCCGACGCCAGGAAAACGATCCACAAGTTGAAGTAAGTCCGGGCGCGGGAGCCGCGGTTGCCGCCCAGGGGGATGTAAAGGTACTCCCGCATGAAATTGCCGAGCGACATATGCCAGCGCCGCCAGAATTCGGTGATGCTGGCCGAGATGTACGGAAAATTGAAGTTCTCGAGGAATTGAATGCCCATCATCCGCCCAAGCCCGATCGCCATGTCGGAGTAGCCCGCGAAGTCGTAGTAGATTTGCAGGGCATAGGCGATCACCCCCAGCCAGGCCGCGCCGCAGGGCAGCTGGTCGGGGCCCGCGGCGAAGGCGGCGTCCGCTGCCTGGCCGAGCGTGTTGGCGAGCAGCACTTTTTTCCCCAGGCCAAGGGTGAAGCGCCAGACGCCGTCCAGGAAGACATCGGTGGAATAGGCGCGCTTGCCCAGCTGCAGGTCGACGTCATGATAGCGGACAATGGGGCCGGCGATCAGCTGCGGGAAGAAGACGACGTAGAGCAGGTAGCGCCCATAGGACGCGGCTGGTTTCGCCGTACCGCGGTAGACATCCACCAGGTAGCTGATTTTCTGGAACGTGAAGAAGGAGATGCCGATGGGCAGAACGACGGTGGTCCAGGTTGTCGAAGACAGGCCCAGCAGGACCCGGATGAAATCCATCTGTTCGACGATGAAGTTGGCGTATTTGAAGTAGAGCAGGAAGGCGAGGTTGAGAAAGACCGAGATGGCCAGGATGACATTCCGGCGCCTGCCGGGGGAGCGGTCCGGCGCGAGCCAGGCGCCCGCCAGGTAGTCGGCCAGGCTGGTGGCGGCCAGCAGGAAGACGATGAGGGGCGCGCCCCAGGCAAAGAAGAGCAGGCTCGCCAGCAAGGCGGGAATATTCCGGTAGCGCGCCGGCGTCAGGTAATACGCGGCCAGCGCAACCGGCAGAAAGACGAACAGGAAGAGAAGCGAGCTGAATACCATGGGTGGGTGTTCTCTACATGATCTTGAGCCGGGGCAGGTCCTGCACGTCGATGGCCCCGACGAGTTTGCCCGTGGTGCGGTCGACAACCAGCAGGTCGTCGATCTTGTGCGTCTCGAACAGCTTGAGCACATCCACGGCCAGCGCCTCGGGATGGATGCAGATCGGGTTGCGGATCATGACGTCGTCGATCCGCGCCTCCATGATACCCGGCCTGGTGTAAAGCTGGCGGCGCAGGTCGCCGTCGGTGAAGATGCCGAGCAGCCGCCCGGCGCTGTCGATGACGCCCGCCGACCCCGACCGTGCGTTGGTCATGGCCAGCAGCACGTCGCGGACCGCCACGCCGGAGGGGACCGAGGCCAGCCGCTCGCCCGTTCGCATGATGTCGCACACCCGCAGGAGGAGGGCGCGGCCGATCGCCCCGCTGGGGTGAAGCTTGGCGTAATCGTCGCGGTTGAAGCCGCTCATTTCCAGCAGGACGATGGCCAGGGCGTCGCCGACGGCCAGGGTGACCGTGGTGGAGGCCGTGGGCGCCATGTTGAAGGGGCAGGCTTCGCGGTCGACGCCGATCGGGATCACGGCGTCGCTATGGCGGCCGAGGGCGCTATCCGGGCAGCCGGTGAGGGCGACAATTTTCAGCCCGTTCCGGCGCACCAGGGGGAGGAGGTTGATGATTTCCTCAGACTCCCCGCTGTAGCTGAGGGCGAGGAGAACGTCCTCGGGCTTGAGGATGCCCAGATCGCCGTGCATGGCCTGGACCGGGTTCAGGACCACGCTGGTGGAGCCGGTGCTGGCCAGGGTGGCGGAGATTTTCTCGGCGATGGGCAGGTTCTTGCCAATGCCCGTCACCACGATCTTGCCGCCGCCGCGCAGGCAGGCCGCGAACAGGCACACGGCCTCGTCAAAGCCCGAGCCAAGCCCGTCGCTGACCTTCTGCAAGGCCTCGATCTCGATCTGCATGATGTCCCGCGCACGGGCCAGATAATCCATGGCGTACTCCCGATTCAGCCGTTAACCTTACCCGTTTCCGCCGTGGATTCCAATAGTCATTTAATCTCGTCAAGAACGCACGCCGCCGCCCGTTCCTCGGCCCCCGGATCGCCGAGCCGGCGGATGACGTCGTCCACACCGTCCAGCATGGCCTGGCGCTGGGGGCTGGGGCGGAGCAGGGGGCGCAAGGCGTCGGCCAGGGAGGCGGGCGTCAGGGCGTCCTGGATCAGCTCCGGGCACACCAGGCGGCCGGCCACCAGGTTGACCATGCCGATGAACGGCACGCGGACCAGGAGCTTCGCCAGGGCGAACGTGAGGCCGGCGGTCCGGTAGACCACCACCATGGGGCAGCGCATCAGCGCGGTTTCGACGGTGGCGGTCCCCGAGGCGACGGCGGCGGCGTCCGCCTGCTTGAGCACTTCGCGGGTCCGCCCGCCCACCACCGCCAGATGCTTCGGTTTCGGTCCGTCGAAGACCGAGAGGCGGCGGTTCATGTCCGCCGCGGCGCTTTCCGACGGGCAGGCGATCAGGCACGACAGCGCCGGTTCATCCCGCTCCAGGCGCGCGGCCGTTGCGAGCATGACCGGCAGAAGACGGTCGATTTCATGGCGCCGGCTGCCCGGCAGGAGCGCGAGCCGGGGCTTGTTTCCCCAGGGCAGCGGCTCGGGGGGGGCAGCCCGCTGGGCGAGGGCCGTGGCCACCAGCGGGTGACCCACGAAATCCACCTTCATGCCGAAGGGGGTCAGCAGCTCCTTTTCAAAAGGGAAGATGGTCAGCAGCCGGCTCACCGAGCGGGCCATCTTGGGGATGCGCCGCCGGTTCCAGGCCCAGACCTGGGGGCAGACGTAATAGATAACCGGAATGCCCAGCTCCTTCATCTTGCCGGCAAACCGGAGGTTGAAGCCGGGATAGTCGACCAGGATCACGGCGTCCGGCCGGTGCGTCCGGGCTTCCTCGACCATCCGGTTGAAAATGCGGCGGAAAAAGGCCAGCCGCACCACCACCTCGGTGAATCCCATGACGGCCATGGCGGAGTTGTCCTGCAGGATCTCCACGCCCGCCTTTTTCAATTCATCGCCGCCGATGCCGAAGAAGGTAAGGTCCGGATCCCGCCGGCGGAGGGCCATGACCAGGCCCGCGGCCAGCATGTCGCCCGAGACTTCGCCCGCGATGATCATCAGGGAGCGGCCGGGCATCAGGAGCCTCCGGCGCGGATATGGCGGCAGATGTCCATGGCCAGCTTGAGCGCGTCCGCGGCGTGGCGTCCGCTGACGATGGGCTCATGATGCGTGCGGACGCAGTTAATGAACGAGGCAAGTTCGCGCTCCAGGGCATCGCTTTTCTCGATCGGCACGTCCGAGGGGATAATCTGCCCGTTTTCGCGGCGGATGAGGTGGCCCGACTGGTTCTGGTAATCCAGCGACACATAGGTGTCCTGCTGGAAGACGCGGATCTTGCGGACCTTGTCCAGGCTCACGCGGCTGGCGGTGACGTTGGCCACGCAGCCGTTTTCGAAGAGCAGGCGGACGTTGGCGATGTCCTCGCTCTGGCTGAGCACCGGCACGCCGCAGGCGTGGAGCTCCTTGAGCGGCGACTTGACCAAATGGAGAATGACCTCGAGGTCGTGGATCATGAGATCGAGCACCACGCTCACTTCGGTCCCGCGCGGGGCCAGGCCGGGGCGGGGCGGGGGGAAGGGGGCCAGGCGGGTCGCCTCGATGAAGCGCGGCTGCACCAGCGCCTCCTCCAGGAACGACATGACCGGATTGAACCGCTCCACGTGGCCGATCTGGAGAAGCGTGCCCTTTCGGGCGGCGGCGGCCACCATGGCCTCGGATTCCTCGAGCGTGGCGGCGATCGGTTTTTCGACCAGCAGGTGAAGCCCCTTTTCGATCAGCGGCAGCGCGGTTTCCGCATGGCGGTCGGTGGGCACCACGATGCTGGCCGCGTCGATATGGCGGGACAGTTCCTCGATGGTGTCGAAGACGGGCGCCTTGTAGCGCTCGCCGATTTCGCGGGCGCGGGCGGGGTCGGTGTCATAGACGCCCGCCAGCCGGGCGCCCGGGCAGTTGGAATAGACCTTGGCGTGCCATTGACCCAGGCTGCCAACGCCGATGACCCCGACATTAACCAAAGTGTTCATGACCCGAATCCACCGCTTCGATGCTGATCGACCAGTCGTCCGCGGCGCGGATCAGCGGTTCGCGCTCCAGCAGAAGGGTGCGTCCCGCCTCGACGGCGAGCACCGAGGCTTTGACTTTCCGCATGACTTCCAGGGTGCGCCTGCCGATGACCGGGATATCGAACCGCACGTCGTGTCCCAGCTTGGCCACTTTCACCACGACCATGCCGGGGCCGCCCAGTTCGCCGCCGCGGCGGATGGCGGCGTCGGTGCCTTCGAACGCTTCGACGGCCAGGATGACGCCGTCCTTGAGCGCCACCGTCTGGCCGATATCGAGTCCGCTGGTGGCCTTGGCCACCCGGAGGCCGATGGCGATATCGTTCTTTTCCGAGGCGGTGGGGGTCCGGCGGGTCAGCACGCCGGGCGCGGGCATGGCGGAGCGCATGAAGAGCCAGGCGGGGAGAAGGTCGATGCCGATGGCTTTCAGTTCGTCGCCGATGGCGCCGAAGATGGTTTCGGCGTTCTTCACCTTCAGGCGGGCCAGGAGGGCCAGCGTGCGGGTGTCGAAGCGGACGGAAAAAAGGGAGGTCGGGGTGATCTGGCCGGCCATCACGGCGTGCCGGATGCCGGTCTTGCCGAGGGCGGTGAGCAGGTCGTCCAGACGGCCGAGGCGGAGCCAGACCGATTCGTCCGCCAGGGCGGCGACCTGCTTGTCGGTTTCTCCCTTGAACGCGGCCACCACGAGCCGCTTCACGCCGGCCACCCGCGCGGAACGCGCGAGTTCGAGCGGGTAGGATCCTTTTCCGGCAATGAGGATCACCGTCTCGGGGACCGTTGTCTGGGGCAGGCTCGGAACGTGCATAATCTTTAAAATATAGGGTTATTCCGGGGCTATCGCAAGGCCTACTTTGCTCCAACACGATTACTGGCTGCTTGCGCGAACGAAAGCAAAACGCTATCGTGCGGGGCTG
>CAYZVY010000231.1:0-1611 GCA_964481675.1 uncultured Verrucomicrobiota bacterium
TGCGCCGCGCGCTGGACCAGCTGGGCGGCATCTCGGGCAGCCGCCGCGAGATCCACGTCTTCACGGACCTCCAGGAAAACGAATGGGGGACCGCCTCGGGGCCCGCCACCGCCCCCGCCGGCCTCACGGTCCGCATCCACCGCCTGCCCGCCGCCGCCCCGCCCGTCAACGTCTCCCTGCTCGGCATCGACCGCCCCGGCATGCGCCTCCTGGCCTCGCGCCGCATTCCGCTGACGGCGAAGCTGAAGGCGTGGGACCAGCCCGCCGCCGTCCTGCTCAACTGGGTCGACCCGGCCGGCCGCCCCGGCGCCCTCGACGTGCGCCTCGCGGCGGGCGAGGAAAAGGCCGTTCCCTTTTCGCTGGGGCCCCAGTCGCCCGGCTCCTCCGCCATGGCCGTCTGGATCAGCGGCGACGATTTCCCCCCGGACAACAAAACCATGACCGCGCTGGACATACGCCCCAGGCAGGCGGTTCTGTTCATCGGGCTTCGTTCCTCTTTCGGGTTTCTCCCGGCCGCGCTCGCGCCCGGCGGAAACGCCGACCTCTCCGGCCTGGAGCCCGTCTTCGCGGAGCCGGACGGCGCCGCCGCCGCGCTGCGGGAGAAGGCGCCCCTGCTGGCAGTCGTCGCCTGGGACCGGCTCCCGGCGGGGGCGCTTTCCGAAACGCTGCGCGGCTATGTGTCCGGAGGCGGCCGACTGCTGGTGCTGCCGGAGACCGGCTCCGCCGGAAGCCAGGCCCCTGTTCCCGACTGGCTGGGCGCCCGCCCCGGCGCGCTCGAAAAACCCGCCGAGCCCCTGCGGCTGATTCCCCTGGACAAAGGCGCCTCGCTGTTCGACGGCCTGCGCGAGGCGGACGGCCGCATCCGGCTCCGCCAGGTCCGCGTCTCGCAATTCCTGCCGCTCGAGGCCGGGCCTGGCTCCATTCCGCTGCTGGGCCTTGAGGACGGGCGGCCCCTGCTGACCCAGCAGGCGGCCGGGAGCGGACGGATCTACACCTGCGGGCTGGCCCTGAACGGCGCCTGGAGCACGCTGCCGCTGAAGCCGGGGTTCCTGTCCCTGGTCCAGCAGCTGGCGCTGGAAGGCGCGGCCGGCCCCGCGGTCATGCCCGCGCTCCAGGCCGGCGATCCCTTTCCCGCGCCGCCGGCGGGCCTAGTGAAGCTCCGCCTGGAGGCGGCGCCGGCCGTGGAATGGCAGGGCGACTCCGCCCGCCTTCCCGTGCCCTCCCGCAGCGGCGTCTGGTCCGTGGGAACCGAAACCGGCGCCGTCCGCTACGCCGTCTCCGCCAGCGCCGGCGAGGGCCGGTTTGCCGTCCTGTCCGGAAGCCCCGTTCCCGCCGTGCTCGGGCTTCCGCATACCGTCGAAACGGCGAGCTCCTCCACCGCGGTCGCGGAGCGCATCCGCCGCGACCGGCAGGGCTCCCGGCTGTTCACGCCGCTGCTGATCGCCTGCCTGCTTGCCCTGCTGGGCGAAAGCCTGCTGGCTAACCCGCGCCTGGGAGGGCCCTGATCATGCTGGTCTGGCCCTCCACCCTGCATCCCGTCGCCTACGCCGGCCTCACCCTGGCCGCGATCGGCGGAAGCATCATTCTATGGCGCCGGTTGCGCGAACGGTT
>CAYZVY010000231.1:1711-6869 GCA_964481675.1 uncultured Verrucomicrobiota bacterium
CCCTGGCCGCGATCGGCGGAAGCATCATTCTATGGCGCCGGTTGCGCGAACGGTTTTCCGCCCCGCAGGCGGCCGCGCTGCTGATCCCCAAGCTGATTGCCATCGCCTGCGTGCTTCTGGCGCTGGCCGACCCCGTCTGGCGCAAGGAGACCACCCCGGAAAACGGCCCGGCCGTGCTCGTGGCCATCGACTCCTCCGCGTCGATGGGCATTGCCGATGGCACGGACTCGCGCTTCACCCGCGCCCGCGCCATAGAGGCCGAGTTGCGCGCCGCGCTGCCCGCGGGCTGCCGCGTAGAGACGCGCGCCTTCGACGCCGGCTTCCATCCCATGCCCCCGGCGCCCGTGCCGGGCGCGGGTACCGACCTCGCGGGCTGCCTGCGAACCCTGACGGAGGAAGCCGATCCGCCCGCCGCCATCGTGCTGCTGACTGACGGCGGCGACGAGACGGTGGACAGCCTGGCGCTGCCCGCCACGCCCCTGTTCGTCGTCGGATTGGGAGCGTCGTCGTCCAAGCCCGATGTCGCCATCGAGGACGTCCAGGCGCCCGCCGAAGCCGAGGCGGCCGTCAATTTTGACGTGGCCGTGGACCTGCGGTCACAGGGCTCGCCGCCCGGGTTGGCCAAACTGCCGATCATGCTGTCGGAGGAAACGGCCGAGGGCCGTCGCAAGCTCGCGGAAAAGACCGTCGACCTGTCGCGCGGCCGCGCCCGGACGGTCTTCACGGTCAAGGCCCCCGCCCAGGGGACTATGAAGCTGATGGTCACGCTCCCCGTCCTCGCGGGCGAGCGCTCGCCGCTCAACAACAGCCGGCCGGTGACCGTGTCGATCCGCCGGCGCTCGCTTCACGTCCTGTTCTTCACCCGGGAACTGGGGCTCGACTTCAAGCTCCTTCGCCAGGAGCTGGGCCGCGACCCGGGGCTGACCCTGACCGCGCTGTACCGGACGATGGGCGAGCGCTTCACGCTGCAGGGCGAGCGTCTGCCGGGCGACGAGGACCTGGAGGCGGGCTTCCCGGAGAACCCGCGGACGCTGGCGCTCTATTCGTGCATCATCCTCGGCTCCTTCCCGGCCTCGGACTGGTCGCCGGGCGGCCTCGCAGCCCTGGCCTCCTATGCGGAAAACGGCGGCTCGGTATTGTTCCTGGGAGGGGAACAGGCGTTCGGGGCCGGCGGCTATGCCGGCACGGCCGCCGCGCCCCTGCTGCCGTGGGAGATCCGGGCGGACGAGCCGCCGCTGCAGACCGGGCGCTTTCCGGTCTCCCTCCCGCGGGAGACGGCCGCCCATCCGATTGTGGCGGGCCTCGAATCCCTGCTGGCCCAGGAGCGGGACGTCAGCGTGGACAGCCTGAATCGTCCCGGCCTGCCACGGCCCGCCGCGGAGACGCTGCTGACGGCCTCGATCGGCGAAACGCCGGTCGGGCTCCTGGTCATCCAGCCGTATGGCAAGGGGCGCACCGGCGCGCTGGCGTCGAACACGCTCTGGAAATGGGCGCGGCGCTCGAAGCCGCTGGGCGAGGCCTACGGCCTGCTGCTGCGCCAGTGGGTGCGCTGGGCTGCCGGGGAGGCGGACGGCGGGCGTCTGATCGCCATGCGCTGGGATCGCGACCGCTACCGGCCCGGCGAGGAAGCGGCAGCCTCCATCACGCTGGCGGGCAAGGAGACGGAGGGCGCCGCCCTCACCGCGACCGTCGCGGGCCCGGGCGGGACCACCGTTACGCTGCCCGTGGAGCCCCAGGCGGGGATGAGGGACGCCTATCGCCTGCGCGTGCCGTTCCAGGGGCGCGGCGTCTACACGGTCACCCTGGCTGCGGCCCGGAACGGCATTGTGCTGGAGACAGTGACCAAGCTGTGGCCGGTTGCGCCCTTTGTGCCGGAAGGCGCGCGGCTGGGTCCGGACGAAGCCTGGCTGGAGCGGCTGGCCGCCCGAAGCGGCGGCGCCTACGCGCCCGACGCCAACGCGAAAATGCTCATCGCCAAGGTCCGCCAGGCCGCGACCGCTCATTCGGTCACGCTCGAGCTGCCGATCGCTCAAACCGGCCCCTGGCTCGCCCTCATCTTCTTCATCGCGCTGGCCATCGAGTGGATTTTGCGCAGGCGACTGAATTTGATATAGCGGCGTAAGATTCACCACGGAGGCACAGAGGCACGGAGAAGACAATTCGCACGGACTGGCCTCATGTCATGGGCGAGATGTTGCGCGAATTGCCACAGGGCGATTCCGTGAGGAAAGAGGCGGAGAGAGTCTAATATTCGATGCCCTGTGATCAATTCGCGCAATCGACTCATAGGGAGAAAGAAGAGCAATTGCGGGGAGGGAATGATGCTGATTGAAGAAGCGCTGACCGAGCAAATCATTGGAGCCGCCATTGAAGTCCATAAATACTGGGGCCCGGGCCTGTATGAAGAGATCTACGAGCGGAGCCTGTACCGTGAATTGCGGATGCGCAACTTGGATTTTGAAAGCCAGATCCCATTGCCATTAATATACAAGGAAGAACGGGTAGGCGAGGATTTGCGACTGGATTTAATAGTTCAGGGGAAAGTCGTTGTCGAAATGAAATCCATCAAGGAACTGGAGCCCATTCACGAAGCTCAATTACTGACTTACATGAAATTAGCCAAATGCAGGGTTGGCCTTTTAATCAACTTCAACGTTACCGTGCTTAAGAATGGAATCAAGCGGAGGGTCTTGTGACCTCTCTTCTTTCTCCCCCTGAAAGCCGTTTGCGCCAATCCGGGATGGGCGTCAAATGTTCTACTATTGTTTCCAGTTTTTGGCCCCTTCGCCCATCATGGATTGGCGCAAATCTCCTCTTATTCTTTCTCTTCTCCGTGTCTCCGTGTCTCCGTGGTGAATCTTCTCCCGCTCGCCCCGGCTCCGTTTCCTTCTCCAACGGCTCCTCGCTTGACGGCGACATCAGCCTGACGCCGGGTTACACGCTCACGCTGCACGACGGCAAGAACCCGCACAGCATCCCGATGGAATCGATCCGCGAGATCCGGTTCGCCCCCGAAAAAGAGGAGCTGGCCAAGGCCTGGCGCTTCAAGGAGGCGGGCCAGGCCATCAAGGAGGAATGGGGCAAGCCCTTCCCCGTCCGCGAGCTCGAAGCCACCGTCCTGCTGAAGGAGGGCGAAAGTTGGAAAGGTCACCTCCATACCCTTCCTCTATACGTCACCGCCACCGGGGCCACCACGCGCGTTGTCATCCTGGCCAAGCAGCGGGGCAAGCCCGGCGAGACGCTGGAGTCGCTGGTCTATCCCCTGTCCGTCCGGTTCGACGACTCCCCCGCCGCCTCCAACCGGCTCGCGCGGCTGACCCTGAAACCGGATCCGGGGGCCGGAGCCGCCGTCTGCGCCATCACCGCCGGCACCCTGATCCGTCTGCCGGCGAAGCGGGCTTCGACCAACGACCCCTTCCGGATCGAAGCTCCCCTGGGAGCGCCGTTGTTCATGGCGATCCAGAGGGGCGACACACTCACGGCCGCCTGGAAAAGCGAGGCGGAGCCGGACGTGATCGCGGTCGTCACCCAGGCCGTGTCGGATGCGCGGGATTTCTTCGACCGGAAAATGGTGATGGGCGTGCGCCGGGACGGGGACCAGGTTTACGCCCTTGTCATGCTGGCTCGCGTCGGCCACACCACGCTGGACGCGAAAGCCTCGCAACCTTGGCGGCTGGAAATATGGCGCTTTAAAATGGAACCGGAATCCCGTAAGGTCATGTTGGCCGCGCGCAACTGGTTCTTCCGGGGCATCACGGAGCCGGGCAACCTTCGCAAACCGGTGCAAGTGGACGAGCGAATCGAATGGACCGTGGAAGCGCCGTGATTAATGAGCCGAATACGGCAGTTATTCGGCTCATGATTTACTTGTTTTATGAGCCGATTGGATAGTACAATCGCCTCATGAGCTACAATTGGCAGCAACCGGACTGGCCTCATTTCACCTTTAAACTGGCTGATCTTGAAAATCTTTTCCTGGCGTTCCATGAGAAAACGGGGCGGTTGGGCGGGCTGCTGGATGCCATGCCGCAGACGATGCAAAGCGAAACCATCGTCGATCTGATGGTTTCGGAAGCCATTAAAACATTCGCGATCGAGGGAGAGCGCCTCAGTCGGCCCGACGTGCTGTCGTCGATCAGGAATAACCTGGGGCTGAACAGGATCGCGGAGCGGATTGGGGATAAAAGGGCTGAGGGAATCGCGGAACTGATGCTCTGCGTTCGGAACGACTGGCGGAAACCGTTAAGCCGTGAGATGTTGTTCTCCTGGCATGCGATGCTGATGAAAGGTTCCCCCCAAGCTCGCTCCGGAGCCTGGCGTACGGATGACGGGCCCATGCAGGTTGTTTCCGGGGCTGCCGGCAATGAAACCGTTCATTTTGAAGCTCCCCCTTCCGAACGGGTTCCGGTTGAAATGAAACGCTTTATCGCCTGGTTCAATGAGTCGGGACCCTCCGGCGGACATGAGATCCGATGGGCTCCGGTTCGCGCGGCCATCGCCCACCTCTACTTTGAGACGATCCACCCGTTTGAGGATGGAAATGGCAGGATCGGACGCGCGCTCGCCGAGAAAACCCTTTCGCAGGGCATCGGGCGGCCAGCTTTACCGAGCCTGTCCAAAGCCATCGAAGCCGATCGGACGAACTATTATGCCGCACTCAAGCAGGGGCAGCGTTCGAATGAAATCACCCCTTGGATAGCCTGGTTTTCGGGCATGCTGCTCACGGCCCAAAACCAGGCCGAGGTCACCCTTGATTTCACGCTGAAGAAAGCCCGACTGTTCGACCGGGTTCAAAACCAGCTCAACGAGCGTCAGCTCAAGGTCCTCAGGCGCATGCTCAAGGAGGGCCCCGGCGGATTTGAAGGCGGCATGAGCGCGACCAAATACATATCCATGACCGGGACAACGAAACCGACCGCCACGCGCGATCTCCAGGATCTGGTCAGGAAAGAAGTCTTCGTTTCAACCGGCGGCGGCCGGAGTGTCCGTTATCACGTCACATTGTGATGCTCAAGGCGGTGATCCCATATGGCTCCCCTGATCGCCAAGGGCGTCCTGACGGCGATCTCGCTGAATCCGTTGGCGGACGGACGGGGGGGACTCCGGGGCGCATCTGCGATTAGGTGCGGGTAGAGGGGGTTGATTGGGGTTGTTGATG
>CAYZVY010000232.1:0-2938 GCA_964481675.1 uncultured Verrucomicrobiota bacterium
GACCTGCCGATCTTTGAGCTGGAAGCGGAGCTGGTGAAGACGCTGGCCAAGCACCGCCGCTTTATCCTGACCGCGCCCACCGGCTCCGGCAAGTCGACCCAGGTTCCCCAGATGCTGCTGGATCACGGCCTGGCGGAGAATGGCGAGGTGGTGGTGCTCCAGCCCCGCCGCATCGCCGCCCGCATGCTCGCCGCGCGCGTGGCCCGCGAACGGAAGGCCCGCCTGGGTGGCGAGGTGGGCTACCAGGTCCGGTTTGAGGATGTCACCTCCCGCGATACCCGCCTCACGTATGTGACGGAAGGCATCCTGCTGCGCCGCATGATGACGGACCCGGGCTTGACCGGGGTGGGCGCGATCCTCTTCGACGAATTCCATGAGCGCCACCTGTATGGGGACCTGACGCTGGGCCTGGCGCTCCAGGTCCAGCAGGCGCTCCGGCCGGACCTGACGCTGGGCGTGATGTCGGCCACGCTGGAGACGGGACCGCTGCATAAGCATCTGGGCGGCTGCCCGATCCTGCGCGCGGAAGGGCGGATGTATCCGGTGGAGATCCGGCACGTGGAGAAGACGCCCGACCCGGCCCGCTGCCCGCCCTGGCAGGCGGCCGCCGAGGCGCTGGGCGCGCTGCTGGACGCGGGGACGCCCGGCGACATTCTCATTTTCATGCCCGGGGCGTCCGAGATCAGCCGCACCATCTCGGCGGTCCAGGCGCTGCCGGCCGCGCGCGGCATGGCTGTGCTGCCGCTGCACGGGGAATTGCCGGCCGATGTCCAGGATGCCGCGGTGACTCCGTCGGCGCGCCGCAAGGTGGTGGTGGCCACGAACGTGGCGGAAACGTCGTTGACCATCGAAGGCATCCGGATTGTCATCGACAGCGGGCTGGCGCGCAAGGCCGGGTTCGACGCCTGGCGCGGGATCAATACGCTGCTGGTGGAGTCGATCAGCCGCGCCTCGGCCGATCAGCGCGCCGGCCGCGCTGGCCGCACAGCCCCCGGCGTCTGCGTGCGGCTCTGGTCCGAGCGCGACCACGCCGGCCGGCCGGCGGCCGAACTGCCCGAGGTGCGGCGGCTGGACCTGTCGGAAGCCGTGCTGCTGCTCAAGACCGTCGGCGGCGGGCCGGTGCGGGAGTTCCCGTGGCTGGATGCCCCCGAAGCCAAGGCCCTGGACCGGGCGGAGACGCTGCTGGACGACCTTGGGGCTACGGACGGAAAGGACGGGCCGGTCACCGCGACCGGCCGCCGGATGGCGCTGTTTCCGCTGCATCCCCGCTATTCCCGCATGCTGCTGGCGGCGGATGAATTCGACTGCGTCCGCGAGGCGGCCTGGATGGCGGCGCTGACCGAGGGCCGCTCGGTGCTGGTCCGGCGGACCGATGCCGACACGGAGGAGCGGCGCGACCGGGAGCTGGGCGAGGAGTCGGAATCCGATTTTGCGCGGCTCATCCGGGCCTGGCAGCGGGCGCGGGACGCCCGGTATGAGCTCGAGGCCTGCAGCCGGCTCGGCCTCCAGGCCCAGGCCGCGCGCCAGGCCGGGGCGGCCGCCGACCTGTTCCTGAAAAGCGCGCAGCGGGCGGGCCTCCGGATCAACTCCCGGGAACCCGATCCCGCCGACCTCGCGCGCTGCCTCCTGACGGCTTTTCCGGATCATGTGGCGAAGCGGTTCGACGGCGGCACGCTGCGGTGCCAGATCGTGCACGGCCGCAAGGGCATGCTCGACCGCGGGAGCGCCGTCCGGCAGGCCCCGCTGATCGTGGCGGCCGAGATCCGGGAAGTGGAAGCCGGGCGGGGAGACATCGAGGTGCGGCTGAGCCTGGTTTCCGCCATTCGGGTGGAGTGGCTGGAGCAGCTGTTCCCCCGTCATTTTACCCGCCCGATCCGCGTGGCCTGGGATGCCGCAGCCAGGCGCGTGACGGCCGAGGAGGAGTGGCGCTACCATGATCTGCCGCTGGAAAGCCGGCGGATCGACCGACCGCCGCCTGAAGAGGCCGCGAAACTGCTGGCCGACGAGGCCATCAAGGGTAAACTGGTGCTGCAGGGGTGGACGAACGCTGTTGAGCAGTGGATCCTGAGGGTTAATTTTCTCGCCCGCGCCTGCCCCGACCTGGAGCTGCCCGAGATCGCGCAGGCGGAACGCGACTACATGGTCCGCCAGCTGTGCAAGGGCGCCTCGTCGTACAAGGAGATCAAGGACCGCCCCATGCTGCCCGTCCTGCTGGCCTGGCTGACGGGCTCCCAGCGCGGCCTCGTGGAGAAGCATGCCCCGGAGCGGATCGACCTGTCGAACGGCAAGAAGGCCCGGATCGTCTACGCCGCCGGCGCGCCGCCGCACATCGCGATGCGGATCCAGGAGCTGTACGGGGTGAACGATACGCCGAAGATCGCGATGGGCCGCGTGCCGCTCCAGGTCCAGATCCTGGCGCCCAGCCAGCGGCCGGTTCAGATCACGCAGGATTTGCGGGGGTTCTGGCGCGATGCGTACCCGAAAGTAAAACAAGAGCTGCAGCGGAAATATCCCCGGCACGAATGGCGGTAGGGAAGGAGACCGGTATGGACGAATTGAAAAAGGGATTGGCCATCGCCATGAAAGGCCCGGCGGCCCGGAGCGCCCTGACGCGGTTTAAACAGCAGATGACGGCCTGGGGCGTGGCGCTGCCGAAGGTGAAGCCCCTGGCGCTGGATTTCGGGCTCGGGACCTTCGGGGAGGTCGGGCTGATCGAGTATTGGATCGCCAACGAAGCCCGGCAGGGCTATTGCGGGAAATACCTGTTCGTGTTTGACGGCCAGACCTGTCCGGAGCATAGGCACCGGACCAAGCATGAGACCTTTTTCGTGGTGAAGGGCGGCGTGACGATGCGGCTGGACGGGAAGGCCCGCCGGATGAAGGCGGGCGACGTGCTGCCGGTGGCGCCGGGGAAGCGCCATTCCTTCACAGGGCTCGG
>CAYZVY010000232.1:3038-5315 GCA_964481675.1 uncultured Verrucomicrobiota bacterium
CGGGCGACGTGCTGCCGGTGGCGCCGGGGAAGCGCCATTCCTTCACAGGGCTCGGGCCCTGCCTGCTGCTGGAGCTCAGCATGCCGTGCGAAGTCGACGACAACCAGTTTACGGATTCACGGATTCCGATTGGCCAGCCCGCCCGCGGCCGGGCGTGAAGGGGTGCATCTGCGATACGCATGCGTAGGGGCGCTGCTTGCGGCGCCCGCAAGTCCTGCGCCTCCACACGGCGGGCTTCGCAAGCGAAGCCCCTACACCAGTTGCTGGATATTCACGTGACGGGCGTGAATCACAGCCCCGTCAGCATCCGCAGCGGCTTGGTGAGTTTCCAGGCCAGCGAGCGGTAGATCTTCCCAAGCTGCGCGTTTGCCTCTCCCAGCAGCCGGTGGGCGTCGTTGTATTTCTCGACGTTGATGACGGGCACGCATTCCCGGAGCCGCTCGTGGGTGCATTTGTCATCTTCTGTTTTGGGAACACGCGGAAGGGCGTCCGGCGCCCGCTGCCCGACGGCGGCGAACATGAAGCGGGTGTGCGCCGGCGCCTGGGGGTCGTGGTGGGGATGGTAGTCGTTCTCGAAGTAGTGGAAATCCACGTGCGGGAAGCCCAGCACCACCAGCATCTTCCGGATGGCCTCCGGCGAGAAGTTCCACCAGTTCACGAGGTTGCGGGTTTCGTTGCCGGGGTTGAACTCGATCAGGCTGCTGCCCTTGTCCCCGTAGATCACGCCGGGCAGCAGGTCGGTGACCACGATTGCCTTGTCCGTCACCAAGGCTGCTTCGCTGAGCGCCTTGAACGGGTTGCCCAGGTGCAGGAGGATGCTGCCGAAGGTGCTGACGTCGAAGCGGCCGATGTCCGGGGGGAGGGCGTAGATGTCGGCATAGATCACGGCGGCCTTGGACTGCCTTTTGCGGTGGGCATACCACCAGCTGTTCCGGACCTGCTCGGCGGTCACGGTGCCCGAGGCGGCATTGGCGTTCAGGTCGATGTCCTGGAGGGGAACGAGGTCGGGGGCGTGGCCCGGCGGCAGGTCGAGCGCTACGACATTGGCTCCCTGCGATTCCATCCAGAAGGATAGGTAGCCGCTCGCCGAGCCGCATTCCAGGACCCGCAGGCCGTCGTACTTGACGTGGCCCATGTAATTGTTTTCATTGCCCCGGATATCCCACCCGCCCGGGATCACTTCGCCGTTGCCCAGGTCCAGGGTGTGGTAGAAATGGCAGTCTTCGGGCTTCACGGCGGCATGCGCGGCCTGAAGCTGCCGTTGAAACGCCTCCGTCAGCTGCCCGGGGAAAGGGCGGTTCCGGGTCTGGGGAGGGTAGAGCTTGTTCAGCGTGTCGTTCATGGTGTTGTTTCCATGGGGTGATCATATTTTTTTTCATGGCGCGTCACAATTATAAAAGGTAAGGTGCGGATCATGAACCAATCGCAACGATGTGACCTATTTATCAACCGGGTTGCCGAGCTTGCCCCGCAACCGCCGGAGCGGGTGTGGTACACGAACTCGGGATTTGTGGCGTGCCTGGCCGCGGGCCGGCTCGAGCGGGGCAATGAGCTGCTCCGCGAGAAGGCCGACCTGTGCATCACGTTCACCTCGGACTGCACCGACTTCCTGCTGAACCTGCTGATCCGGGCGTGGCTGCTGTATCCCGACCGGATCACCGCCGACAACAAGGACCGCATCCGGCGCGCCGTCATCGGCAGCCGCTACTACGGCGGGCACCGCTCGAATTACCCCATGTTCTACAACAGCGAAAACCACCACATGAGCTGGGCCGCGGCCGAGTACCTGGGCGCCCAGCTGTTCCCGGACGCGGTCTTCACCTTCGATGGCCGCACTGCCAAGGCCCATTTCGAGCGCGCCCGGTTCCTGGTGGCCAACTGGATCGACCGCCGCGGCCGCTGGGGCTACAGCGAGTGGAACTCGTCGGCCTACATGGGCATCAACCTGATGAGCCTGCTGAACCTGGCCGACTTTTCCGCGGATCCGGTCATCCGCCGGCTAGCGACCGACGCGACCACCAAGCTGCTGGCCGATCTGGCGGCGGACAGCCTGGGCGGCGCCGTCTGGGGCGCGCAGGCTCGTGCCTATGAGCCATATGTGTTCCACGGATACCACCAGCCTGCCGCCACGGCGCTCGTGCTGCTGCTGG
Source organism: uncultured Verrucomicrobiota bacterium (assembly GCA_964481675.1). GTDB lineage: Bacteria > Verrucomicrobiota > Kiritimatiellia > CAIKKV01 > CAIKKV01 > CAIKKV01. Next base: position 5,189 of record CAYZVY010000232.1, read on the forward strand.
GCGCGGGCGATCCGGCGCGGCTCCTGGCCATGGGCGGCGTGGGCGACATCGTGGCCACCACCCATTACCGGTCGCCGGACTGGCTGTGCAAGCTGGCCGCCGATCCGTCCGTCCCGTTGCGCAACGA
>CAYZVY010000232.1:5415-6858 GCA_964481675.1 uncultured Verrucomicrobiota bacterium
AAATGCCGCCTGGCTGACGGTGTTCGGCTCGAAACGGGCACGCGAAGCTGGTAGGGCGGCGAGTCCCGTCGCCGCCGCCATGCGGAATGTTGACTTTGTGGATTTTCAGGCTCGCTGCGAAGCGATCCCTGTTACGGAGGCGGCCGACCGGCTGGCGATCGAATGGACGTCCGCCGGGTCGCGCATCCGGGTGTCGCAGGCCGAGGGCGTGGTGATCAACGGCAAGCCCTTCTCGTGCGCCCAGTGGCCGCAGCTGAACAACGCCGTGGTGCGGCACGAATACGGCTCCGCCGTCACGGACATCACCCCCCCGGGCGGGGAGCCGTCCGTCCTGAATTTCGCCGCGGCCAACGTCATCTGCAAGGACTGGGAACGCCAGGATTGAAATAGAAAAGAATGTTGCACGATGTGGCGGGCGGGGTGTAACACTTTAGCCCTTTTTACCGCCCATTGTCAGGCGGAGTTTGCGTGAAGGGCCGCTTGGGCGGTTGAAGCCTCTTTTGATCCTTTCGCGGATTCCTGAGCCTTCAAGGAAAACGATTTTCCTCCCGTTCCTGCCCAACGCGCCCGGCCTGCAGGGCGGCGATCTCCGTCTCGGCCAGGGGGGCATCGTAAAGCCGCACGTCGCTCAGATCCCCGGCGAACGGGCCTTGGGGGCCGTTGCCGATCAGCAGCGGCTCCGGATTCCCGAGATCGAAAGTGAGCCCGTCCGGCCCCTTGGCGGTCGCGGCCAACCGCCCGTTGAGGTAGAGCCGAAGGCTGCGCCCCTCGCGCACGGCAGCCACGTGGGTCCAGTCCGTGCCGATATCTTTTTCATGGCTGACCATCAGCCCGGCCTGGCAGGCCAGCACCCGGCCCTGGTTGCCTTCCGCGTCGCCATCGATCGATCGCGCCTGGCACACTCCCGTGCCGGCCATGAGCCGGCCCCGGAACGAGGCCATGCAGGTCACCCGGCCCCAGCTCGGGACTTTATCCTGGCTCCAGTCGGGCCGCGTGGCGAGGTTGCCCAGCAGCGTCCACTGGTTGTCCTTCTCGTAGCGATAGACCTGCGACTTGGGCAGCACGCCGGCATACAGTTTGCCGTTGTGCACGGTCAGATCGTTAACCTCGTTGATGAGCTTCGTGCCCGGCCCCAGCGGCAGGCCCAGGCATCCAACTGCGCTCCAATCCGTGCTGCCCTCGTGCCGGAGCACGTAGGCGTGCGGCCAGGTTCCGATATAGAGCTGCCCGCGATAGGTCCGCATCGAGTGGATCTGGGTGATGGAATGGGGCTGGTTGCCGATCAGCCGCCACTCCTGCTTCCCGGCGTAGCGGTAGATCATTTTGTGCGTGGCGCCAAACAGCGCGCCATCCATGGGCATCAGAGTCTCGACGTTGTCGCCGTTCAGGCTGCCGCAATCGACCCAGCGCTCGCCCTCCAGCCGGAACACGTGGCCGCCGCCC
>CAYZVY010000233.1:0-6841 GCA_964481675.1 uncultured Verrucomicrobiota bacterium
GCCCCTCCTTTTGTCTGGACGCATACCGCTGACCGGTTTACCTTAAAGCATCGTTTTCGACACTATGCAAGGGGATCCGGACCGGGATGATCAATCAGCCCCCACAAGCGGCGACTCCTCGCCTGGCGCTCTGCCGCCTGCTGTTGCGCATCCGCCCCGCCATCGCGGCCTCCCTGATCAAGCGGCTCATCGGCATCCAGCGGCGCGTCATCCACACCCCCGTCGGGCGGCTCTCCGTCGACCCGGCCTCCGATTTCGGCTTCCGCCTGTTGTCGGGCCGGGATTACGAGCCGGAACTGACGGCGGCTTTCCGGACGCTGCTCAAACCCGGAGACGCCTGCGTGGATATCGGCGCCAACGAGGGCTGGTTCTCCATCCTGGCGGCGCAGCTGACGGGCGACTCCGGCCGCGTGCTGGCCGTGGAACCGCAGGACCGGCTGCAGGCGGTCCTGGCGGCCAACTTCGCCCTCAACGGCCTGACCCGCCTTCCCGTCGACCCCGCGGCCATTTCGGACCGCCCCGGGGAGGCCTCCCTGTTCCTGACGCCCGACACCAACACCGGGGCCTCGGGCCTGTCCCGTCCGACCCGCTATCGCCTTCCCTGCCAGACCGTGCGCACCTGCACGCTCAAGGACCTGCTCGACCGCCACAGCCTGGCGCGCGTGACGCTGCTGAAAATGGATATCGAAGGCCACGAACACGAGGCCATCCTCGGCTCGCCGGATGTCTTCACCTCGGGCCGGGTGGAGCACCTGGCGCTGGAAATGCACCCCGGCCTGCTCAACCGGCGCGGCCGCCACCCGGGCGCGCTCCTGGCGTTTCTCGAGGCGGCCGGCTATGCGCCCCACCCCGCCTTCCCCGGACTCGTCTACTCAAGGATCGCCTCATGAACGACACCCCCTTCACCTGGGCCATCACCGGAGGGATCGAAGCCCTGGCCCCTTTGGCCGGCGTCCGGTTCGACCTCCTGTTCCGCGAGCTTGACGCCATCACCACTTCCTGGAGCCGGGGCCTCCCGATCGCCCACGCCGAACTGGGGCCCGACGTCCCGTTCGGCGGCCCGCGCTGGGCGTCCATCAGCTATGGCCACATCAACACGCTCGGATCGAGGCTGGTGTTCCCCGAGGACAGCGAGGTGGCCCACACGCCCCTCTTCGCGTCGCTTGGCGAGGGAATCCGGGCCCTGGAGCGGGAGGTCGATTTCACGACGCAGGGGCTGTTCCCGTTTTATCTCGAGCTGTGGGAACGGCTGAAGACGGCCTATCCGGGCCTGGCCATCCCCTTCGGCGGCTTCGGGCTCGAGGGGCCCGTCACCACCGCCTGGCTCCTCCGGGGGCATGATTTCTTCATGGACCTGTATGACGATCCCGCCGGCTCCCGGCGCTACCTGGAGCTCTGCACGGACAGCATCGTCCGCTACCGCAAAACCCTCATGGCCGTGAACGGGCAGACGCCCGTGGAAACCGGCGGCGCCTATATCGCCGACGACGGCGCGGCCATGATCCCACCCGCCCTGTGGCCGGAATTCGTTGTTCCCTGTCTCGACCGGTTCTATGGGAAAGCCGCCTGGCGCGGGCTGCACATGGAAGACCTGACGCCGGATCACCTGCCGTTCCTGAAAGAGCTCCGCATCTCCGATTTCGATCCGTCGGTGTCGCGCAAGATCACGCCGGCGGACATCGTGAAACGCGCCCCGGGCATTCCTTTCACCTGGCGGCTGAACGAAATGGAAACCGCGGACTTCACGCCGGAGGAGACAGCCGCCTGGGTGATCGACGCGGCCGCACAGGGGGCCCCCGGGGTCCGCACCGGCGTCTGGCGCAACACCATCACGCCGCGCGCCTTCGCCAACTTCCGGACCTTCCGGGATACCGCCCGGCGGGTGGAAGTCCTGCTCGGGCAGGGATGCCCCCGGAACACGCTCAAGACCGAACTCACCTAACCAAGGATCCGTCATGCAATTCGGAATATGCGGGGGCCCCGATCTGGCCGTCACGGCGCGCGAGGCGGGCTACGATTACTGGGAGTGGTCGGTGCCGGGGCTGCTCAAGCCGCTGGAGGACGACAAGGCCTTTGCCTCCTCGCTGAAAGCCGCCCGCGACACGGGGCTGCCCTGTCCCGTCCTCAACCTGTTCCTGCCGGGCTCCCACAAGGTGACCGGCCCCGCCGTGGACATGGTCCTGCTGCGCCACTTCGTGTCGGTAACCTTCGCCCGCGCGCTGGAAGCGGGCGTCACGCACATCGTGTTCGGGTCGGGCGGCGCGCGCGCCGTGCCGGAGGGCTTCGATCACGCCACCGCAACCGGCCAGATTGTCGAGTTCTTGAAAATGGCCGGCCCGGTGGCGGGCAAGAACGGCGTCACCATCGCGGTGGAGCCGCTGAATCCGAAGGACTGCAACATCCTGACAACGGTGGCCGAGGGCGCCGCCGTGGTGCGCGAGGCGAACCATCCGGCCGTGCGGCTGCTGGTGGACAGCTACCACATGCTGCGCAGCGACAACGAGCCGGCGGATATCGAAAAGAACGGCCGCCTGTTCGTGCATACCCATGTGGCGACAAAGGACAACCGTCTCATGCCGGGCGCCGAAGCCTGCGACCTCGCGCCCTTTTTCCACGCGCTGGTTCACGGCGGCTACAACGGCCGCATGTCCTTCGAGGGCAAATGCGACAACGATGCCGCCAAGCTGGCCGCCGGGCTGGCGGTGATGAAAAAACTGGAACGCGAAGCATAATGACCTTTGTCTAACCCGGAGGCCCAAAGCCTATTCCGCCCTCCCTTTTTGTCGCGTCTCACGTCCTTACGAATTTGTTCAAGGGAACATAGTTATTTTGGTCCGCCTCATGGAGTGCGGCGATGTACCGATGCCGGGCATCGCCAGGCTTCGACAAATCCGCGCTTCCCCATGTAAACTTGGGCCGCTTCAAAACGGCTTCAAGAAAAACGTCCGTCATCAGTCGTGCGTGCCGGCCGTTTCCATTGGCAAATGGATGAATCGAAACAAGTCGATGATGAAAACGAACGGCCACCTGATCGGGTTCTTCCTCCCGCAAGTTTATCCAAAGGCGGGCGTCATCGCATAGGTTCTTTACACTCATCGGAACCTGATGCCACGGTCCGCCGATATTTTTATCGCTTTGACGAAAGTCTCCCGCCCATTTCCAGACCCTGCCAAACATGCGGCGATGAAGCGCCCTGATGAATTGTTCGTTCAAAATATCGGAAGGTTTCGTCTGGTCAAGCCAGGCAAGCGCCTCAATGATGTTGCCCTGCTCCCATCGATCCAATTCACTGCGTGTGGTGATGTGCGTGAGCAGGAGACCGGCTGCTTCGTCCGGATCAAGAGGTGTTGCGCCGACGGGGTATTGAAACTCACGCATGCTCGCTCCACAAACCGGAAGGAAGCTTGTCGACAAGTTCCTCCGTCAAATCGGACACCATCTTCTGGTTTTCTTCTTTTGTGAGAGCTTGATCTTCCAGCGTCATGGTGTGGGACGCCTGATTAAGTCGCTTCACCGCAAGTCGTCTGGCCTGACTGCGAATAGAGCCTTCAAGGCTTGAGCGGGGCACAAATCCACACACGAAAATGCAGTCAAGGCCTTCCGCGACACGCCGCATGGTCTTAATTGTAACCGATCCTGCCGTCTCATCTTTCTCGATGCGCGCCACGGCTTGCTGTGCCATGCCAAGCCGGGCGGCTAACTGTTTGGCCGTCATTCCAAGTGCATCCCGTATGGCGCGAATCCATCCTTTCGAAGGTGGGGAAACACCAAGCAGAGGAGCGAAACGCTGAAGAGACACCTCAAGCTGTTCCCTGATTAATTTTTTCTGGTTCATGCCGGGTCTTCCTTTCCACGTAAAACTGAAATAACTACAACATAAACGTTGTATATTTGTCAATTAAAACAATATATATATTGTTTTCTTCTCAAGCAATAACAATCTATATATTGTTTTTACTGATAATGCGGAGGACTTGCCGACAGTTGCCCGACCTCTTTTATACTAAAACCCGCGGCACCGGGTTCTCCACCCGCCCCGCCGGGCGCTGGTCCCGGCCTTCGCGGCCCAGGTCGCCCAGATCCGCGCGTGCGCGATCTGCGAGCGCCTGAAGCCGGCGGACCGCCTCCGGCTGCTCACCCGCGACGTTGCGAGTCTCGCCGATGTCGCTCCGGAGGTCGTACAGCTCCGCCTCGCAGGGCTTGGCCCCCTCCATTGACCCGGAGAGGCTTTTCATTTTCTTTTCAAGCGCGAGATACAGCTTCCACGGGCCCGACCGCACGGCCTGCAGCTGTTCCCGGTAATAATAGAAGAACCCGGTTTCATCATATGACGATGTCACACCCGGGACCTGGGTCAGGATAGGCCAGATGTTGCGCCCGTCGATCGTGCGATCCGCCGGCGGCCGTGTTCCCGCCAGCGCTACCGCGGTCGGCAGGATGTCCATCATCGTGGTCAGCTCGTCCGTAACGCCCCCGGCGGGAAGGCGCCCCGGCCAGCGGGCGATGCACGGCATGCGCTGGGCGCCTTCGGACGTGTCGTAACCCCATCCTTTCAGGGGGGCGTTGCTGCCCTGCCGCGGATTCCAACCCACCGCCCCGTTGTCGGAGGTCCAGATCACGAGCGTGTTGTCGTCCAGCCCCAGCTCCTTCAGGCAGGCCATGATCTCGCCGGCCGACCAGTCCAGCTCCTCCACGCAATCGCCATAGGGCCCGTTGGCGGACTTGCCCTGGAACCCGGGACTGGAAAAGGAGCGATCCGTGCTGCCCGGCATGGCCTGGGGCAGATAGAGGAAGAAGGGGCGATCCTTGTTCTCGCGGATGAAGCGGATGCTTTCCTCCGTGTAGCGGCGGGTCAGCAGGTTCCGGTCGGCCGGGGCCTCGACCACCGTCTCCTGGCGCATCAGGGGCAGCGGCGGCCGGTCCGGCTGGGCCGCTGTCGGCACCATGTCCTCGCTGTAGGGGCAGCCGAAGAACCGATCGAAGCCGTGGCGGGTGGGCAGGAAGGGATCCTGGTCGCCCAGGTGCCACTTGCCGATGCAGGCGGTGGCATAGCCCTGTTCGCGCAGCAGTGCGGCGATCGTTTTCTCGGCGGGATTGAGCCCCTTGGGATCGGACGGGAACAGCACGCACTGGTTGCGTCCGCTCACGTGCATGTTAACGCGGCGCGGATAGCACCCGGTCATCAGGGCCGCGCGCGAAGGCGTGCACACGCCGCTCGCACTATAAAAGCTGGTCAGCCGGATGCCCTCGCGGGCCATCCGGTCAATGTTCGGGGTGCGATGCAGCGTGGACCCATAGCAGCCCACGTCCCCATAGCCCAGGTTGTCCATCAGCATCACAATGATGTTCGGCTTCTTCACAAAGGTTCCCGCGTCCAGTTCCTCCGAGAAGAGGCGGGCTTAGTCAGGTCGCACTTCACCTTCACACTTCCCCGCGCAGATCCCAATTCCGTCCGATTATGAAACGTCCGCTCGCCGGCAAGGGCCGGCGCGGCCAACGGCCGATCACGCTCCTTCGCAGCGGCTGCCTTACATATTTTAGAATTTTCTTTCATGGCCTTATCTTAATCCAACCTCATGCCTTAGACTATTTTTTTGTCTTCCCGAATTTCCAGCTCTCTTTCTCCAGCTCCACCAGCCGCTTAAGCGCCTGGTACTCGATCCCCCGGTTCAACCCCAGCATCTTCAGTGTGCCGAAGGCGCCGATCACGCCGATCAGCATGAACAGAATGCCGCAGGCCACGCCGGCCAGAAAATGGGGATCCCCGACAAGCGTCGCCTGGAGCGCCTCCGCCTTCTCCTTCACCATCCAGATCACGCACCCCAGCGCGGCCAGCATCATCAATCCAAAAATAGGGACAAAGAGGCGCCTTTGTTCGGCAGAGCGCACCACCCTTTTGGCATACGCGCGGATTTCGTCATGGGAATAGCTTTTCATGGGGCCGTTTTCTCCTTCTCCCGGGCGGGAACGATCGCGAAATCGACAATCAGCGGAAAATGATCCGACCCCACGTCGGGCCCGACCTGCCGGCGGGCCACGACAACGTCGGGCGAGTGCAGGAAGTGGTCGAGGGGGACCCGAAGAAGAATGTTTTGAGCAGGCCACGTCGGCTGAACCCCGCGGCCTTTGGCGCTATCCTGCAGCCCGGCCTCCTTCATGAGCTTCCGAAAATAGCCGTTCCAAGGCGTCACATTGAGATCGCCCACCAGAATCGACGGCCTGGCCGGATAGAGATAACCGGGCATTAATCCAAGCTGTTCGTTCCGCATCCGGGAATACCCGGCGCCTCCGGGCGGCAGGGGATGCGTGGCCAACACGGTCAAGTTGGTCGGTCCCATCTCGACGGTGGCAAGAATGGACGGAACTCCCGCGTCTCCCATGTATACGATCCGGGCCTCGGCAAACGGCCGCTTGCTGAAAAGTCCGATGCCGAAATTATCCTCCTGCGGATGCGCCAGAAAATGAGGGTAGGCATTTGTCAGCCACGTCAAATCCTTCATCCATGAATCGCTGATTTCCTCCAGCACCAGAAGATCAGGATCGGCGTCCCGGATGGCCTGGCCCACCCGCACCGGATCGCCAAAGCGCGTGTTCACATTGATCAGCATGGCCCGCATCACCGGCGCCCCTTCGGGCATGGCCCGTGTTCGACCCGCCACCGCGAGAAGCACAACCGCCAGATTCACGAATGCAAACCCCAGAAAAGCGACCGCCGTTTTGCGACGGCGCCCCGCCAGGAAAATGACACCCAGAACGACCAGTCCGAACAGGTATTGCACGCGAAAATGGGAGAACAGATCCAGGAACCATGACAACGATCCCAGGAATCCGAACACCGTGG
>CAYZVY010000234.1:0-2666 GCA_964481675.1 uncultured Verrucomicrobiota bacterium
GGGTTCATTGCATGCCTTGACATATGCACAATCTAAGTGCATGATAAGTGTGTTTAGAATTGGAGAGATTAGTATGGCCGTCAAAACCATCACCATCGACATGGACGCCTACGAACTGCTGGCCGCCGAAAAGCGGGGCAACGAGTCGTTCAGCAAGGTCATCAAGCGCCGTTTAGGACCGGCTCACACCGCCCGGAATCTGCTGGAGGCTCTTCCCGGTTGCCTGCTCGCGGATGACACGCTGGATCGAATCGAGGATGCGGTTCGCCGCCGAAGCGATTCGCCCGCCGATTCCCCGATCATCGATAGCGAGGCGTAACGATGTTTGTCGATACCAGTTTCTGCATTGATCTGCTCCGGGAAACCAAGCGGGGCGGCGGACCTGCCACCGAGGCCTTGCGCCGCATGGGAACCGCCCCCCTGTTCGCTTCCGTTTTCGTGGCTTGCGAACTGCATGCGGGTGCCCGCCTTTCGGCTCAACCCGATCGTGAATTGAGGCATGTCGAACGGTTTGTCGAAAACCTGACAATCGTGTATCCGGATTCGACATTTCCGGTGGCCTATGCGGAATTGGAAGCCGCTTTACGCCGGGCTGGAATCCCGATTCCCACCATGGACCTGCTGATCGCCACAACGGCCAGGATGCACGGTCTTCCACTTATGACAAGGGATACGGAGCATTACCGCCTGGTTCCCGGCCTCGTCGTTGAAACATATTAGTTTAGCGGTCGATCGGGATCGTGTTGCGGCAGCCACCAGTTCTGCTCCACGACCGCCATGGCGCGGGTGGACGCTTCCGGCTTCTTGTCCAGGTCCAGCGTCAGCGCCACGGGCCGGCGCCCGACGCCCGCCGACGAGCGCACCACGCTGGCCCGCACCCGGTTGCCCTTCCCAAGGTAGCGCAGCCGGATCCGGATCTCCGTCTGCTCCCCCGGGGCCAGCTTGTACGCATAGCGGTTTTCGCCGACTACCTCGGCCACGCCGTCGGGTAGAAGGCGGACGGAAAAGCCGTCGGCCGCCGGGGCAGTCCCTATATTCTTCAGCTTCAGGGAGACGTCCGCGGGCGGGGCATCCTTGGCCGAACCCAGCGGGGCAACCAGGTCCATGCGTGTGTAAACCCGGTCCTGCCACGGGGGGAAGGGCCGGAAGCCATCCTGGTCGACGTCGAGATATACCGGGTTCGACAGGGCCAGGGGAACGGCGTTCGACGATTGGCCCGAAACCAGCACCATGACCCGCGTGTCGACCGTGGCCGCCAGCGGGATGTCCCCGTCGAATTGCAGGATGCCGTCCTTGAACAGCGCCGGGTGCGACGCCCGCGTGCGCGTCAGCGCCGGAACCGGGCGGCCGTTGAATAGCACCCGGACGGCGTCCAGGATCGCACCTTGGGGGGCCTGGGCCCGGACATGCAGGACCGCCTTCCCGTCCGGCGCGGCCAGGTCGTCCCCCGGGCCCGCCGTCTTCCCGCCCGCCGCCACGGTCACTTCCAGGAACGGGCCGGTCGACATCACGACCCGCCCTTTCTTCACCGCGCCCACCACCGCCAGCGGCTCGATCCCGGCAGGATCGTCTGCTCCCAATTTGATATAATTTCGGAAGACTCCCGAGCTGCTGTAATTCTGGGTCCCGTTATTGTTGACCACCCCGGTGATCCGGTAGCCCATGTTCAGCATGCGCAGCCAGTCGAGGTTGGGCCGCTTGAGCTCCGGCCACTCTTTGGTGCGGGCCCAGTCGTCCATGGTGCGCTGCCAGGCCGCGATATCCGCGGCCCCGTCCGGGTCGGCGGGGTCGAAGTCCGCCAGGCCGAGGAAGTTCGTGAGCGGCTGAACCTCCATGGCGTGGTAGAGGGCCAGTTCGACCAGGCGGCTGTTGCGGTGGACCTGTTCGATGCCGTTCCGCAGCGAGTAGGGAAGGCCGGAGTCCTGGAACAGGGCCCACATGCCGTGCCACTTGCCGTCGTTTTCATGGATGTCGGGCGGCGTGACCTGGATCAGCGTCTCCCAGTCGCTCGCGTAGCCGGTGTCCCCGTGTTTGGTCAGCGGCGCATACCACCCGTTCAGCCAGAACACCTGATAGATGTGCTGCGGGCGCTGGACAGCCCCGCCGTCCTGGGCGCCGGGCACGTAGCGCACGGGAAAGGCATTCTGGCTCGTCACCGTCTTGCGGACCCGTTCGGTCAGCCCGATGCCGGGGCAGGATTTCAGGAAGGGCTCCAGGCCGAGCTCGCGGATCGTGTCCTCGTAGGTGAAAACCTGGTCGCGCTCGCTGGCCGGCGCAAACTCGACGTGCTCGGCGGCGAGGTTCAGCACCCGGCCCTTCACGTCGGCCAGGCTGAATCCCCGTGACAGCGTGGTGCGGCTCCCGAATTCCGCGCTGATCCAGCCCGTCGTGTCCATCAGCCGGGCCAGGCGGATGACGGCGGACGTAGCCTGCCCGGCGTCCAGCGCGACATCCAGGCGGGCGAAATCGTATTCCGGCCCGCGCGACACGGTCACGCGGTAGCGGCCGGGCGCCAGGATCTGGTCCACCTTCCCGTCCGCGGCGTAGGCGACGTTCCGCACGCGGTTGGAGCCGTTGGGGGGGAAGAAGAAGGGATCGTTTGTCCCGTCAGCCGCCTTGAACAGCGCCTTGCAGGGTATGGCCTTGCCTTCCCCGTCGGTCACGGC
>CAYZVY010000234.1:2766-6817 GCA_964481675.1 uncultured Verrucomicrobiota bacterium
GAAGGGCTTGCCGTCGTCCTGGCGCTGGAACAGCATCGAGGCGCGGGACCGTGTGACGACCGGACGGATGGCGTTCGTTTCGGCGGTCACGCCGTAGGCCTGGCCGAACCACGGGTCGGCAATCCAGTTAAGCCGGCCCGCTTCATCGTCCCCATACAGGAATTGCGCCGAGGCCATCAGGTTGTCCGGCCCCAGGTAGAGCATGCTGGTGGGCCGGAAGGGCGGGTCGAGGGCCTTGAGCGCCTTCGTGTCGTAGACCATTTCGACCCGGATGTAATCCCATCCGTCGGCCAGCGTGTAGCGGACCTCCACGCCCGGCGACTTGAAGGGCAGCGTCAGGGTGACGGTGGCGTTGGTCCGGGGTTGCCGCCCCGGTTCCTTGTATCGCATCGCCTCGTCGATGAAGTCCTTCTGGTGGCCCGGTTCTCCGGGGTCTCCCTCGGGTCCGGTTTCGCGCCGCCCCAGGCTTTCGGTGTAGGTTGGATCGAACTGGACCAGCAGGTCGTTGGGGCTGTCACGGCGGGTCAGGTCGATGAGCAGGCCTTGCGGCATGGGCATGTTTTTCCGTCCGGCGCTGCGTCCCCGGCACAGGGTGGGGTCGGCCACCACGGCCGTGAGGCGGTCGTTGCGCAGCACGTAGTCCCCGAAGATGGCGTCGGTTTCCTTGCCGGCCGGCGCGTAGGTCTGGTAATTGCCGGGATGAAGGGTGACCAGTTCGGCCGCCTGGATCAGGAAGGCATAGCCGAACGCGAGGATGGCGGCCGCAAGGCCTTTTCGCAGTGTCATGAGCGTGATCCTTTTTAGCGGATGATCCTGAAAGTCCCGTAACTCAACGGCGTCATATAGGCCCGGGTGCTGCCAAACGTGGTGCCGTAAAGCATCTTCCCGTCGGCCCCCGGCAGGCCCAGTTGGAATTCCAGCTTCAACCGCTCGGGACTGGCCGGCAGTTCCATCAGGCGGAGCGGAATCAGCGCGGTCATTTCGCAGCCGTCCGGCGTGCGGGCCGACTGCACCTGGATGTCGGGCACTTTCACCGATTGGTCCTCTTCCGCGACCAGACCCGCGGCCGGCTTGTCGCCATAGGCCTGCACCAGGAACAGATGCGCCATGGCATTCGTGTCGCTCGCGGCCGAAAAGACTTCCAGGCAGGAGCCTTTCCAGGGCGGATCCTGCGGAGGGCCCGGTTCCCCGCGAATCACCGCATGCAGGGCCAGCGCGCCCGGCGCCAGCGCGATCCGGATTTCGGCCGCGGGCTTGCCGTCGATCGGCACGATCAGGGGCGCCTGCGCGGCCAGCGCTTTTCGAACGTCGTCAAGTGAGCCCGGCGCCGCGATGACGGCCAGGGGCCGGTCCAGGATCGGGAGGCGGGGGGACGGCGTCCCGGCGATGGCCCCGCCCGGCGAGCGCGGCACGACCAGGTTGACCCACGGCAGCGCGGGCGCCCCGTTCGGCGTGAGTTCGAACACGACGGAGGTGGACGCACCGGGCGGCAGCGTGAACGGAAGAGACGAGGGGCCTTTGAAGGTGACCGCCCCCGCCGGGTCGCACTGCAGCGAAACGGTGTCGGTCTTGACGGTTTTTCCATTGTTGGTCAGCGTGAGGCTGATGCGCGCAGGCGGAGCCTCCGGCGCCAGGGAGATCGGCGCCAGGACGGTTAGTGTCGCCTGGACATCGCCCATCAGGCGCATGCGGCCGAAGGCGTTATGGTCGGCATGCGGGGCGGGACTTCCGAAGATCGTCCCGCGAAGGGGCGGTTGGGGCGCGGGCCGGGGGGCGGTGACCCGCGCCTCGAGGAGGATGCGGCCCGGTCGGGGGTCCAGGTCGATCAGGTACGCGGGGTTGAACTGGCCGGCGAAAAAGACGTTGCGGGCGATCAGGTCCACATCGGCGCCCAGCAGGGACAGGGGGATCAATGCGCTCACGGCATACCCGCCTTTGACGGGCGTCGACACAATGGCAATCTCGGACGCCGGCACGATTCCCTCGGCCACCCGCTTGAAGGCGGCCGCGGACGCGTCACCGGCCCGGGCCAGCAGGTAGACCTGGCGGATGGGGAAATAGCCCAGCGTCGGCTTGTTCTGGGAACTGCGCCCCGGCAGGGAGCCGAACAGCTCGATGCAGGAGCCTTCCCACTGGAGCGGCCGCCGCTCCGGCGCCGGATCGCGCACCACAGCATGAAAGGCCAGGTTGGAGCCGCTCACGCCCCACCGGCACTCCGCCAGGGGCTTGCGGGAGGCGTCCAGGACGGGAAACGGCCGTTCCTCTTTGAGAACCTGGTCGAGACCGTCCGGCGACGGGAGGGGCGGCAGGGACCGGAACGGGTAGTCCAGGGACATGAACGTGTTCGCCGCGCGGTGGCTGGCGCCGTTCGTTCCGCGGGGGACGCGGATGCCGAAGGTCCCCGCGTTGTTGTAGGTCGAGCGGATCGGGAAGCCCGTGGCGATCAGGGCGTCGCTGAGCAGGATCGGCCATTCCACGTGCGCCTGGCCTCCTGGCGCGATCGTGTAGGGGCGCTCGACGGGGCCCGGGACGCTCGCGGCGGACGCGGGCGCAATATCCAGCCGCGCCACACCCCGCTCCTCCGTCTTGCCGGTGTTGGAGAGCTCAAGGCGGACGCGCCCCGGCTCCTTTTCCCCCTCGCGGGCCAGGGGGGAGGCGACGAAATCCAGCTTCGTCATCACGGTGTCGTCCAGCGGGGAGCGCGGCAGGTAGCCGTCCGCTCCCGCATCGATCCAAATGGGATTGGAAACCGCCACATGCCGCCGGCCGGAGCCCTTGCCCGAGGCGATCACGATCACGTGGGCATCCGCGGCCACGGTCAGGTCGACCGTCTGCTCGAAGGCCGTTGTCCCTTCCGGAAACAGGTCGGGTTTCCGGTCTTTCCGGAAGTCGAGGGCCGGATCGGTCTTGCCGTTCACCAGAACCTGCACGCGGTCCACGGCCGCGGCGTTGGAGACCCGGACCCGGACGCGCAGCGCCGCCTTTGTACCTGTCATCGAAATGCTGTCGCCCGGGCCGGCGATCGCTTTTCCGTTGTCGCCCGTCAGGGATACGTCGAGAAACGGGCCCGTGGTGAGGAGGACATGCCCCTTCTTGCAGGCCCGCGCCACGTCGAGGGGGTCGAGCGTGGCGGGGTTGTCGTCGGGAACGCGGACGTAGGTGCGGACGGAACCGGCGCGGGCCTCGTTGTTGAACGCGCCGGCACTGACCACGGCGGGCAGGCGGTAGCCTTCGTTGAGGCGGGCGATCCAGTCGAGGATCCGGTTGTCGCGGCTTTCCAGGGGCTTGCCTTCCACCAGCGGCTCGAGGTCGACTACGTCCACGACATCCATGCCGGGGGCGGGGCGGAGGGTGTCGCCGCGGGGCACAACGATCTGGACCAGCTTCTCGGTGGTGTTGCTCCATTTCAGCATCCATTCCAGCTGCCCGACGTGCTCGGGCCGCTGAAGCACGCCGCCGTCCTGCCGGCCGGGAACATGGGGTGCGGGAAAGACGTTCTGGTGGGTGACAGTGTGGCGGCGGCCGGCCGTCAGGCCGATTCCCGGGCAGGTGGCCAACCGGTCCTTCATGCCCAGTTCGCGGATAAGGGGTTCGAAGGTGGAACTGAAATTGTGCTCCGCGGGCACGGCGAATTCGATGCCCGAGGCGAGCAGGCTCAGCACGCGGCCTCGGGTGGAGGCGGTGGAGTCGCCGTCCGCCGTAGGATCCTTGCTGTATGGATAGACATAGAAGATTTCGGAGGCGCCGGAGAGGGTGGAATGGTTGTGCAGGTCGGCGCTGATCCAGCCCGGCGTGGAATAGGCGCGGGTGAGAACGGCCCGGATGGTGTTGGTTTGTCCGGTGGCGACCGTTATCGTCGTGGTGAAGGCGTTGAGCTCCGGACCGCAGGAGACCATGACGTCATAGTGCCCCGGAGGCAGCGGGTCGAGGCTGGAGCCGGTAGACGTGTGCACGGCGTTGCGGACGCGGGTTTCGCCGGTGGCGGGGAAGAAGAACGGATCGGCCGTGCCGTCGCAGCCGCGGTAGACGATGCGGGCGGGCAGGGGCTTGC
>CAYZVY010000235.1:0-6808 GCA_964481675.1 uncultured Verrucomicrobiota bacterium
GCTGGACGGGCATCCCCCTGACGCGCCTCCTTCAGGGCGAGCGCGAGAAGCTGCTCCACCTGGACGACGTTCTGCATGCGCGCGTCATCGGCCAGGACGAGGCCGTCCGGACCGTGTCGGATGCGGTCCTGCGGTCCCGGGCGGGCATCCAGAACCCGCGCCGGCCCGTGGGTGCCTTCCTGTTCCTCGGCCCGACGGGCGTGGGCAAGACCGAGCTGGCCAAGACGCTGGCCGCCGCGCTGTTCGACAGCGAGGACAACCTGGTCCGGCTGGACATGAGCGAATACATGGAGAAGCACACCGTATCCCGCCTCATGGGCGCGCCTCCCGGCTACGTCGGCTACGAGGAGGGCGGCCAGCTGACCGAGGCGGTGCGGCGCAAGCCCTACAGCGTGATCCTGCTGGACGAGATCGAGAAGGCCCACGCCGATGTCTTCAATGTGCTGCTGCAGATCCTGGACGACGGGCGGCTGACCGATTCCCACGGCCGCACGGTCAACTTCAAGAATACGATCATCATCATGACGAGCAACATCGGCTCGCCCCTGCTGCTGGAGGGCATCACGAAGGCGGGCGTCATTCCCGAAGGCGTCCGGCGCGACGTGATGGCCGAGCTGCAGGCCCGGTTCCGGCCCGAATTCCTGAACCGCATCGACGACGTGGTGCTGTTCAAGCCGCTCACCGTCGCCGAAATGGCGACGATCGTCGACCTGCAGCTGGAGGAGCTCCGCCGCCGGCTGGCGGAGCAGCGCATCGGCCTGGTCATCACCGAGGGCGCGCGCAAGTCCCTGGCCAAGTCGGCCTACGATCCGGTCTACGGCGCCCGGCCCCTCAAGCGGTTCCTGCAGCGGCAGGTGGAGACCCCGGCGGCCCGCCTCGTGGTCGGCGGAAAGGTCGGCGACGGCGGCTCCCTGGTCGTCTCGCTCAACGGGGCGGGCGAACTGGAGGTGGCGCCGGGCGGCAAAAGCTGATAGGCTGGTCCCCATGGAACTGGCGGACCAAGTCAAGGCCAAGCTCCGGGACCTCCCCGAGGTCCCGGGCGTCTACCTCATGCGGGACGCCCGGGGCCGCATCATCTATGTGGGCAAGGCGCTGAACCTGAAGGACCGCGTGAGTTCCTATTTCAGGGACTCCTCGTTCGCCGCGACCACGCCCCTGCGGCGCGACCTGGTGCTGAACGTGGCGGACCTGGAGTGGTTCCGGGCCCGCAGCGAGGCCGAGGCGCTGCTCCTCGAGAGCAAGCTCATCAAGGATTACAAGCCCCGCTTCAACATCGCCCTGCGCGACGACAAGCGGTACATGATGGTCCGGATCCACCCGGAGCACCCGTTCCCGCGCTTCGAGATCTGCCGGGTGAAGCGGCAGGACGGGTACGCCTATTTCGGCCCCTACGTCTCGGCCCTGTCCGCGCGGGAGGCCGTGGACTTCGTCGAGCGCCGCTTCGGCATCCGCGTCTGCCTGCCCCTGCGGCCGGGCGCCGTCGATTTCAAGCACTGCCTGGCCGAGGTGATCCGCCAGTGCTCGGCCCCCTGCGTCGGCCGCCTGTCCCAGCCCGATTACCGCCAGCGGGTGGAGCAGGCGTGCGCGTTCCTGCGGGGGGACAGCCCCGAGCTGCTCGACGACGTGCGGGCCGAGATGAAGGCGGCCGCGGCGGACTGCGATTACGAGCGGGCGGCCAGCCTGCGCGACACCCTGCGGCACCTTGAGACGGCGATCCGCCAGCGGCGGCTGCTCACGGGCGATCCCGGCATCCGCGCGCGCGACGCCCTTGCGGGGGTCGGGGAGCTGCAGGCGGCGCTGGGCCTGCCGCGCCCGCCCCGGGTGATCGAGTGTTTCGATATTTCCACCATCTCCGGCACCCATTCGGTGGCCAGCCTGGTGTCTGCCCTGGACGGCATGCCGCAGAAAAGCCGCTACCGCCGCTACCGCATCCGCACGGTCGAGGGCATGAACGATCCCGCCATGATGAAGGAGGTGGTCTCGCGCCACCTCGAGGACATCAAGGAAGGCTCCCGCGAATGGCCGGACCTGCTGCTGCTCGACGGGGGGCAGACCCAGTTGGCGGCGGCCCGCGAAGCCATGGCCGAATCGGGCCTGCCGTCCATCCCCACCGCGGCCCTGGCGAAGCGGTTCGAGGAAATCCACGTCAGCCTGCGGGAGCCGCCTCTGCGGCTGCCGCCCGACTCGTCCGCCCTGAAGGTGCTGCGCAGCCTGCGCGACGAGGCCCACCGGTTCGCCATTGCCTATAACCGGAAGCTCCGGGCGCGGCGCATCCGCGAGTCCGTGCTGGACGATATTCCCGGCATCGGCCCGTCGAAGAAAAAAGCGCTGCTATCCGTTTTCGGATCGGTCCGCCGGCTGTCGGCCGCTGCGGAGGCCGATATCGCGGCCGTTCCCGGGGTGGGGGTGGCCCTGGCGAAATCCATCAAGGACTGGCTGATTCCGGCGCCCGCGGCTCAGGAGGAGGCCCTGACGCCCGGAAGCGCGTCGAAGTAGGCGATCGTCCGGCGATTCCATCAGCCGGATCAGGCCGTCGATCATCCCCAGAGCACCAGTCCGCTTTCCAGCGGGTCTTCCAGGGCTTCGGTTTGGGGAACAACCCGGATCCCATACGTGAAACGGCCGTTTTCCGCAAGTTCATGCGAGCCCGTGAAGACGAGCGTGCCGGGGCTGTCGGGCGCGCCCGTGAGGGCGATCACCTCGGGCGGCCCGATGAAATCGCGCCCGTCGGTCGGGCCGATCACCAGTTGGACCAGGATTTCGGGGAGCGTCAGCTTGCCGGGGTCGATCCGGACCCTGACCGTGAGGGGCTGGCCGATGGCGATGGAATCCCCCGTCACCCCCTCCACGCGGATATCCTTCAGCCGCAGGGAGGAGAAGCGGCCCGGGATCTTGCGCTTCCAGTCCGCCAGCTGGCGGGCCAGGGCGAAGCCGCCGCGGGCCAGCAGCACGCCGCGTTCCGCCGCCGGCGCATAGGCCCGCCCGGCATAGTCCCGCACCATCCGCTCGGCGCTGAAGCGGGGCACCAGCGTCTGCATGGACCGCTTGCACAGCGCGATCCACGGGCGGGGCAGACCCCCCTCGTCGCGCGAGAAGTAGAGCGGGGCGACGGTGTCCTCCAGGAGCGAATAGAGGGCCAGGGCGTCCTCGTCGTCGGTTGTCTCCGGAGGGGGAAACCCGTCGCGCACCGGCGGGCCGATGGTCCAGCCGTTGGAGCCGTCATCGGCCTCGCACCACCAGCCGTCGGAGACGCTCAGGTTGATGCCGCCGTTGACGGGAACCTTCTGCCCGCTGGTGCCGCTGGCCTCGTGGGGACGGCGCGGGGTGTTGAGCCAGACGTCGGCTCCCTGCACCAGCAGGCGCGCCAGGGCCAGGTCGTAGTTTTCCAGGAAGAAGAGGCGCCCGAGAAAGCGGGGATCGTTGCAGGCGGCCACGACCTTGTGGATGAGCTCGATGCCGAGCTTGTCCTCGGGGTGCGCCTTCCCCGCGAAGACGAGCAGGACCGGCCGCTTGGGATGGTTGACGATCTTGTCGAGGCGGTCGAGGTTGGAAAGCAGGAGGGCGGCGCGCTTGTACGGGGCGAAGCGGCGGGCGAATCCGACGACCAGGGCCGAGGGGTTCATGCGGGCGAAGACGTCCTCGCGCAGCGCCTTGGACGGCCGGTACTTCGCGAAATGGGCCGACACGTTTTGCTGGATCGCGGCCAGCAGATCCTGCTTGAGCCCGGATTTCACGTCCCAGAATTCGGCGTCGGGGATCGCGTGCACGCGGTTCCAGAGTTCGGGCTCGGCCAGCCGGCGCTTCCAGTCCCCGCCGAGATGCGTGTCCAGCAGGTCGCTCATCCGGGGGGCCGCATAGGAGGGCGTGTGGATGCCGTTCGTGATGGACCCGATCGGCACCTGGGCCTCGGGCAGGCCCTTCCAGACGGACTGCCACATGGCGCGCGACACCTTGCCGTGCAGGCGGCTGACGCCGTTGCTGCGGGCCGCGGTCTTCAGCCCCAGCACGGTCATGGAGAAGGGCTTTTCGTCGCCGCTCCCGGAGCGGCCCAGGTCCCAGAAATCGGCCCAGGACAGGCCGATCTTCTGGGCGAGATGGCTGAAGTAATACTCCATGATGTCGCGCGGGAACGTCTCGTTGCCGGCCTCGACCGGGGTGTGGGTTGTGAAAACGGTGTTGCCGCGGACCGCTTCGAAGGCCTCGCAGCAGGAGAGCCCGTCCTCCTGGACGCAGGCCCGCACCCGTTCCAGCGCCAGGAACGCGGAGTGGCCCTCGTTCATGTGGTAGACCGAGGGGCGGAGGCCGAGCCGCCGGAGCAGCCGCTCGCCGCTCATGCCGAGGAGCATTTCCTGCTTGACCCGGGTGTGGCGGTCGGGCACATACAGGCGCCCCGTGATCAGGCGGTCCTCGGGCGTGTTTTTCGGGGTGTCGGAGTCGAGGAGGTAGAGCGTCACCCGCCCCACGCGGATCTCCCACGCCCGGGCGAAGAGCGTCCGGCCCGGCAGGTCCAGGGGGATTTCCAGCGGCAGCCCCTGGTCGTCCTTCACGACTTCGACCGGCAGCACGGAGAAATCGCTTTCGGGGAAGTCGGCCTGCTGCCAGCCGTCCTTGTCGAGCCGCTGGTGGAAATAGCCGTTCCGGTACAGCAGGCCGACGCCGACGAGGGGCAGGTTCAGGTCGCTCGCGGCCTTGAGGTGGTCGCCCGAGAGCACCCCGAGTCCGCCCGAATAGATCGGCAGGCATTCATGCAGGCCGTATTCGGTTGAGAAATAGGCCACGGGAGCGCTGCGGCGGATGGCGGAGCGGGCCGGCAGGAGGGTGTCCCGGCCTTTCATGTAGGCGTCGAACGCCGCGAGGGTGCGGGTGTAAAGCGCCAGGTAGTGCGCGTCCGTCACGAGGGTGTCGAGGCGCGCCTTGGACGCCTGTTCGAGCATGCGCACCGGGTTGTTGCCCATGGACGGCCAGAGCGCGGGATTCAGGCTGGCGAACAGCTCGAGCGCCTCGGGGTTCCAGGTCCACCACAGGTTGTAGGCCAGTTCGCGGAGCCGCGCCAGCGCGGGCGGGAGATTGGCGACGGCCGTCAGGTTCCGCAGGTAGGGGGTGGCGGAGCCGGTGGCGGCGAAGGTGTGCACCAGATCCCGCTGCCGGCGGGCGGAGGCGAGCAGGGCGGCGCGCTGCTCCGCCTTTTCGAGCGCCAGGCCGTAGGCGCGCAGGTAGTGGGGAAAAAAGAGCTCCCACGAGCCGCCCTGGGCCACGGCCCGCGCGCTTTGCCGGCGCACGGAAAGGGCCGCCTCGTCGCACGTGGCCAGCGTCAGGAGCAGGGACCGCAGCTCCTGGACGACCTCCTGGTCCGCCCGGTTCTTGCGGGGGAGGACGGTGACGCCCGGCTGCTCCCCGGCGCCCAGCGCCCACAGGCCGAATCCCGCCAGGTCCGTGGTGATGGTGGGCACGGCGTAGGCCGCGCTTTCCTGGGGGGTATACCCCCAGGGCTCATAGTAGGAGGGGAAGACGCCCAGGTCGCAGGCCGCCAGGACGTCATAATAGGGCATGTTGAAAAAGCCGTCCGCCCCGTTCAGGAAGGCGGGAATGAAGATGACCCTCACCTTGTTCGCCGGGCCGTTCACCAGTCCCAGCCGGGCGCAGGTGGTCAGGATGGGATCCTGGGCCTTGTTGTAGAGCTGGTGCGTGGCGATCCAGCCGGACCCCTGCTCCGAGCGCGCGCCCGGGTCGCCCTGGACCGCCTGGACGTTGAGCCCCTCGTAGCCGCCGACCACCATGCACAGGGCCAGCACCTGGCGGTGGGTGTTCTGCAGGTCGCGCTCCAGGCCGCCCAGCGCCTCCAGGAAAACGTCGATGCCCTTGTTGTGGAACTCATACCGGCCCGAGATGCCGATGAGGCGCGTGTCGCCGGGGAGCTCGGCCTGCAGGAAACGGGACGCGGCGGCCAGCACCTTGGCGCGCACGGCTTCGACCGGCGCGCGCGCCAGGCTGAGGTCCGGAATGTGCCGCAGGTCGAGGCCGTTGGTCGTCACGACGTCCGGCGCGCGGCCGAGGAAGCTGCGCGCCTCGATGGCGGTGATGTCGCTGACGGTGGTGAAACAGTCGCTCTCCCGGGCCGAGGCGCTCTCCATCGAGCACTTGGCCACGATGTTGTGGGTGCTGGCCTCGCGCGGGGGGGAGAGGGTCTCCATCTGCCGGTAGATGTCCACCCCCGAGCCCGCGAGGGTCCGGCCCAGGATGGTGGCGTGGGTGGTGAAGACGGTGCCGATGTCCGGCGCCTTTTTCTTGACGCCGAGCAGGCCGGCGCCGCACATCCATTCGTGGAAATGGGCCACGGTCCGGATCCCCGCCGGCTGGAGCACGGCCCGGTGGATGGCGGCGATCACCTCGCCGCAGGCGGTGCTGAACATCACGGGCTCGACGTAGTCCCAGCCGCCGGAGAGGGAGTCGACGCCGTAGGTTTCCCACAGTTCATAGAGCAGCTGGCCCTGGTTGTAGGTCTTGTCGAAACCGACCAGGATGACCTTCGGCTCGCCGGGGATTTTCCAGCGCCCGAAGCGGCAGCGGATCTCCTTGAGGGCGCAGGCCGCGCGAATGGCCTGCCAGCCGGGCTCGTCGGTCTCCTCGAATTCCGGGTTCAGCCGGAGATCGGGCCCCAGCAGGTAATAGTGGGCGCCGAAAAAATCCGAGGCCAGCCGCGCCTTGCTGCTCACGACCGTGTAGATGCCGCCTACTTTGTTGCACACTTCCCAGCTGACTTCAAAGCAGGCGTCCTCCTTCGAGAGGGGCTTCATGAGCGTCCTTTTTT
>CAYZVY010000236.1:0-3782 GCA_964481675.1 uncultured Verrucomicrobiota bacterium
GGCTGTTCCTCGCGCGCCATCAGGATGGCCCACATCCAGGGGGAGGCGCCGTGGCCGGGAATGACGATTCCGGCGCCGCTGGTTGTGCCGGGTTTCGCAAGCTTCTCGCCCTTCAACTGGACAGCCGCATCGACGGCGCGTTCCGCGAACAGAAGGGGACGGGGGTCGAGGTTGGAAAACTGGCCGGCCGCGCCGATCAGATCCGCCACGGTATAGGGAATGGTCTCGTAATACTGGCGCGCGGAGGGACCGGCGAACGGGTACAGGCTTTCCGTATGCCGGCAGCGGAACCAGTTCAGGCATTTCAGTAGGCGTTCCTGGTGGGAGGCGTCCCCGCGGACGACGGTGTTCAGCCAGGCGTAGAAGAAGGCGGTGTAGGAATAGTGCATGCACGGGCCGATTTGCTCGACCACCTGGCCCGAGTCGTCCAGCACCTTGGCTGCCACCTCGTTCCACGCCCGGTCCGAGGCCGCCCGCAGGTCCGGGTCATCCAGGATCTGGCCGTAGAGGTGCAGGCCGAGGGCAAAGACGCAGCGCTGGTTGCCGATGCCACCCATTCCCGAGTGGGAATCCGAAAGCGCGGCATGGCGCCGGGCGCTCAGGAAAAAGCGCTTGGCTACCTTCCGCAGCAGGACAGGATCCAGCGCCTCGCGGCAGAAGACAAGGCCGTAGATTAGACCCTCGATATCCCAGCCGTGCGCCCAGCCCTGGCCGTTCAGACCATAGGTGGACATGAGGCCGTCCTCGCGGATGGATTCCGCGAACGTGGCAAGGCCGGCCGCGAAGAAGGAGAGAAGCCGGGGGTCGCGGTGATAGCGGGACAGCGGCGAATGCCAGCAGAAGGCGGCGAGGCAGAGCGGCGCGGTGGCCTCCCGCCCCGTGAGGGGCGGATCGTTCGGGATCGTCCCGCTGGCAAGATCCCAGGAAGGCAGTTCCTGATCCACCCAGCCGTCGATCGACTCCTGGTACCGCCGCGTGCGGGGGGTGTTGGCCGGTTTGCGAAGCAGCACCCGCGCCAGCGGGGTTCCATCCAGTTTCATATTGTCGTTCATTGGGATTCCGTCAGTTGCGTGTTTTTCCAGTTAGAGCGTCGGCGTTCCCGGGCGGTCCGGCGTGTATCGTTTCGCCCGCCAGGCGCCCGTCGAGGCGGGCGTTGGTCTCGATCCTGTAACCCGTCGCAGTCCGTTCCACGGTGGCGGCCGCCGGCACCTCCACCGAGTCGCCGAGGCCGATCTCGTAGGTCCTGGCGTTGACGAGGCCGTCGCCGTTGGCGTCGGTGAAAACGCTTTCGGCCAGGGCGGCGCCGGCCGGCCGGCGGATGGCCCTGCCGCCGCGGAAGTGCCAGGTTGCGTCCTCGTTGACGACGGTGAAGCCGCCGAGCTTGCGGTTGCCCTGGTCGGCCTTGAAGAACGGCTGGCTGGTGGCCAGCTCGATCGTGTCCGTGCCGGTGACGGTGAGGGCGGTGATGCGGGCCTCGTGCACGAGCAGATCGTCGTCCCAGGAGAACCGCGTTCCCGCCGGGCCCTTCAGATCCAGGTAAATCCGGCGGCCCGGGTTGCCGATGACGGCGGACGGGTTCGCGGGAAGCGGCTGGTCCACGGCCAGGGTGCGTTTGGCGTAGTCGATGTCCGTGATGCGCGCGTCGGCGGCGGCGGGTTTCAATGACAGGGACAGCGCCTCTCCGTCGCGAAGTTCCTGGGCGCCGGCCAGCTTGATCCAGCGGACGCCCTGGCCGTCGCGCGAAACCGCGCTGAACGTTTGCGGCGTGACGGTGAAGGTGTCCGCCTGGCCGCCCGCGAGGCGGACGTTGACCGTGAGCGGATCCTTTCCGGCCAGGGTGGCGCTCTCCACGACCGTGCCGGTCCCCCGGTACCATTCGTAGACGGCGGGGAAGAGCGACTCGCCCGCCGCGTCGTGCTGAACCCAGAGGAACGGGAAGGCGTACTGGTATTTTTCCGAGTAGGGATTGCCCTGCATGACGAGGCTTCCGCCGCACCCGAGCAGCGTGGCGCGAATCCGGGCTTCGGGGCGGGCGGGATCGTAGAGCGCGCCCAGCACGGCGGGTTCGCAGGCGGGAATCCGGATCGTGCCGCCTCCGTTGAAAGGGTGCTCCACCGTCCTGGGCGCCCGGTTCATGGTCCAGACCGCCTGGAGCGTTTCGTCCGCGGTGCCGGCCAGCGTGGTGCCCTCCAGCAGCCGGTCGGTCCACCGGTTGGTGGCGGCCTTCATGGGAACGTTGAGGGCGAGGGCGTCGCTGTCGCACCCGTGAAAGCACCACGTATGCAGCTTGCCGCCCGTGAGCCGCTGCAGGTCGAACACGTAGAAGGCGCCCGAATCGCCGGCCCGCATCAGGATCGTGTCGCGCAGGAGGCTCGTCCTGCCGGCCGCGTCCTCGTAGGCGGCGCGGATGAGGGGCGGGGAGAACTGGCGGAGCCGGGGGTCGCCGTCCTGCCCGGCGTCCTTCGGGTTGTCCGTTTCGTGCGCCATGGCGTGGTTGTGCAGGAACGGCCAGGAGGAGCCCGGGCGCGACCAGTTGTCGCCCTCGTTGCGGCAGGCCAGGTCCACCGCCATGGGCAGCCCCAGGGCGAAAAGGTTCAGGTCCAGGTAATCGGCGTGCGAGTGGCCCTGGCCGACGCCGATGCGGAGCGTGGCGGCCGTCTTTTCCGCCAGGTTCGTGGCGGCCACGCCTTCCTCCAGGATCGCCGCATAGTCCGGCACGACCCGCGAGGGATTGTGCAGGACGGGATCCGGCACGCCCGCGGCGGCGGCGGCGACCGCGGGGTTGGTCGATCCGCATAGGTTCTCCAGCAGCCAGGCGTGGCGCCGGTCGCCCGTGAGGGCGTAGGCCTTGGCGAGCGTGGCGCGCGCGGCCACGAGCCTCTTTTTCCCCTCGGCCGAGCTGTGGGGGCCGCCGCTGGCGTCGCCTACCATGAACGGGAAGCCGCCGGCGATCCACATGTCGATCATGAAAGCGGACGCGCTTCGCACCTTGGGGTAACGCTGCAGGTCGCTCAGGTCCATGGGGAGGGCCACGCCGCGGGCCTTGGCCATGGAGACCAGATACGCCTTGTCCACCGTGTCCTGGGCCGAGCCGAACGCGTAGGTCATGAACGACCCGATATGGTAGACGCCTGAGCGGGAGAGGGCGCAGCCGTACAGCTCCTGGAAGGGGCCCTCGAACGGGTACAGTTCCGTCCAGGCGCGGGTCAGGTCCATCATGGGCGCGGTCAGCGGATGAGGCCCCAGCACCTGGGCCGCGATGTCCTCCACGGGCGCCGCGCGGATCTGCCCGCGGTGCAGGTCGCGCACGCTCGCGAAGACGAGGCGCCGGTCGAGCAGGCGGACGACGTCGTCCGGCGTCTCGACCCAGGGGACGAAACGGTGGACGGCCGCGGCGAACAACCGGTTGCTCTGGATGTACGGGAACACCTGGTCGTACGATTTCAGCAGGGAGGCCGCGTTGGCGCCCGACCAGCCCTCGTAGAAGTACTTGCCGTTCCTATTTTGTGACCAATCCGTATTGAACTCCAGGTCGGGCGCGTGGGTGCAGAGGCGCTGCTCGTGCAGGTTCATCTCCAGGGCCGGCCAGTCGTACGCCAGGCGGACCAGGGCCAGGGCGGCGTCGTGGCCGGTCTCCGGGTCGCCCGCCTCGGCGTAAAGGGCCGGCAGGCTGTTGCCGCCGTTGTCGCCCGCGCCCAGGAGTCCGAGATAATAGCGGACGCGGGTTCCCAGCAGGACCGCCCGGGGCGCATAATAGATGTCGTGCGGCAGGGAGGGGAACT
>CAYZVY010000236.1:3882-6786 GCA_964481675.1 uncultured Verrucomicrobiota bacterium
TCGAGATTCTGGGTTGTCTTCACGGCCGCGTCCGGGAGCCCCGCCAGCTGGTCGAGAAGGACGATCCGCTGGACAAGAGCCGTTTCCATGGCGCTGTCCATGACGCGGAAGGTGGCGGTGTAGGTTTCCGGGGCGTCGACCTGGAAATCGAAGCCCTGCAGCCGGGTCGGGCTGAACGACTGCTTGAGCAGGCGCCTTCCCGAGGCTACTTTACGGCCGTTGCTGTCAACGGCTTCGAATTCCATTGGGCAGGGTTTCCACACGCGGTCGAGGGCGGTCCGGCCGTTCGGCGCGATCGTGCCGAAGAGGTGCAGGGAGTAGAGCCCGATTGGCAGGGCGCCGAGGTTGACGGTGACGGCAGCGCCCGGCTTCAGGGCGACAGAGGCCTCGGGGATGGTCCAGGTGGCGCTGTTACGATAGCCCTCGTAACCGAGGGAGCGGGCCACGCGGTTCGTGGCGATCCGGCCCGGGGCGATATCCGCGGCAAGGAACGTCCTGAGCGCGTCCCGGGTAATCGGGTCCGGCTGCGGGAGGAGCACCTCCTCGCGGAAGCCTTTTGACATGCGCAGCTTCATAATGTCGGCGCGGGGGCTTCCGAAAGTGATCGTTGCAGGCTGGCCCTTGGCCGCCGCCGTGCGGACCGCCACCGCCATGCCGGTCCACGTTTCAGTCACGACCGCGTCCCGCTCGGGTCCGGTGCCGTTGACATTGACGCGGAACTCGTCCTGCCAGCCGAAGCGCATGTTGCGTTTCAGGAGGTCGCCGTTCGGGTTGCGGACAACCGAGCCATACAGCCGCCGTTCGAGATCGACTCCGAAGGCCAGGTATAGCCATTGGTCGAGTCCGTCCTTCTCGACCGAAAAGCCATTGGCGCCGAAGGGCTGCGACAAGGCGAACTCCCGGGTGCGGCCAAACGCCCCGGCTCTTCCCGACAGGAGAAAGCCCGACCCGCCCAGGGTGGCGTTATAGTTGTTGGGGACGGACCATCCGCCCAGCGCGCCGGACCCTGTTCCCGGATGGATCCGGATCACCATTTCGACCGTGAAGGCGGCGGGGTCGAGATTGCCCGGGCCGGCGAAGGAGAAGGGGCCGGTCAGGCCGGAGCCGGCTTTCCACGTCGCGCCAGTGGCCGTTATCGAGGCCGAGCCCGAGGCCCTGTCGGCCGCCGTTTTCGAGGTGGTCCAGTCAACCCAAAACGTGGTGCTGGAGTCGGCCGAGAGCGCGGGTGGAACGGCCTTGATCGGGTAATCGGGGGTGTAGTTGTTTGCCGCCCAGGCCGGCCAGGCCAGGCCAAGGCCTGCCGCAAGAAGCGCGCGGCCTGCGCCGCTGATCGGGGTTTTCATTTGGGAGCGTCCGCTGCTGTCACGGTGGATTGCTTGACGATGCCCTGGCCCTCTCCGACCGTCGTGCGAGGCCCGGCGACCACGATGTCGGCTGTCTTGTGGCCGCGCATCGTGTTGGCGAGGATGGTGTTCTTATCGGACAGGTGGAGGCCGGTGGCTTTGTCGGCCCGGTTGGAAAAGGCCGCGCTGGGCTTGCTGTGCCGTTCCTCGATGCCGACCCATTGGGTGGGGGACTCGAGGGTGCTTTCGATCGTGTTGCTGGCGACCAGACAGCCGCTTGAGCCTTCCTGGTAGAGCGCATACAGGGTCACCCCCGGCCACTCGCCCGGTTTTTTCCGCGAATTGTCGCGGATCGTGTTGTTGAGCACCCTGTTTCCGGAATCCGGCCCGCCGGTCACATTGACGCCGGCCGCCCCGTTGTCGGCGATCAGGTTCCGGGCGACCGTGCAATGCATGTCGCCGGGAATGCCGAGACCGCCCACGCCGTGATGGCCGTTGTTGGTGAAAATCGAGTCGACGACGTCCACGTGCTCGTTGTGCCAGCAGTAGTAGAGTCCGTCTCCCCCGTTGCCGGCCGAATGGACGCGGGTAAACAAGCCGGTGACCAACCCCGTTCCTGGATGGAAGCCGTGGCCCGTGCAGCCAGTGGAGGTGCATTGCTCCACGAGTGCCTCGGCCCCGCCCTGGATGCTGATGCCATCGGCGTTCCAGTTTTCCACGGTGACGTTCCTCAGCGTGACATTGGTGCAATTGCGCGTATGGAACGCCGCCAGCTGGAAGCCGCTCCAATCCGCTTTGAAGGTGGGCGTGCGGATTCCGCGGAGGGTCAGCGATTCGACGCCGATCCGCTCCTGCCACTCCGAGGTGATCAGCGCGAACGCCAGCTTGACGAGCGAACCGGTGGGGGCCGTCACGGTGAGCGGGCGCTCCAGGTAGACGGTGTCGCCGGTGACGGCCGTCATGACGTTGTAATGGTAGTCCCACAGGTCGCCCTTGCCGGTCAGGGTGAAGGCGTGGCCCGGTTTGCAGATGCCGGGATCGGTGACGCGGATCCACCGGTTGCTTGGGACCGCCTCTTCGGCCAATCGGGTGACGTGGCCGAACAGCAGATAGGGGTTGGAGTTGGTGGCCCTGATCCCCGAATTCAGGTCCAGGTTGGTGAGGGCGACGTGCTGGCCGGACACCGACGCGACGGTCGGGTAGCCGATGTGGCCGCTCCAGGTATTGAGGCCGCCCGTCAAAAGGCTCACGGTCATGCCGGGCCGGAGGCTCGACAGGTCCCCCTCGACATCCAACATTTTCGTCTCCTTGTCCTGGCCGAGCAGGCGGCGCATCTTCGGCGGGTTGGCCACCGTCAGGATGGTCTTTCCTTCGCCCGCGCCCTGGAGCGTGACGCCATGGCGCAGGAAGAGGTAACGGCTCACGGCGAATTCGCCCGCGGGAAGCAGCACGACGCCGCCACCCTCCCGCGACCGGGCGTCGATGGCGGTTTGAATGCCGCAATCCGGGGCGGAGCGGTCCGGCGCGAAGGCGGCGTAAAGGGGGGAGGCGAGCATGGCGG
>CAYZVY010000237.1:0-6779 GCA_964481675.1 uncultured Verrucomicrobiota bacterium
TCAGGCTCCGCATCAGGTTGTAGATCTCGTCGTTCTTGTAGATGGAGTCGCGGTTCAGCTCGGCCACGTTGAGCGGCTTGCCCTTGAGCGTGAAGATGGCCTGCGTGTTGGGGTCGCGGCAGCTGACGATCGAGCCGGCGGCCGACTGCCCCTCGGTGATGAACAGCTTGGTCTCGAGCCCCTTCTGCTTCTTCTGGTCGTAGTGGTGCTTGCAGTCCTTGAGCTGGGGCACGCGGATGGAGACGGCCTTGGCCCGCTCGCGCGCCAGCTTCTTGACGGTCTGCAGCTCCTTGCGGAGCGCGGCGGTGTCGGCGATCTTGGCCAGCAGCCGCTCGGCCACCGCGGGCTCGCGGTGCAGCAGGTCCACCACCACGTCGCGCACCTGCTGGACCAGCGGCGCGCGGATTTCGGCGTTGCCGAGCTTGTTCTTGGTCTGCGACTCGAACATCGGCTCCTTGAGCCGGATGGCGATGGCGCCGATCAGCCCCTCGCGCACGTCCTCGCCCTCGAACTTGCCCTTGGCGAACTCGTTGACGGCCTTCAGGACGCCCTCGCGGAAGGCGCTCAGGTGCGTGCCGCCGTCGGCCGTGAACTGGCCGTTGACGAAGGAGAAGTAGTCCTCGCTGAAGCGGTTCGTGTGGACGAAGGCCAGCTCCAGCATCTTGTCCTTGAAATGGAACGGCGTGTAGAGCTGCTCGCCGTTGGTCTCCTCGGCGATCAGGTCGAGCAGGCCGTTTTCGGAGGCAATGTCCTGCCCGTTGTACCGGAGCGTCAGCCCCGCGTTCAGCCAGCAGTAGAAGCGGAAGCGGCGCAGGATGTGCGCCTCGATGTAGGCGACCTTGCCGAAGATGTCCGGGTCGGGCGTGAAGGCCACGAAGGTGCCGTCCTTCGCCTCCGGGTCGCGCCCCTTCTTCTGGCGCAGCAGCTTGCCGCGCGCGAACTCCGCCTCGGTGAACTCGCCGTCCCGGTGGCTGCGGACGATGAACTCGGTGGACAGGGCGTTGACGGCCTTGGTGCCCACGCCGTTGAGGCCCACGCTGAACTGGAAGACGTCGTCGTTGTACTTGGCGCCCGTGTTGATGGTGGAGACGCAGTCCACGATCTTGCCCAGCGGAATGCCGCGGCCGTAGTCGCGCACCTCCACCCGGCCGTCCTTGACCGTGATGTCGACGCGCTTGCCGTAGCCCATGATGAACTCGTCGATCGCGTTGTCGACCACTTCCTTGAGCAGGATGTAGATGCCGTCCTCGTACTGCGAGCCGTCCCCCGTCCGCCCGATATACATGCCGGTGCGGACGCGGATGTGCTCCAGCGAGGAGAGCGTCTTGATCTTCGATTCGTCGTAAGTATGTTGCGGTTTCGCCATATCCCCGTTGTCCGTAAAAAGAAGGCTCGAGTATAGCAGGGGAGGCGGCGCAGCGCAAACGCTGAATGGAAGAATTGGATGCTTCGGCAACAGGCTGGTAGGGCGGTCAGTCCCCCTGAAGTAGACGAAGCGGCACTTCAGGGCATGCTTGACCGCCGCCATGTGCATGTTTGGCGGGCGGGTTCACCAGCGGGGGTGCGGCGTTTCGGCACGATCTGGCGGCCGCTTTGGCGCGATGGGGCCACCCAACGCGGCGTCGCGGCCACGAGGCCAGCTCGCCGCGTCGCGCGGCCCCATCATCGCCAAAATCGTCTCGCCATATCGTGCTGATCGAAACGCCGCACCCGACTCTCGTCGCTCGCCCTGGCCGAAGCGGCCGGGGCAGCTCGCGATGGTCCCCGTAAAGTGCCCGCAAAGCAGGTCGTTGTTTAAGCATGAAGGGCGTTTCTTTGGGAACCAAAATCGCGCGCCGCCCAAGCGTGCCCGGCAGGGCCGCGGGCGCGCGAGGCAAAGTCGTTGCGGCGTTTCGATCAGCGGAAATGGGCGAGGCGATTTCGAGGCTCAGCCGGGCGACAACGGGGCGGCGTGGCCTCCCGGGCCCGACGCCCCCAGTTGGAGCCCGGATCAGCCCGAAATCGACCGCCCATTAACGCCGAAACGCCGCAACCCGCTGGGTGTCTGCTTGTCCTTAGGCGAGGATTTTGGGTCCTGAAGCGGGATTGCCTTTTTCCGCTCTTCCGGTTAATGTCCCGACTTCATATGAAAAATCCGCATGCCCACGTTGTGTTGACCCGCGCCGGCGAACCCGACGCCGAGGCCGCCCTGTTTTCCCTGCCGCTTCCCCGCGGCAGGGGCGCCCGCCTGGCGCCCGCCCACCCGTCCGCCGGGGTCCAGCCCCTGGCCTGGTGGGAGCGGGACACGGATCCCCGCCGCGTCCTGGCCGCCGTGTCGGGCCGCCTGCCCAGAACCCTCAAGCTCAAGGCCCGCCGCCCGGCTGCGGAGCCGGCCGCCCCGTCGCCCTGGACACTGTCGACCCCGATGACCCTCGAGCGCATCCCCTATGTGCCGCACAAGTTCGCCGACATCGACGGCCTGCGCGGCGTGCCGGCGGCCGACTGCTCGACCTTCGAATACGCGCTGGACCTGGCCTATGGCGGCCGCACGCTCCGGCTGCAGCCGGGCGCCACGGGGCCGGGCAAGGCCGAGTGCCTCTGGCAGAATGTGCTGATCGACCGGCTGTGGCGCAACGAGGCGGCTGAGGCGGTGCGCGTGGGCGGCGTCATCTACAACGAAGACACCTACCTGTGGGCCGATCTCTACCTGATCCTGTTCGCCAACGGCGTGGCGCAGGCCACCCTCCACTATGCCAACACCAAGCTGCACATCAAGGGCTACGACTTCCGCGGCTTTCCCTACCTGAAGATCCAGGGCGACGGCGTGAAGGGCGTCGACGCCGACCTGCCGGCCGACGGCTGGCGGCACGACCTGGGGCCCGCCCGCTTCAATTTCGCCGACACCGTCATCACCTGCGGCGACACCTATCCGGCGCTGCTCCGCGGCCGGAATGACGCCGTCTACTACACGCCGTTCGCCCGGATTATCAACCCGCAGAAGCCGGAGGGACCCGGCGACCTGTGGGAGCCCGGTTTCGCCCGCACCGTGCGCTTCCAGTTCAGCCTGTCGGACGCGGCTCCGGCTGTGGCCCGCTACACCGTGCCGGCCTGGTGGTATGGCGTGTGCGGCGAGCCGTGGCCCTACGACACGCTGCCGGTCAGGGGGCGGTTCTCCGCCCTGGCCGAGGGGACCGGGAACCACATCCGCGCCCTGATCAACAAGGGCTCCTTCCTCGGCGGGTCCGCCGTGCGTTCGGATCATCCGGGCTCGCCGGAGGGGAACGACGGCGACACGGGTGTCGGCCTCATGGAGCAGGCTTACCTGACGGGCGATCCCGGCTACTACCGCGACGCGCTCGATTATTGCACGTTCTGGGCCGATCTGATGGTGGATCACACCGATTACACGGTCCACCAGTGGGTCGGCGGCTGGGGCTGGAAAACCTGCGCCTATACGAAGTTCCGCGATGTCCTGTTCGCTTATCTGGAGACGGGCGACCCCTGGATGAAGGACACGGTGGAAATGGTCGCCGAGTCGTACTGGAGCTGGTTCCGCTCGAACTGGCCGCGCAACGCGGTGGGGCGCGACGCGTTCGAGGTGGGCGGCTGGGCTCTGCTGTGGCGGTATTTCCGGACGGAGCATGCCCGCGACCGGATGCGCGAGCTGGTGCGGATGCTGGAGCGGGTGCTGGAGGCGCGCGGGGTGATCGGCGGGCAGATGGGGGCGGGGCCGCATCCCGGCTGGCATGCGTCGCTGTATATGACCGGCGTGAACATGATCAGCCTGCTGGACGCGCTGCAGGCCGAGGTGGAGGCCGGCGGGTCGGACGCGCCGTTCCTGCCGGCCCTGGAGCGGCTGCACCGGCATTACGTGCGCGACGACGTGGAGCTGTTCCCCAGCAACCTGGGGAATTCCCCGCGTGCGTCCTGGGCCCTGAACACGTCCGGCACGTGGGCGGTTTTCGCGATGCGGGCCTATGCCGAGATGGGGCGGCGGTACGGGTTCGACCGGCCGGCCGTGGTCGATGGGTTTGCCAAGCTGGCGCCCAGCCTGGGGTATGATTTCCGCGAGTGGGCGCGGCTGGGGCGGCTGGGGAACAACCATGTGCACCCCCGGACGCATGACATGCTGATGCTGGCCCCGCGGCTGCTGGAGGAGGGGGAGGGCGTCGAGCTGGCCCCCGCGTTCGGGCCGCAATCGCTGCCGTGGCCGGCCACGCAGGTGGTTGACACGCCCTGGGGGCCGTTGACCGTAACGGCGGCCGCGGAAAATGGCGGCACGCGGCTGGCGTTCGAGGCGCCGGCCGATTTTGCCGTGAAGGTGAAGACGGCGGGAGGCGAGCTGGAATCCCGCAGCACGGGCAATCTGCTTCTTCCATGTTGAGCGGTTGCGCCTGTTTCAGGTAGGGCGAAGCCTCCGGCTGAGCCGCATGAGACTGGCGGTTTCCACAAAGCGCCCGATTGGGGTTTTTCTTCTGTGGCCGCCCCCGGTGGGGGCGGTAACTGGCCTGGCGCATGAAGTTATGGCCCGGCGGTTACGCGGCCACCGGCCACGTCCACAGAAGAGAAGGCCGCGAGCCTAACCCCTAACCCCTAATCCCTAATCCCTAACCCCTCTCTTATGCCGTAAACGCTTCAACGGCGGCGACGGCGTTGGCGGTGGGGGTTTCCGGCTGGAGCGGTTTGGCCGGGGACAGGATGAATCCGCCGCCGACGCCCATTTCCTTTTTAAGGCGGGCCACTTCCGCCCGGATGGCTTCGGGGGTGCCGAACGGAAGCAGGCTCTGGCTTCCCAAACAACCCCAGAATGTGATCTTGTCGCCCCACCGTTTCTTGAGGCTGTAGGGATTCATGCCCGCGGCTTCCGGCTGCACGCTTTCCAGGACGTCGAGCCCGATCTCGATCAGGTCGGGGATGATGTCGGCAACCGACCCGCAGGAGTGGGACATCACGATCTTGCCGTGCCGATGGACCGCCGCGTAGATTTTCGCCCAGCGCGGCTTGAGGAATTTCCGCCAGCGCTCCGGGCCCAGGATCACGCCGCGCTGGTCGCCCCAGTCGTCGCCGAAAAGAATGCCGTCCACGGGCAGGTCGGCCGTGTAGTCCACGAAGCGGAGATAAAGGGCCGTCAGGCGGTCCAGAACCTCTTCGAAGAAGTCCGGATCGTCCACCGCGTCCATGAGGATGTTTTCAAAACCCCGCAGATTCCAACTCCGCTCGAACAGGCCCCAGCCGAGGTGGCCGATCACGAAGCTGTCGGCGCGCTCCGCGCACGTCTTGAAGGCCGCCGCCTTTCTTTCGGGCCGGAAGAACGATTCCGCCGTCGGGAACGTGTAGCCGTCGAAGGACGGAGCGGACAGGGGCGGTTTTTCGAGGTGCCAGGGGCGCACATCCTGCCGCCAGATGCCGCCGTAACCGTCCCGGACATAGCGGTCGTCCAGCGGCTCCTTGGGATCCGTGTCCACCGCGCCGACGCCGGCGATGTAGGGCGTCAGGCGGGTCCGCCACTCCCGGCCGCCGTAATGCGCGTCGAGCCGCTGCCCCACCGAATCCTCGAAGCCGAGCGTATAGGGCACCACGGGGCATTCCCGGTGGCGGATCTGGGAGAGGACGATATCGCGTGGTTTCATGGTGATCCCATCCTATGCTTAGCGCCCCCGGTTGCGCGAGGATTATCTGAGAATCAGGACGCCGTCAGGCTCATCTGCGATTAGGAAGCGATTCGCCTCCTGGCCTGGAAAAAAATGGTGTAGGCAGTTTCCCGGCGGGGGTGCCCGAAGGTCTTCTGTGGCTGCGGCCGCCGGCCGCGGTCATGCGCCTGCCTGGCGACCGATGAAGTGCCCGAAGGTCTGCTGTAGCCTCGGCCGCTGGCCGCGGTCATGCGCCTGCCTGGCGACCGATGAAGCGCCCGAAGGTCTTCTGTGGCTGCGGCCGCCGGCCGCGGTCATGCATTTGCATGGCGGCAGTTGTGTAACGCCAAGTGCATTGGAGCCGGCTGTCCTCCGCCGGTATCGCTGAACCGTTGAACCGCTGAACCGTTGAACCGCTGAACCGTTGAACCCCTGAGCATAATCGGTTTGACATAGGTTCATTAGTAGACTAAGTTGTGGATCATGAAGACGACGCTGATAAATATGCATGATGCCAAGACCCATTTGTCCGAATATGCCCGCAGGGTGCGCAAGGGGGAGCGGTTCATTCTGTGCGACCGCAACAAGCCCTTCGCGGACTTCCGTCCGCTGTGCACGGACGAGGGGGGGAAACGCCCATTCGGTCTGGCGCGCGGGCTGATTCATGTGCCGGACGATTTCAATGACCCGGACCCGGAAATCGAGGCTCTTTTCTCGGGGAATTCCTGATGGCGTCCTACCTGTTGGACACATGCGTGGCGCTCTGGTATTTTGAAGGACATCTCCGGTTATCCCCTGAACTGCGAGACGTCCTGACGGACCCGGTCAACGAGCTTTTCCTGAGCGATGTCAGCATTCTTGAGATCGTCATCAAGCACCGGCTCGGGAAGCTGCCTTTGCCGAAACCGCCATCCCGGATCATACGGCCGCTTGCCCGGAAACATCTCATGGACATTCTGCCCCTGTCGACGGCGGCCATTTTCAGGCTTGAATCGCTTCCCGACCTCCATCGCGATCCATTCGACCGGCTCCTGATCGGTCAGGCGCTCGAGTGCGGGTTTCCTCTGGTAACCTCCGATCCGATGATCCGCCAGTATGACGTGCCAACGTTCTGGGTTTAAAAGGTGTACAATATGAACGGACTGTTTTTCGGGGAAGCCGACATCGCGG
>CAYZVY010000238.1:0-2397 GCA_964481675.1 uncultured Verrucomicrobiota bacterium
AATCGCCGCCCGCCGGGACCCCGTTGTCCCATTTCGTCCCATCGGACCAGTTGCCGGTGGTATTATTCCACGTGCTGGTCGTCACACCCGAAACGACGCTTGTAAAAGCCAGAACAAGGGAAAAGACAGTCCATTTCATACGTCACCCTCCTGTGCAAATGCGGCCCAAGATATGCGGTCATATTAACGGTACTCAATTATAATTGACAATCAATTTTTTTAATGCCGACTCTTTCAAATCCGGCTACTATCCCCTTATGAAAGCACCCGCCTTGACCGCCGACCCACTTGCCGCCATCCGCCAGGCAGCCGCCCGCCCCCATCCGCGCCTGCTCTGGGACGCCGCCGACCGGGACGCCATCCTGTCCCGCACCGCAACCGGTTTGGGCCTCGGCATGGCAGGCCGGCTGCGCGAAAAATGCGAAGCCTACCTCGACCGCGCCGGTCCCCATTACGTCGACCTGGAGGCCCATTCCAGCACCGCCCTTTACGAAAGGCCCGGCCAGCACGACCTGAGCCGCGTCATGGAGGAACTGGCCTTCGCGGGCTGGCTCTGGAACGAGCCCCGCTTTACCGGGCGCGCCAAACAGATCGTCCTGCGCCGCATCCGCGAGGCCTTCCAGACCGAAGAGGGGAAAGACCCCGACTATTCCTTCTGCCGCAGCCCCCTCGGCATCGGCCTCACCGGCGCGCCGCTGGCCGCCACGCTCGACCTGATCCGCCCGTCCCTGTCCGCCGCCGAATGGGCCGAGGCGGTGGCCCACGTGCGCGACTACTACCTCGCCTATGCCCGCCGCCCCTTTTTCGAGCGCGCCCGCCTCCATTCGGCGGGCTTCAACAAAACCATCTACGGCATGTGCGCCATCGGCCTGCTCGCCCTGGCGGTGGCCGAAGACCTGCCCGACGCCGAGCTCAACGAAGCCGTGAGCGAAGCCCAGCGCACCGCCTTCGGCTATGCCCGGGAAGGCATGGACGACGACGGTGCCACCTTCGAGGGCCCCGGCTACGGGGGCATCTGCGTCCACCAGCTCATCCAGCTCGGCGAGGCGCTGCGCCGCCACGGCCTGCCGGCTCTTTCCACGTACGAGCCGCTCCACCGCCATGGCCGCTGGATGGCCTCCCTGATCGCCCCGGGCGGCGGCACCGTGGAACTGGGCGACAGCATCGGGAAGGACAACATCTTCTCCTCCCTCCAGCTCCTGGCCGCCTGGCATGCCGACCCCGTCCTGCGCTGGGCCTTCCAGCGCGGCCTCGGCCGGCCCGACCACCGCTCCGGCCCGTATGGCGACGCCTACGACCTCTGGCTGGCCGTGCTGCCCACCGAGATCGCCTGGTTCGATCCGGCCGCCCCGGTGCAGAGCCCGGATGAGGCCGGCTGGCCCCGCGCCTGCCACGCGGAAGGCAACGGGATGATCGTCTTCCGCAACGGCTGGGAGGAACGGGACCTGCACGCCGTGCTCACCGGCTGCGGGCGCCGCCACTGCGCCTCCGCCCACACGGGGGCCGAGGCGGGAGCCCTCTCGCTTCTTGCTGACGGCCGCGAGCTGCTCTTCGACCCGGGCTACGGCCATTCCACCGCCGAGGCGCACAGCACGGTCATCGTCACCGGCAAGCCCCCGGTCGAACAGGGCGGCAACGCGAACTTCGGCGGCCGGTCGACCCGCTTCGCCGACGGCCCCTTCGCGGCCCTGGGCGGCGTGGATATCTCCCAGATGCTGGGCTGCAAATGGGCCCAGCGGGACGTCGTGCTGCTGCGGGGGCCCCATCCCTACCTGGTGGTGGCGGACGACCTGAACGAGCGCGACACCTGGGCCGAGTTCGACTGGTTCTGGCAGGCCGCGCCGGCCGCCCGCCTCACGGCGCCCGACGCCGGCGATCCGGCCCGCATCCAGAATGGGGACACCGCGCTGGACATCGCCAGCTTCACGCCGCTGCCCGGCGCGTATGCGAAAGAATACAAGGCGGACTGGTTCGTGGAGGCACACGCGCCCACGCCCTGGGCCGGCATGCCCGCCCCGCTTTCCATGCGGCGCCTGCGCATGCACCTGGGCGGCTGCAACGGGCTGCTCCTGACCGTGCTGGTCCCCCGCCCTGCGGACTCGGCCCCGTTCCGGATCCGCCAGATTCCCTGCCCCCAGCCCGGCGTGGCGCTCGAGGTGGAGGGCCCCGGCTTCACCGACACCATCGCCTTCGCCCCCTACAACCGGTTCCTGCAGGCATCGGCCTTCTCCGGATGCGGGCGGCTGGCCGTGGTGCGCGAGAAGGAGGGGCGCCCGGTTTCCTGGGCGCTGGCGGAAGGCTACGACCTGGCCTGGAAAGGGCGCGTCCTGGTTCCCCGCCGGGACCGCGCCGGAGAGGTGGTTTCAGGGATATGACCCAGCACGAGGAAATCGGCCA
>CAYZVY010000238.1:2497-4147 GCA_964481675.1 uncultured Verrucomicrobiota bacterium
GACCGCGCCGGAGAGGTGGTTTCAGGGATATGACCCAGCACGAGGAAATCGGCCACCTGATCACGATCGGCGGCGTCACCGGCGGCCTGTCTCAGGACGGGCAGGAAGACCGGATCCTGCGCGCCATCGCCGCGGGCTCCATCGGCGGCATCTACGTCGGCTACCCCCACTTCGCCGACCCGGCGGCCGCGCGGGCGTTCATCGACCGCATCCGGGCCCTGGCGCCCAACCCGCTTTTCGTGGCCGCCGATTTCGAGACCGGCCCCGCCTACAACTGCGAAGGGCATGCGGCGCACCTGCCGTACCTGATGGGCCTCGGCTTCATCGACGATCCGGCCGTGGTCCGCCAGGCCGCCGAGCTGACCGCCCGGCAGGCCCTCGCCATGGGAATCAACTGGATCTACTCCCCCTGCCTGGACGTCAACCTGCGGCCCGACAATCCCATCGTCGGCATCCGCTCCTTCGGCGAAACGCCGGAAAAGGCGGGCCGCCTGGGCGGCGCCTTTATCCGGGCCTGCCAGGAGGCCGGCGTCCTCTGCACGGCCAAGCATTTCCCGGGCGCGGGCAACACGGCGGTCGACACCCACGTGGGGCTGGGCTGCGACCTGGGCGACCGGACGACGTGGGAGACGCAGACCCTGCCCCCCTTTGTGGAGGCGATCCGCAACGGGGTTCCCTCCATCATGACCGGCCATGCCGCGATGCCCTTCCTGGACGCCTCCCGCACGCCGGCCACCTTCTCCAGGCCCATCCTGACCGGCCTCCTGCGCGAACGCCTGGGCTACGACGGGCTGATCATCAGCGACAGCCTGGGCATGGGCGGGGCCTGGGCGGACACGACCAGCCTCGCGGAGCGCTGCCTGCTGGCCTTCGAAGCCGGCTGCGACGTGATGCTGACGCCCTACGAGCCGGACATTCTTCCGGCGTTCGAACGCGCCCTCGCCTCGGGGCGAATCTCCCGGACGCGCTTCAAGGCGTCCTTGGACCGCGTCCTGCGGGCCAAGGAACGGCTGACCCTGCCGCCGCGGGCGGCTATCCATCCGGGCGACGAGGAGGCGGCCTGGGCCATCGGCCGCCGGGCCGCCCATGTGCGGCGGATGTCTCCCGCCCTGCCGCTGGCGCGCGGAACCTTCGCCTGCGTCACGCAGTGGCGGAACGACGAAAGCCAGTACTTCCCGCGCGAGCCCGGCGTGCTGGCGGCCCTGCAGCACGGGCTGCAGGTCTTCGACCCCGGCGCCCCGCTCCTCCCCGCCTCGCGGGCCTGTCCCGATTCCGAACATGATGCCATCCTGCGGGGCGCGGCGGGCCGGGAAACCGTGGCGGTGCTGGCGATCGTGAAGAACTACGCCGGCGATCCCTTCAAGGGCCTGCTGGGCGCCGGGATGGTCGGCCTGATCCGGAAGCTGGAAGCCGCCGGCAAGCGGGTGGTGCTGGTCCTCCTGGGCTCGCCCTATCCCGCCGCCCAGGTACCCGACTCCGTGGCCGTCATCTGCACCGGCGGCGACACGCTGGGCAGCGCCCGCGGTGCCCTGGATCTGCTGACAGGGCCCGTGATCAGTAATCAGTGATCTGTCATCTACAATCTGTAATCTGTAATCTGTGATCCTGCAGCAGCGCGCGGGTTTCGCTGACCAGCCGCGCGCCGCTGTC
>CAYZVY010000238.1:4247-6744 GCA_964481675.1 uncultured Verrucomicrobiota bacterium
ATCTGTGATCCTGCAGCAGCGCGCGGGTTTCGCTGACCAGCCGCGCGCCGCTGTCCGGGCTTCTGAAAATGCCCAGGGAGGCCTCGTAGCCCCCCTCGGCCGCCGCTTCGGCCGTGACCAGGTAGCCGTCCAGTTCGCCGTTGGCATAGGCAACCACAAAGGTATCCGGAAAGGCGCGGGCGATCTCGAGCTCGAATTCGGTGAAGACTTCGCCGGGCCACGCGACGAACGTCCACGGCCCGATGCGGATGACCTGGATCTCGGCCGGCAGGCACTGCGCGGCCGCGTCCGTCAAGCGGCCGTCCGCGGCGGCCCGCGCCAGCACGGTTCGCGCCGACGTTCCGAACCAGTCGCACTCGGCCGTGCGGACCGTGGTCCGGGGTTCGCCGGTCCGCCGCATGGTCTCCAGCCGCTCGAGCGCGGCCCGCTCCCGCTCCTCGGCCTCGGCCGGAGCCGGGAAAACCTGCCGGGGCAGGTCCACTCCGGCGGACCCGGCCGCCAGGTCGATGTCCGTCCGATGGACGATCCCGGCGAGGGCCTGCTCGACCGCGCGGCCCAGCAGGATCCCGAGCCGCTCGGCTTCCGCGAAGGTGTTGCCGCGGGTGACGTGCCGCGGGCTCTGGTTGCCGGCGGGGCCGGAATGGTACAGGACGGGGCAGCCCGTGCCCACCACCTGGCGCTGCAGGTACTGCCGCATCAGGCCCGGGAAATCGGCGCTGATCCGGGTCGAGTCCTCGTGCAGCACCGTGGGGTGCATGCAGCAGACCGTCATGAGCGCGAGCGGCGCGTGCGACGCGGCGTCGCGGATGCTTAAAACAGGAACACGCAGATCCGAGGGGCCGGCCGGGTCGCGCCGGTTGGTGCCCACGCCCGTGGCATCCGCCACCGCCAGCCCGGCTTCCGCCGGGCGCGCGTTCCTGAAGGCTTCCAGCCCGGCCCGGACGATCCCCTCCTCCAGCGCGGCCATGTATTCGGGATCCGGCGCGGGCGCGGACGTGCCGGCGCGGCGGTGCGGCCGGTCGACGGGCAGCGGGCCCGAGTGGGTGTGCGTGGCCGAGACGAGGATCCGGTCCTCCGGCACGCCGGTCCGCCGGGCGAGGCGGCGCCGCACCCGGGCGGCCAGCGCCTTGGAGATATACAGGATGTCGTTGGCGATCAGCAGCACCCGCGTGCGGCCGTCCTCCAGGAACAGCGCGGCGCTCAGCAGCGGGTCGTGGATCCCGGTGCTGATCCGCTCCACGTTCGGGTAGCCGCACAGGAACAGGCTCTTGCGCGGGGTGATGTTGGCGGCGGAGGCTCCGGCCTGGAATACGCTCATCTCAGCCCCTTTCCCCGGGCCGGCTTCACCCGGCACGAGTCGCCATGGCGGACGGCCTGCCGGTTCGCCTCGCCGGCGCACAGCACGGCCATGAGCCCGTCGTTGCCGTTCGCAATCTCGGGCGGCAGCGGCTTGTTCCGGGCCACGGCCCCCGCGAAATCAGTCAGCAGGCTGGCGATCACGGGCGTGTGGCCGCGCTCGTCGAGCGGCACGGTCTCCTCCCCCGACTCGCACACCAGCTGCAGGTGGCGCTCGCCCGAGGGGCCCTCGCGCAGCAGGATGACGCCCTTCCGGCCGATCACCACGAGCCCCTCGTGGGAGTTGCCCTGGATGCGCCGGTCGATGTAGGCCGTGAGGGCGAAGCTGGCGTTGACCGTGACGAGCACGCCCGTGTCGAGCCGCGCCAGGATGGAGATGTGCGGCGGGTAGGTGACGGCCTCCCCGAACCACGCCCCATAGGCCTGAATGTCCCGCCACGCGCCGCCGCCGTTGAAATAGCGGGCCAGGTCCAGCTTGTGGATCCCGCAATCGAGGCAGCCGGAGCTGTTGCAGAACTTGCGGCGCCTCTCCGCGAGGGGCCCCTTGACCTTGTGGCCGTCCCACATGTTGTTGAGATGGATCGCCCCCACCCGGCCCAGCCGCCCGTCCGCGACCCACTGCCGGACCTGCCGCAGCCCCGGGGTGTAGCGGAGCTCGAAGTCCACGCCCAGGCGTTTGCCGGCCTTGTCCGCGGCGGCGATCATCCGCCGGCAGTCCCGGACGCCAACGGCCATCGGCTTTTCGGTGATCACGTGCAGCCCGGCCCGGAAGGCGGCCAGGGCGGCCTCGCAGTGGGACTCCACCCGCGTGGCGATGTAGACGGCGTCGAGCGGCTCCTTTTTAAGCATGTCCCGATAATGGGAATAGCGGGCGATGGCGGGATCGGCCAGCGCGTCCAGGTTCGCGGGCACGAGGTCGGCCACGGCCGCGAGGCGGGCGCCGGAGGCTTTCGCGAAGGCGGGGACGACGGCCCACTGGCCATGCTTGCCGTACCCGATCAGGCCGAACCGGAGCTCTTTCATCGCGCCCTTTCTCCGCCGGCTTGCCGCCGGCCAGCCGTTCCTCGCCGAACAACGCCCTATCCATTGCGGCCATGCTACCTGATTTCCCGCCCCGCGCCAAACAAGAAACCACCCCCCC
>CAYZVY010000239.1:0-6721 GCA_964481675.1 uncultured Verrucomicrobiota bacterium
GCCCGATCCTGTGGCATATTCCATCGTTTTCAACCTCAGGATGAAAGGATTGCCCATGAAACTCGGCGTCAGCTCGTATAGCTTCAGTCAATTGGTCGGCAAGGGTGCGATGAGCCAGATCGAGGTCATCGCCAAGGCCAAGGAAATCGGGTTCGACGTGATCGAGTTCTCGACCCTGTCCTGCCCCAAGGGCGAGACGCCCCTCCAGTTCGCGCCGAAGCTGAAAGCCGAATGCGACCGCGTGGGCATCCCCGTGGCCAACTACACCATCGGGGCCGATTTCCTGAACGGTAGCAAGGGCGACTGGAAAGCCGAAGCCGACCGCCTCAAAGACGAAGTGCGCGTGGCCCAGATCCTGGGCGCGCCGGGCATGCGGCACGATGCGACCCGTGGGTTCGTGGCGCCGTTCAAGGGGCCGCACGGGTTCGACGACGCCCTGCCGGCGCTCTCCAAGGGCTGCCGCGCGGTGACGGAATTCGCGGCCGACCTGGGTATCAAGACGATGGTGGAGAACCACGGCTTTTTCTGCCAGGACAGCGAGCGGGTGGAGAAGCTGGCCAACGCGGTGAATCATCCGAACTTCGGCCTGCTGGTGGACATGGGCAACTTCCTGTGCGCGGACGAGGCGCCGCAGCTGGCGCTGGGCCGCGTGATGACGTACGCCTGCCACGTGCACGCCAAGGATTTCCATGTCAAGCCGGGCACCTCGCCGAATCCGGGCGCGGGCTGGTTCCGGTCGCGCGCGGGCAACTTCCTGCGCGGGTCGATCATCGGCCATGGCGATGTGCCGATCGCCCAGTGCATCGGCATCATGAAGCGGGCCGGGTATGACGGCGTGCTGTCCATCGAGTTCGAGGGCATGGAAGACCCGATCAAGGGCATGACCGTCGGCCTCGAGAACCTCCGCCGCTATGTGGCTGAGGCCTGAGCGCTGTTGCGGGTTACGTGATGCTGTTGCGGCGTTTCGGCGTTAACGGCCGGCTGCTTTCGGGCTGATCCGGTTTCCGGCTGGAGGCGCCGGGGCACGAGCCCACGTCGCCTCGTCGTCAACCGGCTGAGCCTCGAAATCAGCACGGCCGTTTCCGCTGATCGAAACGCCGCAACGACTTCGCCTCGCGCGCCCTGGCCGCGGCGGCCTCGGGCGGCGCGCGAGAGGTTCCCGTGAAACGCCCGATTCGACTTTTCTGCATGGAGCCGGAAACGCCAGCATGTCCCTAACTGCCATTGTGCTGATTATCCTGGCCGCCATCCTGCACGCGGGATGGACGGGCTGAGCAAGCACCGGCATCCGACGGCGGCGTTTTTCTTCCTCACCACCGTAGCCGGCGCCCTGATGCTGGCGCCGTTCCCGATCATGCCCGAACCCTGAACCCTACTGTTTTGCCTTTTTCATAATCACCCCGGTCAGGATCAGCACGACCAGCACCAGGAGCAGGCTGCCGGTCTTGCGCCAGGGGGCGGAGGGGAGGGACTTGAAGGTCACCTTCAGCGCGGTGTCGGCCTGGATCACGAGGGGGCGCTGCAAGCGGACGCGGACGCCCTGCTCGGGGATGGTGATCCGGATGGAGCGCGCCACGGCCGTCGCCGCCTTCTGCTGGCCGATGATCTTGTCCGCCACCGCGGTCATGTTGGCATTTTCGTCGGCGGACAGGGTCTGCTCGATCTGCCGGGCATATTCGGGCGTGAAGTTGCCGCCGTTGTAGCCCGCCGGCTGGTTCAGGGCC
Source organism: uncultured Verrucomicrobiota bacterium (assembly GCA_964481675.1). Taxonomy (GTDB): domain Bacteria; phylum Verrucomicrobiota; class Kiritimatiellia; order CAIKKV01; family CAIKKV01; genus CAIKKV01. Next base: position 1,725 of record CAYZVY010000239.1, read on the forward strand.
GCCTGCTGGGACACATCCACGTCGATCTGCCGCTCCTGCTGGAGTTCGGAACGTCGCTGGACCAGGCCCACGATGGCCTGCTGGCGCACCAGGTTCTGGTACTGGATGCGGGCGTCCTCGTTCAGCTCCGCCTCGCCCTGCGAATAGTTCATGGCCACTTCGAGGGCCTGCTTGGCTTCCTTCTGGTTGCCCGCCTTGATGTAGGACTCGCCCTTGGCCATCACGCTCCGCGCCTTGCTCAGGTCGGTGTTGAGCCGATACGTGTTCTGCTGGGAGTACATGCCCTGGTCGAAGGCCACGGGGCCCTGTCCCTCCTCCGTCACCGTGAAGTCGCCGTCGAACCCGTAGTAGGTCCGGTCCGGTTTCAGGTACAGCGTCCAGGTCACGTTGTTGAGCGGCAGGTCGAAGGAGGGCGCGACCAGGCTGTTCCCGGCCGGGGCGTCGCCGGCGTAGGTCAGGTCGATCGTGGCGGGCTCGCCCGCGAGCGCCGCTTCCAGCGGGATGCGGTACGACCGGCCGCTGCGCGAGGGGCGGCCGACCTTGCCGTTGACGAACACCGACCACAGGATGTCCCGGGCGCCGGGCAGTGTGACGGTGAGGTAGCGCAGGTCGCCGGCATCGAGCTCCATCTGGACCCGCGACAGCATCTGGCCCTGTTCCGCCAGCACCGACGTCAGCTCCACCTGCCGCACGTTCGCGGGCAGCACCGCGGCCGACCCGTGGCGGCGGACGTCGAGCTCCAGGGTGTAGTCGGGCGACACCGAGCGGTAGCAGAGGATCGAGTCGGACAGGTCGCCGGCGCCGAAGTCGTTCGGCAGGCCGCGGGAATCCTCGGGCTTCAGCCCCTCGGGCTCGCCCAGGGGCTTCACCTGCATGCGGCCCGAGGAGGTCACGGTCACATACCCCCTCTGGTTTTCGGTGTCGAGCGCGCGGAAGGGGCGGACGGTGACATGGCGGTTGGTGGGGTTGAAGGGGCTCTGGCTGGAGGCCTTGAGGATCAGCGTCTGTTCGGCCTTGGTGGCCAGTTCCACCTGCCAGATTCCCTTTTCGGGATCCGCCTCGAAGACCTTGCTGACGCCGCGGCCGGTGATGGTGAGCGGCAGGCCGGGGCGGGGTGACTGGAGGCGGAAGACCTTGCAGCCGGCGTTCTCGATGGCGTAGCGGAACGTGGCGGTTTCGCGCATCATGCCCTCGGCCAGGTCCACGGTGTGCAGGACCTCGGGCTTGAGCGTGGGCGCCAGCACCTCCGCCGACAGGGTGATGGACCAGCCCGGCCGCAGGAGGCTGTAGGCGAGGGCCTTCGCGTCGGCCACGCCGAGCTCGCGGGGGTTGAGCTCGACCACGCCGTCGCGGCTGGCGGTGGAGAGCCGGACGCCGCGCTCGCCGGTGACGATCAGCGAGCCGCCGTGCTTGACGGCGCCGCGCACGTCGAGGCGGGGGACGGCGATGGTTTTCTCGACGCCCTTTTCCATGCGCGAGATCACCACGTTGAGGCGGCGCGTGTCGAAGACCTGGCGCTGGAAGTGGACCACGACGCCGCGGTTGGTCGCCTCCTTGAGATCGTCCCAGTGGCTAACCTCCTGGCCCGTCAGGGTTTCCACCTCGTAGCCGGCCGGAAGGCCCAGCGTGAGGGAGAAGAGGCCGGCGCGCGCCACGGTGACGTCGAGCTGCGAGGTCAGCAGGATGCGTTCGTCGCCGATGGACAGCGTGGCGGTTTCGGCCGAGCGGATTTCAGGGACAACCTTGTCCGCCGCCACGGTCAGGGTTGCGCCAGGGAGCTGGTAGCGGTAGGCGCGCTTGAGCGAGCGGGGCGGCGCGCCGGCCTTGGCCGCGGCCTGGGCCGGGGCGGGGAAGTCCTCGATGGCCATGGCGCTGACGCTGGCGGCGTTGGAGACGGCAATCTGGACCGAATCGGGCACGGCGAGGGCGAAGGCCCCGCGCTGCCGGGCGGCCCCGCGCACGAGGGGCGCGGCCACGACGGCGGAGTAGGGCAGCCCTTCGCGGGGCACCTGGAGGGTGACGGTGAGGGCGAGGCTGCCGCTGACGGCCTTTTCGAACAGCGCCTCAAGCTGGCGGGTGTCCGAATCGTAGCGCCAGGTGCTGAGGCCCGGGGCGCTTACGGCGGTGACGCTCATGCCGGTCGGCACGTCGAACACCACCGCCTGCAGCTGCCCCTGCGCGATCTGGAGGGAGGCCACGCAGGAGAGCTCCACCACGCCCGGCTCGAAGGCGGCATAGGTCAGCAGGTCGGCGAAGAAGACGGTCTGCTCGAGCTGCGTCTTGCGGGCGCGCGGCTTCCAGCGGATTTCGGTGACGGGCTCGGCCGTCGGGCGCAGCTCCACGACTGTTTCCGTGGCGGTTTCCGTCACGTCCCGCCGGGCCGCCCCGGCCGTCATGAAGACGTCGACCGGCGCGGCCGGGATGCGCAGCGTCGTTTTGGCCGCGCGGGCGGCGGGATGGACGATCCGCACGCCCCAGGTGTCGGCCGCGGATCCCTCGACCAGGGCGGGGGTCACATAGCCCAGGCGGATTTCGAATGTCCCTTTTTTGAGAACATGCAGGACCAGGCCGCGGGCCGTGCGCTCGATCCGCAGGTCGCCGGACAAGGCGGGCGCGTTGGTGAGCACGGCCTCGGGGCCGGCGGCCAGGAAGGAGCCGGGCCCCTCGGTTTTCACCTTGTACAGGGCCTGCACCCGGATGGTGGGCTCCGCATGCCGCGTCATGGGAGGGGCCTGCAGGACCAGGGTGGCTTCCTGCAGGATCAGGTCGGGCGGGGGCGCGGCGGGAACGGGCGCGGCCGCCATCAGGACGGGCAGCAGCAGGAGGGAGGCGCCCAGGGTGAGCAGGAGCCCGCGCCAGGTGACGGCGCCCGCTTCCGGGGACAGGGGCGGCGGTTCGGAGAGGGGTTCGGCCGACGGACGGCGCCGGCGGCCGGCGCGCCAGGCGGCCCGCAGGAGCAGCCAGGCGAGGAGCACGGGCGGAACCAGCGCCAGCAGCAGGCCCAGGAGGATCCGGCCGCCCGGCATGCCGCCGCGGGAGGCGGCCAGCTCGATCGTCAGCGCCTCGCCGCCTTTCAGGTTCAGCGTGCGGCTGGCGGAGACGACCGTGTCGCCCGCGTTCCAGGAGACCGGGTGCGCCCGGCCCGCCCAGGTCATCAGGATAGCGCCTGCGATTCCGGAAACGATGACCAGGACAACGGCCAGCGCGATGCCGAGCCCCACGCCGCGGCCCCGGCCCGCCGCGAACAGGATCAGGGCCACGCCGCCCAGCAGGCCGAGCAGCAGGGCGCCGAGGAAGGGAGCCGCCAGCACGGGGAAGGACCAGATCCGGGCTGCGTTGGCCAGCACCTGCCAGAAGGCCGTGTCGTGCGGCAGGTCCGGCTGCAGCGTGCCGCCGGTTGCGCGGAGCGTCCACTCGGGCGGGGCGGTGACGGTCCACCGCACGAATGTGGATTGCGTGTTGGTGGTGGCCGGCGCTTCCAGCCGCATGTTTCCGCTGAAGCGGCCGAGTGGTTCCGTGGCCGAGGCATAGGTCAGCTCGGCCATCAGCGGGGTGTTGGGATCGCGCAGCCGGTCGAGCGGAATCAGCGTGGCCCGTTCGCCGTCGAGCGGCGAGACGGCCTTCAGGCGGTCTTCCGATACGCCGGTGCGGACCGACCACAGGCTGGCGCCGGCGGGGAGCTTGACGGCCAGGTATTGCAGCGACGCGTTCTTGATGAAATAGGTTACCCGGGTCACCGCCTCGCCGTCCTTGCCCAGGGTGGTGGCGAGCGTGGTGTGGTCCACCACCTGGTCGATGAGCGGCTCGGTGTCGTGCCGCGTGAAGGCGAAGGCCGCCTCCGGGGAGGCGCCGACGTATTTATAGGCCCCCACGACAGGGTTGTTCAGAAGCAGCGCGTAGGACGCGGGGATTTCCTCGCGGTCGATGCGGAGCAGGCCGGGCGCCAGCGTCTTCTCCGTCAGGGTCAGGTTGGCTTCGCTGGCGATCACGAGGTAGCCGACCTCGCCTTCGGTTTCCAGCGCGGTGATGCCGCCGGCCTCGAAGTCGGCCGCGGCGTAATCCATGCGCTGGTCGAACGTCACCAGGAGCGTGTAGGTGCCGATCGCCTTTTCCTGGAGCGTCACGGTCCAGATGTCGCCTTCCTGCGTCCAGTTGCGGATGTCGCGCCCCGTGAACTCCACGTTCTGGAAGCGCGCGGGGATTTTCAGCTTCAGCGTGCGGGCCGGCGCGCCGCTGATGTGGTAGCTGATCGAGGCGCTTCCGTAGAGGACGCCTTCGCCGATGGAGCAGAGGGTGAAGACTTCCGCGTAGAGGGCGGGCTTCGTGCGCTCGACCCCGAACTCGGCGGACCATTCCGCGTCCCGGTAGCGGAACGCGAGCTGGGCGTCGGCCACGCGCACGGGGATGGCGCCGGCGTGCGCCTCGCGCAAGCCGGCGGCCTTGACGGTCTTGAGGCGGAGCCCCTTTTCGGCCGCGGCCACCACGTAGCCGCGCTGGCTTTTGGCGCCCGCCAGGCGGACGCGCGGGAGGACGAACGTTTCCACGCCGGCGGCGAGGCTGCGCTCGAGGCGCAGTTCGACCAGCGTGCGCCCCAGCAGGGCCGACTTGAAGGTCAGGCGGATCTGGCGGACTCCGGCCACGTCGCGGACGTCGTAGTCCGCGACCTGGGCGCCGGCGACGGACGCCACGGCCCAGGCGGGGTCGGCTTCCAGAACCGCTTCCCGCGCGGGGGCGTCCCGGAATTCGATCTCGGTGGAGACGTTCAGCACCAGGTCGCGGTCCTCGACCTTGAGCACGAGGCGGTCGTCGGAGCTGTATTCGGGCACGATGTCCTGGGCCTCGGCGGAGAGCGTGTAGGGCAGGTTGGCGTATTGCCAGGCAAAGGCATTGCGCTGCGGAAGCGCGCGCGCCGGGGCGGGGGCGTCGAGGGCGAGCGCCGGGAAGGCGGCCTGGTCGATCTGGGTCAGGCCGGGCGTCTTGAGCAGCACGAGCTTGAC
>CAYZVY010000240.1:0-6721 GCA_964481675.1 uncultured Verrucomicrobiota bacterium
GTACGCGTACGAGTACGACGTACGACCAGGAAAGAAAGATGGTTTCGAACGACCTGCTCATGGTTTTGAACCATGGCGCGACGTGCTGCCGGGGCACGAATCCTTGCCCGCCGCATCACTACCGGAAATCAGGTAGATTACAGGCTTGCATTCGGCGGTGAACGGCTCTATATTAACACTTGTTGGGTGGGAGCGAAAGGATGTGAGCATGAGATCGTTGCCGATAATCCTGATGACCGTTTCCGTCCTGGCCTGCGGGTGTGGCGTTTCCACGCGCGTCAGCGACCGTAACACGGTGGCCGCCCGGGAGAGATGGGTCCTTTCCCTGGACCGGCAATTCCTGCCTCTGCGGCAGGAAGCTGTCATCGTCCCCGATCAATTCAAAACCGCTGCCGACGACGTCGAGCGCGAAGTCGCCGTGGATGGCTACATTTCCGGTTACGACTGGATTATCTCCGCCGCTTTCTTCCACGGCACGCCGGTGACCCCGCCCCGGGCGATCTCCGACGACACCCGCCTGACGGGATTGTGGAAGCAGGCCTATGAAGCCGGGTGCTCGAACGGATTGGCCCGCATGGACGTTTTCCTGTCGGACGCGCCGGTTCTGACCGCGACGCGATAACATCGGCCCAACGATGTTGTGATTGAGCACGGACTGGCGGGCGTGGTATAATCGTGGGCTATGAAAACGGACCTGAGCCGGAACGGCTTTGATTTTATTGATGACGCCGCGATCCAGAAACTGATCGACCGGCCGCGGACGGATGCCGCCCGCCTGAAAGAGATCCTGGCCAAGAGCCTGGACAAGCAGGCCCTGTCCGTGGAGGAAACGGCGGAGCTGATCGCGGCCGACGCGCCGGAGCAGGTCCAGGCCATCTTCGAGACCGCCCGCGAGCTGAAGCGCCGCGTCTACGGCAACCGGATCGTGCTCTTCGCCCCCCTGTATGTCGGCAACCGGTGCATCAACGACTGCGTCTACTGCGCCTTCCGGAGCACGAACAAGGACCAGATCCGGCGGACGCTGGATGCGAAGGAAGTCGAAGCCCAGGTGCGCGCCCTGGAGAAAAAGGGGCACAAGCGCCTCATCCTGGTGTTTGGCGAGCACGCCCAGTATTCCGCCCCATACATCGCCGACTGCGTCCGGACTGTCTACGGGGTGAAGGAGGGCGCGCATGGCGAGATCCGGCGGGTCAACATCAACGCCGCCCCGTTCGATCACGAGGGCTTTAAGACCATCAAGGCCTCGGGCATCGGGACCTTCCAGGTGTTCCAGGAAACCTATCATCACCAGACCTATGCGGCCATGCATCCGCCCAAGACGCGCAAGGGGGATTTCCTCTGGCGGCTGGACAGCCTGAGCCGCGCTTTCGAAGCCGGCTGCGACGACATGGGCGTGGGCGCGCTCTTCGGCCTGTACGACTGGCGCTATGAGGTGCTGGGACTGGTGACCCATAGCCGCCACCTGATGGACAAGTACAAGGTGGGGCCCCATACCATCAGTTTTCCGCGGCTGCGACCCGCCTCCGGCGTGAAGCAGGATTGGCCGCACCTGGTGGCGGACGACGACTTCAAGCGGGTCATTGCCATTCTCCGGCTGGCCGTTCCCTATACCGGGCTGATCCTGACGGCGCGGGAGACGCCGGCGTTCCGGCGCGAGGCCATGGCGTTCGGCGTGTCGCAGATCGACGCGGGCAGCCGCATTGAGCTGGGCGGCTACACCGAGGCGGGCGACAGCCAGGTGATGGAGCGCGAGCAGTTCCAGCTGGGGGATATCCGGCCCCTGGACATGGTCATGCGCGAGCTGCTGCAGGACGGCTACATTCCCAGCTTCTGCACGTCCTGTTACCGCCTGGGGCGCACGGGGGAGCACTTCATGGAGTTCGCCATTCCCGGCTTCATCAAGCGCTTCTGCACGCCCAACGCGCTCACCACGCTGCTGGAATACCTGGTGGACTATGCGTCGCCCGAGACGCTGGCGGCGGGACTGAAGGCCATCGAGGACGAGTTGGCCAGGATCGCGGACTCCCCGCAGAAGATCGAGCTGCTCGACCGGATGCGGAAAATCCGCGAGACCGACGCGCGCGATCTCGTGTATTGATTGGAGACGGCGGAAAAACTTGACCCGCTCGGGTTGAATTCGTTATTAATGATCGATTGACTTTCACAATCAGGAAGACATCATGAAGATCTATATGAACGGCAACCTGGTGGCGGAGAACAAAGCCACTGTTTCGGTGTTCGATCACGGCCTGCTTTACGGGGACGGCGTGTTCGAGGGCATCCGCTCGTACAACGGCCGGGTCTTCATGCTGGCCGAGCACGTGGCGCGGCTGTACAAGTCCGCCAAGGCCATCGCCCTTGAAATCCCGATGACGCAGGACGAGATGGCCGCCGCCGTGGTGAAGACCTGCAAGGCCAACCAGTGCCTGAACGGCTACATCCGGCTGGTCGTCACCCGCGGGGTGGGCACGCTGGGGCTGAACCCGTTCACCTGCAAGCAGCCGCAGGTCATCATCATCGCGGCGGCCATCCAGCTCTATCCCGCCGAGCTCTATGAGAAGGGGCTCCGGCTGGTGACCGTGGGCACGATCCGGAATCACACGGAATCCGTGAACCCCATGATCAAGAGCCTGAACTACCTCAACAACATCCTGGCCAAGATCGAGGCGATCAACTCCGGCACGGTGGAGGCGGTCATGCTGAACCACGCCGGCTACGTGGCCGAGGCCACGGGCGACAACATCTTCGCCGTCTCGGGCCGGAAGCTGATGACCCCGCCGTCCTCGGCCGGGGCGCTGCTGGGCATCACCCGCAACGTGGTCATGGACATCGCGCGCCAGCAGGGGCTGGAGGTCTCCGAGCCCATGATGACGCGGTACGATCTTTACACGGCCGACGAGGTGTTCCTCACCGGCACGGCGGCCGAGATCATCGGCGTCGGCGAGATTGACCGCCGCGCCATTGGCGACGGCAAGCCCGGGCCGGTGACGCGCGCCCTCGGCGAAGCCTTTCACAAATTTGCCTGCGAAGCGGGCACCCCCATTCGCTAGGCCGCCCTGCCGGGCGGACCGGAGCCTGTATGCGTTGCGAATCCTGCGGCGAAGACGATGCCAACGTGCATCTGACCCAGCTCCTGAACGGGGAGATGAAGAAGTATCACCTGTGCAAGGAGTGCGCGGCCAAGCACGGCATCAATATCGACGACCCCGTTTCGCTGGCCGACCTGCTCTTCAAGCCCGAGCCGTCCGAACCGGCCGGCGAGGCGAAGAGCGAGCCGCGCTGTCCCCAGTGCCACATGCGGCTGAGCGACTTCAAAAAAGCCTCCCGGCTGGGCTGTCCCGCCTGCTATGAGTCCTTTTCGGCCGAGCTGGCCCCGCTGCTCCTGGGCCTGCACAAGCGGCCGCTGCATGTCGGCAAGCGGCCGGACGGGGTCTGCCTGGCGCAGGATGTGCAGGACCGGACCGACCGGCTGTCCCGGAGCCTGAAGGCCGCCATCGCGGCCGAGCAGTTCGAGGAGGCGGCCCGGTTGCGCGACGAGCTGAAAGAGGCGCGCGGCGATTCTCCGGAGGGCGCATGAAGGCCCGGCCCGGCCGCCTGCGGCTTCCGCCCTGGCTGAACCGGGCGGATCCGGCCGGCATCGTTATGAGCGCCCGCATCCGGCTGGCCCGGAACGTGGAAAACGCGGCCTTTCCGGGGTGGGCGGGGGATGGGGAAGGGGAGAAGCTCTGCCAGCGCCTGCTGCCGGTCCTGATGGAGCTGCCGCCGCTGAAGGGCGGGTCGGTGGCGCGGATGGACGAGACCGACACCCTGGACCGCCAGATCCTGTTCGAGCGCCATCTGATCAGCACCGAGCTGATGAACAAGGGCGCGGGCAGCGCCCTGCTGCTGGCCGCCGACGAAAGCCTCTCCGTCATGATCAATGAGGAGGACCATCTGCGCCTGCAGGGCCTTGCGCCGGGCCTGGACCTGGACAGCCTCTGGGGCCGGGTGGACGCGCTGGATACGGCCATTGCCGGGCAGGTTCCCCTGGCTTTTTCCCCCAGGCTCGGCTATCTGACGGCCTGCCCGAGCAACGTCGGCACCGGCCTGCGCGCCAGCGTCATGCTTCACCTGCCCGGGCTGCGACTGGCGGGCGACATCGAAAAGGTGATCAAGGGGCTGGCCAAGCTGGGGCTGGCCGTGCGCGGCCTGCTGGGCGAGGGGACGGACGCCTCCGGCTGCATGTACCAGATTTCCAACCAGATCACCCTGGGCGAGGGGGAGGTCACCATCATCTCCCGGCTCAAGGAAATCGTGGCCGAACTGGTCCTGCACGAGACCCATGCCCGGCAGCGATTGACGGAAACCCGTCCCAGCCTGTTGAAAGATCGCGTCCTGCGGTCGGTGGCGCTGCTCACCCATGCCCGGCTGGTTTCCGCCGACGAGGCCCTGGACCTGCTGTCGGGAATCCGCCTCGGCCTCTCTCTGGAGTGGCTTAACGGCTTGGACTGGAAGGACTTGGACGAATTATTCCTTCTGGTACAGCCCGCCCATTTACAGAAGCAGGCGGGGCGGATTTTGCCGCCGGCGGAGCGGGATGAAGCGCGCGCCGACCTGCTCCGCGCGCGCCTTGGCCGTGTCGAATCGATTTGACGCTAGCCGGGTTTTGAGACATAATATCAATTGCTTTGACAAAGGACCGGCATGAACAATTTCAATGAGTATACCCCCCGCGCCCGGCAGGTCATCCAGATGGCCCGCCAGGAAGCGGAGAAGTTCAATCATTCGTATGTGGGCACCGAACATCTGCTGCTGGGCCTGATTGCCCTGGGCGAGGGCGTGGCGGTGGATGTGCTGAAGCGGATGAGTTTGTCGATCGACCGGGTCCGCCTGGAGGTGGAGAAGGTGGTCGGGCAGGGCGGCGAGAGCAAGGCCGTGGGCCCGATTCCGTTCACCCCGCGCGCGAAGCGCGTGCTCCAGTTTGCGGCGGCCGAGGCCCGGGAGCTGCACCACAACTACATCGGCACCGAGCATCTGCTGCTGGGCCTTCTTCGCGAGGAGGAGGGCGTGGCGGCCCAGGTGCTGCGGACGCTGGGGGTGGATATCGACTCCGTCCGGGCCGAAGTGATGCGCGTGCTGGATCCGGGCAATGCCGGCGAGAGCGCCGAGGCGGGTGACGGGGAGGAGACCGAGGGCGAGGAGGAGGTGGGGCGGGAAGGCAAGCGGGGCGAAGCCCCGGAGCCGGCCCCATCCCCGGAGGCGACCGCGCCCAAGGGAAAGTCGAAGACCCCCGCGCTGAACACCTTCGGCCGCGACCTGACCGACATGGCCCGCCAGAAGAAGCTGGATCCGGTGATCGGCCGGGCCAACGAGCTGGAGCGGGTGATCCAGATCCTCTGCCGCCGCACCAAGAACAACCCCGTGCTGATCGGCGAGGCGGGCGTGGGCAAGACCGCCATCGTGGAAGGGCTCGCGCAGGCCATCCTGGACGGGAACGTGCCCGAGAACATGCGCCGCAAGAAGGTGATCACGCTCGACCTGGCCCTCATGATCGCGGGCACCAAGTACCGCGGCCAGTTCGAGGAGCGGATCAAGGCTGTCATGGACGAGATCCGGAAAGCCGGCAACGTCATCCTCTTCGTGGACGAGCTGCACACCATCGTGGGCGCCGGCTCGGCGGAAGGGGCGATGGACGCCTCGAACATCATCAAGCCGGCCCTGGCCCGCGGCGAGCTCCAGTGCGTGGGCGCCACGACGCTGGACGAATACCGCAAGTACATCGAGAAGGACGCGGCCCTGGAGCGCCGGTTCCAGACCGTCAAGGTCGAGGAGCCCAGCGTCGAGGATACGGTTGCGATTCTCAAGGGTCTCCGGCCCAAGTACGAGGAGCACCATCACGTCAAGATCACGGACGAGGCCATCGAGGCCGCCGCCCACCTGTCGGACCGCTACCTGAAGGGCCGCTTCCTGCCGGACAAGGCGATCGACACGATCGACGAGGCGGGCGCCCGCGTGCGCATTCGCAACACGACCCGGACGCCCGACCTGAAGAAGCGCGAGGTCGCCATCGAGAAGCTCCGCCTCAAGAAGGAGGCGGCCATCAAGGAGCAGAAGTTCGAGGAGGCCGCCAAGCTGCGCGACCGCGAGCGGCGCGAACGCGAGGCGCTCGCGGACAAGATCGGCCGGTGGGAAAAGGGGAACGCCCGGAAGAACCTGCGCGTGACTCCCGAGGACATCATGATGGTCATCGGCCGCTGGACCGGCATTCCGCTCACCAAGATGGAGGGCGGGGAGCTGGCCCGCCTGCTCGACATGGAGCAGGAGCTGGAGAAGACCGTCATCGGCCAGAACGAGGCCGTGCGGACCATTTCCAAGGCCCTGCGGCGCTCGCGGGCGGATCTCAAGGACCCGCGCCGGCCGATCGGCTCCTTCATTTTCCTGGGCCCCACGGGCGTGGGCAAGACGCTGCTGACCAAGGCGCTGGCCGAATTCATGTTCCATGACGCGGACGCGCTCATCCAGATCGACATGAGCGAGTACATGGAGAAGTTCACGGTCTCCCGCCTCGTCGGCTCGCCCCCCGGCTACGTGGGCTACGAGGAGGGCGGCCAGCTGACCGAAAAGGTCCGCCGGCGCCCCTATTCCGTGGTGCTGTTCGACGAGTTCGAAAAGGCGCATCCCGACGTGATGCAGATCCTGCTCCAGATCCTGGAGGAGGGGCGGCTGACGGACAGCTTCGGGC
>CAYZVY010000241.1:0-6674 GCA_964481675.1 uncultured Verrucomicrobiota bacterium
ACGAGTCGAACCTGACCCAGCTGCGCGTCCAGAACACCTTCCACAACTGGTTTCCGGGGACCGGGAGGACCACCCCGCCGCCGGTGAGGTGGAAGTAGGGAGAAGAGGGCGGGCTACGGCCCCCTCAATTGCACCCGCACCCGCCGCCGCCCACGCCGCGGCCACCCGCAGCCGCCTCGCGGGTGAAGTAGACGTGCTCCTGGAGAGCGTCGTCAAACGGATCCCGGTCCGCCCGCATGCCGTATTCCGCCAGCGTGCCGCGTTCCCAGGGCTCGACAGAGGCGCATCCGGTTCCAGCCAGCGCGGCGGCCGCCAGGATGCCCGCGATTATCAGTGTTTTAATCATGTTATTTCCCGCCTTCATTCAGCACCTTCTCAATGGCCTCCTTCAGCGCGCCGGCCGGATCCTTGCCGGAAAATCCGGCATGGACCTCCCGGATGATGCCGTCCCGCCCGACGATCACCGTCGTCGGCATGGCGGGAACCTTCGCCGTCCTGGCGACTTTCTGCGCCGCATCGCGCACCACGGGAAACGTCACCGGATGCTCGGCCAGGAACCCCGCCATTTTCGGGGCGTCCTTGTCCATGTTAATTCCCAGCAGCACCACGCCCTTGTCCTTGTAGGTGTTGTGCAGCGCTTCCAAAACCGGAAACGAGGCGCGGCACGGTCCGCACCAGGAGGCCCAGAAATCGATCACCACCACCTTCCCCTTGAGCGGCGGGACCGCTCCCTCCACGCCGAAAGAGGCCAGGTCGGGAAGCGGCGTCCCCGCTTTCCACCCCGGATCCGCGCCCAGGACGGCCTGGGCCGCCGCCAGAATCACAACCGCCAGCATGCTTTTAACGCGATGAGTAGACATAGTGACCGAATCCTTCCGTTTGTATGCGTTGTTCGCCTTGCCACAGACAGCCTTCCGCCTGATGCCAGCTCTGGATGAACCGCAGGCCGGCCTCGGCTCCCAGGATGAAAGCGGTGGTCGAGAGGATGCCCGCTTCCGTGCAGGCGTTCGCCACCACCGTCACGGACTGGCACCCGTTCGCCACCGGCCAGCCGGTCCGCGGATCGAGAATATGCCCGAACCGCCGGCCGTCCGCCTTGAAGAACCGCATGTAATCGCCCGAGGTCGTCACCGCCTGCCGGGTCACCGCCACGCCGCCCCAGCAGGTCCCGGGCTGCTTCGGGTCTTCCAGCCCGACCAGCCAGGGGCCGCCCTGGGGCGCGGGACCGGACACCCGCAAATCGTTCCCGAAATTGACATGCACCGACGGGAAGCCCCGGGCCTCGCCCATCTGGAACACGATGTCCACGGCGTATTCCTTGCCGATCCCGCCCACGTCCACGCCCATGCCCGTCTCGGGCAGCCGCAGGGTGCGGTCCCGGTGGATGACCTTCTTCCACCCCACCCGCTCCAGGGCGGCCTTGACGGCCTCGTCGGAGGGCACGCGCGCATCCGGATTGTGGTAGTCCCAGAGCTTCAGCAGCGGCAGGGCTGAGGGATCGAACACGCCGCCCGTGCTCCAGTGATACCAGTCCACCAGGCTGAAGAGGCTCTCCCCTTCCGCGTCCAGCTCCACGCCCTCTCCGCCCGCCCCGGCGTTCAGTTTCGAGATCAGGCTGTCCGGCCGGAACCGCGAGAAGCGCGCCTCGAACGATTCCACCCAGGCCACGACGTCCGCCTTGAACTCGCGCGCCCGGGCGTCCGACCCGCAGGCAAAATCAACCTGGCAGGAGGTGCCCATCGCCGCAAAGGAAAGACGATGAAACGGCGGCAAATCCGTCGAAGCCGGCACTGGCGCGTTTAGAACCACAGGCGAACCCCCATCATGATCATGTTGGCCGAAGGATACAGCTCGTCGGGAGTCTCGTTGTCCAGCCCCCACTGCTCGTACCGCTCATAGGACAGATCGAAGCTCATCCGGGAATTGGGCGAATAGATCACCTTGAGTCCGCCCCCGAGGGCACTCATCTCGGAAATCCGGAAATCGGACGAGTATTCATCCGGCGTGCCCGTAAAGCGGACCCCGTAGAAATCGGCTTCGCTCTGCGTGTAATACCGGATGAGGGGACGCACCATCCAGTGCTCGTTGATTTTCTGGTACCAGGCCAGCGCCAGGGTGTGTGACTGGATGCCGTTGGAATCGTTGAAAAACCGGTAGGACGTCTCGAGGCTGCCGCTCAGCGGCTCGAAATACCGGGTCAGCGATCCGTAGAGGATCTGCTTGTCCTTCGAGTCCGGCCGCTTCTCGGGCACCAGCACCCCGTTCAACTCCACCACTTTATACGGGTCCGCCAAATAGCCGTCCGTCCGGCCCACCGTCACGCTCACGTTCAGCAGGGTCACCGGATCCAGCACCTGCGTGATGCCCACCAGAAAGTCAACGGTCGTCTTATCGTCATCCGGTTTTCCGGAAGGGCGGATATCGTCGAACGTCCCCCCCACGCCAACCATCAGGGTCGTGTTCTTCTTGTTGAAATCGATGGCGTCCTTCACCGCCACTCCCTTCGACGCATAATCGGACTCCTGACTGTACGAGAGGGACAGGGTGGGCGTATGCCGCCCCAGCCGCTTGGATAATTCAAAGTTGGCGGCCGTGCGGGTATCGTCAAAATCAACCTTGGGAATCTTGCCTTCCTGCCCGGTGGCGACCGGAACCGGCACGGGCGCCGGCTTGCCGGGTTTCGGCTTGGGCGTGGGCGTAGGCGTCGGGGGCGGCGTGGCGCCGGACAGCGAGTTGAAGGTCGCACCCGAAACAGGGACAGAAGCCGCCGGAGTGGAACGCTTGAACCGGAGGCGCTTGTCGTCCCCCTCGTCCTCGTCATCGTCGCCGGGGTCCGGCCGGATCACGGGCGCCACCCGGACCGGGCCCACCACCACGGGAGCCGCGGCGGGCGCCGCGGACTTCACCCTGGGCGCGCCCGAGGGCGTGGCGCCGGAGATGGAATTGTAAATGCCTTCCACGCGGATCGACCAGCCATCGCTCCATTCACTTTGCCAGGCGACAGACGGCGCGATGACCTTGATGGCGTCGCCATCCTCTTCATAATACAGCGTTTTGAAATCCAGCAGGGATTCACCCTTGACCCGGCGCGGGGCCGCGCTCATCAGCAGGAGGGCCACGCTCAGGGAGAGCACAAGATGACGGGGACTGATTTGTCTATTCATGTGTGGTGTTCCTTTGTCGCGTTTATTATAAAATTTTTACACACAGCTGGCAATACCCTACTCATTCTGCAACAAACCGGTTTATTGCGGGGCAAAGCCATTTCTTAATGAAAATTAAGACTTGCGATCGGACGAATGGAGCCTTCCACGGGTCGCCGCCGCCCTGTGTGTTGACATGCAGGGAAGGATGGGGTTGACATCACAAGAAGGTAGAGAGAGTATCCTCTCGACTCTTTTCAAAAAGGAATGCCATGATCGCCGATTACAAAAAGACCCGCGGCCCTCTGGGCAGCATCGAGCGCAGCCGCTATGTGCGCAGTCCGGCTCCGGACACCGCCGCCGTGCTGACCCACTGCTTCCGCGGCACCGGTTCCGCACGCGTGGAACGGCTTACCTCGCAGGCCGCCAGCGACGTTTACCTGGAGCCTCAGACCCGCGAGTCGCCCGACAACGGCAAGACCTGGGGCCCCTGGGTAACGATACCCGAAGCCGATCTCCACCAGGGCCGGTTCTACATTGCCAACCACGAACTGGGACGGCTTCACGATCCGGCCAGCGGCAACCTGTTCCGGCTGACCCTGCAGCGGATCTTCATCGGGGATCCTGGCGAAATCCTGGAAAAAGCGTTCAAGACCGGCAACCACAACGACTACCGGGACCACGCCATCTACCAGCTTTCCGCCGACAACGGGCTCACCTGGGGGCCGATGCAGCTGATCAAGTATGAGGAAGGCCCCGACTTCGATCCCGCCAACTGGGGCCAGGACGATTATCTCGCCCGAAACCGGATGTACAGTGGCTACAATGCCATCATTGCCCCGGACGGCAACCTCCTCTATTCCGGCTGCGTGCTGGCGCCCCACGAACAGGATGGCGTCCGCGAGGACGTCTGCGGCGTGCGGATTTTCAAGGGTGCCTGGAACGCCGGGACCGGCCGCTACGACTGGCGGTCCCCGTTCATCCTGACGGTGTCGAAACGGATCTCCTCGCGCGGGCTGTTGGAGCCATGGCTGGCCACGCTGGCGGACGGCAGGCTCTACCTGGACATGCGCGGGTCCTCCACGAAATGGACGCCCGGCCGCCGCTGGTATTCGGTGTCAAGCGATAAGGGCGAGACTTGGAGCCCGGTCGCCGACCTGCGCTACGACACGGGCGAGGCGTTCTATTCCCCCTCGACCTTTGCCAAGACCCTCCGCAGCTCCCGGACAGGCAAACTCTACTGGATCGGGAACATCGCCTCCGAACCGCCCAACGGCAACTGGCCCCGCCGCCCGCTCGTCATCGCGGAATTCGACGAGGAAAACGTGGCGATCCGGAAATCCACGGTGACCGTGATCGACGACTACGAGCCGGACGGCGACGCCAGCGGAAAGGTCCAGTTCTCGAACTTCTCCCTGGTCGAGCACACCGAAACCCACGCCCTCGAACTGTACCTGGTGCGGTATGGCGAAGCCGGCGCACTGGGCGAAAAATCCTACTTCCAGTCCGATGTCTTCAAGTATGTGATCACGCTCAACGCCTGACCGCCAACCCCCGTGCCGCGCCCCCCCCCCGGGGGGGCCTCTTTGACACCCTCTTTACAAACGCATGACGCCCGTCTGACACGTCCTTTCCCGCCTCGCCTTATAATCGGCGCATCGGAAAACAATCCGGAAAGGACGTGCGCCATGAACCAGACCCAGACGTTTCTCTTCGCCATGACGGTCACCGCCTGCGTCACCCTCGCCAACCGGCTGGTGATCGGGTCCGCCGAATCGGAAATCCGGCCGCTCGCGAAATCACGCGGCGTGGCCACCCTCGACGACTGCCAGCTCACGGGCCGCATCGAAAGCCGCCCCGCGGGGGTCTTCGCCGTGTTCGACGTCGACAACCCGACGACAACCGAAAAGGATATCACCTTCCACTACCTGGCCACGCGCACGCCGCCCGCCTCGCCCTTTTCCCGGATGGGGCCGCGCCCCGAAACCGTGAAGAAAGGCGTCCTTGAACTCCGACTGAAAAACGGCCGCACCACCGAGGAAATCCTGATCAAGGAGCCCGCTCCCGCCGAGCCGGAACAGGCAAAGGCCGATGGTCCTCCTGCCGCGGCGGCCACGGGAAACGTCGCCCGGCTTGACCGGGCCCTGTCGCCGGAAATCTGGACGCTCGTGGTCTCACGCCAGGACATCAAGGGCGCCCGCGGCTGGGGAGCCGTCGGGCCCTCCGCCTCGGATGCGCTGATCAGCCTCGACAAGGGCGAAGCGGTGCTGGCCGTCACCCTTCAGGACACGCCCGTCCCATGAAAGGAGGGCCCCTCCTTGCCGGATGCCTCGCCGGGCTGCTCCTGTCGCTGGGCCTGTCGGACTGGATCACCCGTCAACGCCCCCCGCCCCCCGCGCGGTTGATCTCCGACGCGGACGGCGCCCTGGCGGACATCTGCATCCAATACCGGCGCGATTTCCATGCCGCGGTCATCGACACGCTTGCCGATCTGTTCGAGGCGCTGGGCGACGAGGTCGCCATCCGCGTCATCGTCGAACGGCAGGCGGAGTTCGACTTCCTGAAACGGGAACTGGCCGGACGGGGCGGAACCCGGCTGGGGCGGCTGACCGCGGTGGTGACCGGCTTTCCCGTCACGCCCTGGGCGCGGGACCGGTTTGGCGCGCTGGCCGCGGACGGCAAGCCCGTCATCGCGGTTCCGCCCGTGCGAAGCAACATGCCGGGCCCCCGGGGGCAGGACGACCGGGTTCCGGAACTCCTGGCGGCCAGCCTCCCGGGCTCAACCTGCCGCCCCCTGCCCTTCCTGTTTGAGGGCGGCGACCTGCTGGCGGATGCCGACCGCGCATTCATCCTGGCCAACTGCCTGGCGCGGAACAGCCCGCGGGACGTTGACGACCGGCCGGCGCTGTTGCGGGTCATGGAAACCGCACTGGGAAAGCCGATCGTCCTGATTGGAGAAACCCCGGAACAGGTGCCGGATCACCACATCTGCATGGTGCTGACCCCGCTCGGGGACAATCGCGTGGCGGTTGCCGATCCCTGGCAGGGGCTGGACGCCTGGCAACAGGATCCGCCCGTCGAGGCCGTGGATGTGGAAACGAACCTCTCGGCGTATGCCCCTTTCGGAAATGTCATCCGGAGCCTGGAAGAGAACGGCTTTGAGGTGGTGCGTATTCCGTTCCTGCTCACCCGCACACCGCGGGTCTATGTCAGCTATAACAACGTCATTCTCGAAAGGCGCGGCGCCGACAAGCGGGTCTATATGCCGGTATACGGCATGCCGTCGCTCGATCGGGCCGCCGGCGAGGCCTTCGAAAAGCAGGGCTGGCGCGTCATGCCCATCCGCGTCGCCAAGCTGTACCGCCACACCGGCTCCCTGCGCTGCCAGGTGGGCGTCATCCGCCGGCGCGAATAATGACCACGAAGATGTCAGGATGCCACCCCGCGTTTGCCAGGCGACAGAACAAACATTTGTTCGTCTATCTTTATCCCCCCGCCTCACGTTCTTTACCCCCCTCGATACAAATCGCT
>CAYZVY010000242.1:0-6652 GCA_964481675.1 uncultured Verrucomicrobiota bacterium
ACCGAAAAGAAAAAGAAACCGGATCCCGCCGAAGCGGAAGAGGCCCTGCGGGAGCAGCTGGGTGACCTTCTCAAGCATGCCTCCTTCTCGTTCCAGGCCGACCCCGGCCGGACGCAGGCCGCGGCGGAGCCGCCTCCCGGAAACGACGAGGAAGACGCCCGGAACGCGCTGGATAAAATCCGGGCCTTCCGCCAGACCCCGCACGAGGTGCGCGAGTGGCTGGACCGCTTCGTCATCGGCCAGGGCGAGGCCAAGAAAGTGCTGGCCGTGGCCGTCTGCGACCACTTCAACCACGTGCGCCAATGCCTGGACCATCCCGAACTCCGGGAATCCGACTACATCAAGCAGAACGTCATCCTGCTCGGCCCCACCGGCGTCGGCAAAACCTATCTCATGCGCTGCCTCTCGCGCCTGATCGGCGTCCCCTTCGTCAAGGCCGACGCCACCAAGTTTTCCGAAACCGGCTACGTCGGCTCCGATGTCGAGGACATCGTCCGCGACCTCGTCAAGACCGCCAACGGAAACACCGACCTGGCCGCCTACGGCATCGTCTACATCGACGAAATCGACAAGATCGCCACCCAGGCCACCCCGGGAACCCGGGACGTCTCCGGCCGCGGCGTCCAGATCAACCTGCTCAAGCTGATGGAAGACACCGACGTCAACCTCTTCAGCCAGACCGACCTGATCGGCCAGATGCAGGCCATGATGGAGCTGCAGAAGGGCCGCGGCCCGGGGAAGCGGACCATCAACACGCGCCATATCCTGTTCATCGTGAGCGGCGCCTTCGACTCGCTGAGCGACATCATCCGCCGGCGCGTGGGCAACACCGCCATCGGCTTTTCGTCCGCCAGGGGGGGCGGCGCCGACGCCTCCGACTGGCTGCGGCTCGTGCAGACCCCCGACTTCATCGCCTACGGGTTCGAGCCGGAATTCATCGGCCGCCTCCCCGTGCGGGTGGTGTGCGACGCGCTGACGCCGGGCGACCTCGAGAACATCATGACGGGCTCGGAAGGCAGCATCCTCAAGCAGTACAAGGGGGACTTCAAGGGCTACGGCATCGACGTCAGCCTGTCCCGCGAGGCGATCCGGGAGATCGCCCGCCGGGCGTGGTCCGAAAAAACCGGCGCCCGCGGCCTGATGACCGTGATGGAGCGGCTGTTCCGCGAATTCAAGTATGAGCTCCCCTCCACCTCCATCGGCTCTTTCGAGGTCACCACCGACACGGTGGCCGACCCCCATGCCGCGCTGACGCGGCTGCTGAAGCAGGGCTACTCGCTGCACCTGGAGAACCTGCGCGCGGAGGTGGACGGCTTTTCCGCCGCGTTCGAGCAGGAGCACGGGCTGAAGCTGATTTTCGACCCCGAGGGAATCAGCGCGCT
Source organism: uncultured Verrucomicrobiota bacterium (assembly GCA_964481675.1). Lineage (GTDB taxonomy): Bacteria > Verrucomicrobiota > Kiritimatiellia > CAIKKV01 > CAIKKV01 > CAIKKV01. The sequence goes on from CAYZVY010000242.1 coordinate 1,383, forward strand.
GCTGGACCAGAGCATCGGCACGGGCAAGTCGATCCCGCAGCTGTGTTCCGAAAAATTTGCCGACTTCCAGCACGGCCTCAAGCTGATCGCCCGCAACACGGGCCAGACGTCGTTCACCATCACCCGCGCGGCAGTGGAAGGGCCCGACAAGGAACTCTCCCGCTGGATCGTGGAAAGCTACGCCCGGCATTGAGCCTTCCCGGCTTCAGGAATAATACGTCGAATACCGCTCCATCGCATCCATGAGCGCCTTCGCGTTGGCGAGCGGGATGCCGGGATACATGCCGTAGACCATCATCAACCCGCCCTCGCGGCTGCCCAGCGTCGCGATTTCGGTCCGGATCAGCTCATCCACCTCGGCCGGGCTCCCGAAGCGCGTCACCGACTGCCGGTCGATGTCGAGATCGACGCAGACTTTGCCCTTGAAGCGCCCGCGGATCCACTCGATGCCGTTCACGAGATCCTGGAGGTTCACCACCTGGACGCCGCTGTCCACCAGGTCGTCCACCAGGTCGCGGATGTCGCCGTCCGAATGCATATGGATGATGCAACCTGCGCCGCGCGCGGGCTTCATGAGCCGCTGGTAGCTCGGCTTGATATACGTCCGCAGGTGCTCGGGCGACAGCATCGGCCCCACCTGCATGCCCAGGTCCTCGGGGTAGTCCATCCACTCCGCGCCGCGGCGCAGGGATGCGCGCACCATGGCCGCGTTATAGGCCTCGACCATTTCAATCAGCCGCCAGAGCCGCGGCTCCCCGTCCGCCATGTCGCAGATAAGATTCTCGTAGCCGCGCAGGTTGCACAACCGCAGAAAGGTGTGGCCGTGGTGCAGGCCGCCCGACAGCACGATCCCATCCTCCATGGCCTTCCGGCGGTTTTCCGCCGCCAGGTCCGGCCTCTTCTTCTCGTCTTCCGTCAAATCGGGCATCGGCGGCGGGGTATAACGCTCGAGCAGGCTCCAGTCGGCAAAAGGATGCTGGACCGGAACAGCCGCAATGCCATCCTCGGGGCTGGCCATGGTGACGCCCCACGTGTCGACATGGGAACGGCGCTCCGGGGGTGCGGGAGCGGCGGGCGGTTCGGCGGAGCGGCGAAAGCCGGGAAACAGGTACGGATGGCTTTCACGCAGGTCGTCGAGCACGGCGCGCGGATAATGGTTGCGACAGGCGGAATTGATGTGGAACCGCATCGGGATCCGCTCTGGCCGCTCAAAGCGGACCGACCGGAGAATGTTGTCGCGCGGGGTCATCATGCTCTGGAATCACTCCTTCGGCAGCGGAAGGCGGAAGGGAACGCCGCCCGGAGTCCGGTCGACGATCACCCCCGGAGCGGGCGCCGGCGCAGAGGGCGGCAAGACCATCGCGGAAGGCGGGGCGGGCTCGACCGACGGAGCGGGCGCAGGCGCCGGAGCGGGAACGTAAGGTTGGCGGGGACCGGGTTGCGGAAGAGAAGCCGGTGGCGGCGGCGCCGGCACGTCCGGGTCCCCGCGTCCGCCATTTTCTCCGAGGGATTTGTCGAGCAATCCCACCGAGCGCTGCAGCGTGGAGTTCTGGATTTCCAGCGTCGTGATCGTGTCCAGCAGCCGGGTCAGTTCCGTTGACTGCGCCTTCACCTTCTCCTGGATCACGCTGGAGGCGTTGCGGGTGTCGATGACGTCCTTCTTCAGAGAGACGGCCACCTTGGCCACATCCTGCAAGTTTGAGACAGTCGACAGGCGCTCTTCCTGCGACCGGACCTTCTCGGTCTCGATACCGACCTCAACCTTGTGCAGCGCATTCCGAACAAACCAGAAGCCGCCTCCCGCGAGGCCGAGCAGGATGACGGTGAATACGGCGATCAGCATGATAAGCTGGCGCCGGGCACGGCGGCGCTCGGCGTCGAGAAACTGGCGGAACGCGTTTAAGACGGGAAGATCGTCTTCCAGCGCCTCGTCCCCGGCGCGGATGATGGAGCCCGACTGGTCGGCAAACAGCACGACCCCCCGCTCGCGGTGCAGATGCCGCTTGGGGCGCTCGCCGGAATCGTCGGACTCGCGATCGCCACGGTCCTCGCGTTCCTGGCGGCGCTCCTCCCCTTCACGGCGATCCCGCTCGTCCCGCTCATCGTTGTCGTGTCGGCTCATGCGTTATTTCCAGGGTATCCAGCTCTTGCCCTTGGGCGGCGGTTCGGTTTTGGGCCCCGTCTGCTTCTTTTCCTGCCAAGCCTTCAACTCGGCCTGGGCCCGGGCTTCCAGGCCCGCCAGGTTGGGAGCCTTCCGCGGAGGCGGAGCCGGCTCCTCAACCGGAATATCCGTGATCGGCCCCGACCAGGCTGCCCTGGGTTTCGCCTCGCCGGCCGGCCGCTCGGCCAGGCGCGCCTCCAGAACGCGGATCCGGTCGCGGCCGCTTTCCAGGTCGCTCTCCAGCCGGTCAATCTTGGCCGACAGCAAGGCCGCCTGCGAAACCTGCCGGTCACGCTCGCTTTCCAGCTGGCGCCGGTCGGCCTGCGCCCGTTCCGACAGGGCGGCAGCCTCGCGCGCGGTTTTCGCTTCCCGCTCTCGCGCCTCGGCCAGCTCCGTCCGGGCCGTGATGGCCGCAGCCTCGAGCTCGTCCCGCTTCTTCTTCAGCGTCAGCGCCGTTTGCCGCAGCTGGGCCAGTTCCTGCCCGGTGCGGGCGGCCTCATCGGCCTCCACGCGGGAGGATTCCACCTGGTGCTGCAGGGCGGCGACCTCCCGCCGCAGCACGGTGATTTCCCGGCTCAGCGCCCCGGCCGCCTCCCGCTGCGAGGCTTCGCTGGCCAGCCGCGCCTGCGCTTCGGCCCGCAGCTCCTGCATCGCCTGCCGCTCTTTTTCAAGGGCCGTGTGGAGCGCCGCCCGCTCGAGTTCGCTCGCCTTCAGGGCGGCGGCCAGCGACTGCGCCTCGCTGCGGATCTCGCTGGCCGTGCGGCTGGCGGTCTCCGCCTGCTCGGCATCGCGCTTCATCCGCTCCGCCCGGCCCTGCAGCGTGGCCACCTGCGCCTCGGCGCGGCTGGCCGCCGCCGCGGCCTCGGCCGCCTGCGTTTCGGCCTGGTTCAGCCGGCTCTCGAAATCACGCTTGAGGCGGAGGGCCTCGTCCCGGCTCTGCCGGATCGCAGCCTCGGCCTCGCGCCCCTGCTCCGCCAGGGCCGCCCGCTCGGTCTCCCGGCCCTGCCGCTCGGTCGCCAGCTGCCCCGCCAGAAGCTCCTTCTCGCGCCGCGAGCCCTCGCCTTTCTCCTGCGCGGCGGCCGCCTGCTGCTCCAGGTCGCGGATCCGGCGGTCCGCCTCGTTCTTCCCGCCTCTCAAGTCCTGTTCCAGCCGGGCGCGCGTCTCCTGGTGGGCCCGGCATTCGGCATCCAGGCTCTTCCGCAGGCGCACGAGTTCCGATTCGGCCTGGGTCAGATGCGCCTGCAACGACGCGGCCTGACTCCCCTGCTCTTCCATCCGGCGAACGGCCAGCTCCAGCTCCTGGCGCCGCTCGCGCTCCTCCTGGAGGGTCTTGTTCTCGCCGGCGAACCAGCGGTCGCGCTCCTCGAGGCGCTCCTGGAGCGATTGAATCTGGCGGACCAGCTCGGCCTGCACCTCGCGGGTCTGGTCGATGGCATCGACAAACGCTTCCAGCAGCACCTGGTAGGCGCGGGCTTCACCGCCGTTGGTCTTGTGGATGACCCTGGTTTCGGGCGGCACCGCCCCTTCGCGAATGTAATCCAGCAGGGCCAGCGGATGAAACGGCCCGTAGCGGCTGCCATCGCCCGGCTCCACGAACCAGTCCATTCCCAATTCGGGGACAGCCTCGACCGGGCGCCACTCCGACCCGTTGGCGGAAATGCCATAGCCGGCGGTGAACCGGTTCTGGGCGGCCCAGGCGCGAATGGTATCGAAGGAAACCGGCCCGTATTGCTGGCCCGCCGGCGAACGCAGCAGCCACTGATCCACGGGCATGGACTCGGCCGGCCCGGTCATGACGGCTTCTCCCGCGGGCGCCAGTCGCGCCGGTCGCCGCGCCCGTTGGACTTGAGCGACACGCGGTTATGGGCGATGATGCGGATCTCCTTCTTGCCGGCCCAGGGCTTCACGGCGGCTAAAAAGACGGGATCCGGCAGCACCTTGATCGTGTCGTCGCATTCGATCCGGACCGAGGATTCGCCGGGGAACTGGACATCGAGCAACACCTGAGCCGGCCCCGGATGCTTCTTCAGCATCTCCAGCAGGCCGCTCATCCGCGTCTCGTCCAGAACGGACGCCGACAGCTTCAGGATCACGTTCTTCGAAAAAAGCTTAGGCAGTTCGGAGGCCGGATAGATCTCGTCGGCCAGAAAGGAACTCTTGTCCTCGTCCTTCTTGCGGTAGGTGCCGCTGATCAGGTACGGGTGGTCGGGCAGCAGGATCGCCTTGTAGGCGGCATAGGTGCGCGGGAAGACCACCACCTCGATGCCGCCGTCGAAGGTTTCCAGATACAGGATGGCCATGGCCTCCTTGTTTTTGGTGATCTTCTGCTCCATGCGGGAAATGATGCCGGTGAGCCGGGTGGTGTGGCCGTCGGCCGCTCCGGCCAGTTCAGTCGCCGTTGCCAGCTGGTAGGGCTTGAGCGTCAGCTCGTGCTCGCTGAGGGGGTGGCCGGTCATATAGACGCCGAGCAGCTCCTTCTCCCCCGCCAGCATCAGCCCGGTGTCCCAGGGCGGGCAGTCCGGCAGCTCCTCGGCGGAGGCGGCCGGAGCCCCCGGCGCGCTGAACGCCTCGAACAGGTTGCGCTGGCCGGTTTTGCGGTCGCGCTGGATGGCCAGGGCGCGGCCCAGGGCCTTGTCCAGCCCGTTGAACAGGCGGGAGCGGTGCGTGCCCAGGGAATCGAAGGCGCCGCAGCGGATCAGGCTTTCAATGACCTTCCGGTTGACCGTCTGCGTGTCGATCCGGGCGCAGAAATCGGCCAGGCCCGTGAAGGGGCCGTTTTTGGTCCGTTCGGCGACCATGGCCTCGATCGCGCCCTCGCCCACGTTCTTGACGCCGGCCAGGCCGAAGCGGATGCCGTTCTCCCCTTCCGGGCAGAACCGCGAGGCGCCGGCGTTGACGTCGGGCGGCAGCACGGCGAGCCCCATCTCCGAGGCCTCGGAAATGAAGACGGCCATCTTGTCGAAATTGCCGAATTCGCAGGAGATCAGCGCGCACATGAACTCGGCCGGGAAATTGGCCTTCAGGTAGGCGGTCTGGTAGGACACCACCCCGTAGCCGGCCGAATGGGCCTTGTTGAACCCGTAGCCGGCGAACTGCTCCATGTTGTCGA
>CAYZVY010000243.1:0-2708 GCA_964481675.1 uncultured Verrucomicrobiota bacterium
AACGCGGACTCGCAGGAGCTCGTCCCTCCGGATTGCTTACGCCGTTCGTCCGGAGGGACGAGCTCCCGCGAGTCCGCCATGCCGGTTCTCAGATCAGAACTTCGCCACACACCGGCCGATTTCCCGGCGCGCGAGGGCCAACCGCTGGCCATCGCGCGTGAAGTCCGTGAGGCTGCCGGCCAGTGGACCGCGGACCGCCTTGAGAAGCTGCCGCGCCCGGGCGCCGATCGCCTTTGTTCGGGGTTTCTCAGCAACCTGCTTCAGCTTCAGCAGCAGCTCATAATCCTGCAGGCCGGCCCGGTGGGCCTCGTAGCGGAGCGACCCCGCGGGCCCGCGGTCTTCCCACCAGCGCGGATGCGGGTAGACGATCGCCGCGTCGCCCACCGCCCAGCGCGGGGGATGCTCCCGGTACGGATTGAGCAGGAGCTGGTCGGCGTAGACGTTGACGCCCGGAAGGCCTGAGCCGTCCTGGTAGCAGCGGTGCCAGAAGTTGTAGCCCCAGTGCAGGTACCCGCTGATGCCGTGAACGAACGCCTGCCAGGGCATGATTCGCGTGGTCAGCAGCGGCTGGCAGACGAAGCGGTTGGCATAGCGGCCGGCCGGCCCGCAGCAGGTGTACCACCAGACGGGTTTCTGCCCGGCCTTGGCTCGCTCGCGGTAATAGGCGTCGTCTTCCAGATGCGTCGTCAGGGGAACCGGGATATCGATGTCCGCGCCGAACTCCGTGATGATGTCGCTGGCGCTGATGGCATCGATATGCCTGAGCTTCGGCGCATGCTCGCGGAAGAATGCCGACACCTTGGCGTAGTGCGGCCAGGTTTCCTTCCTCGGCTCGTCATACACGTGAAGCAGGAACCGATCACTCAAGCCCCGCCGCTCAAGCCAGGCCGACAGCTCCCGGAGGAAGCCGCCCACCAGCTTGCGGTACTCGGGGCTGAGCACTACGAGTTTCTCCAGCCAGATCACCCGGCCCTTTTTCTCGTCGAAAACGGGAAAACGCGGGGCGTGCGTCCCCTTGGCCTGGCTCGCCAGATGCCACATTTCGAAAAGGCGAAAGCCGTGCCGGTCGAACAGCTTAACCCACCGGTCGAGTTTCCGGAAATCAAAGCGATACTCACCGTCCTTTCCGCGGATGGCATCCACCAGGGTCATCGGATCGGAATTATGGAAATTGCCCATCAGCGTGGGCGTGATGATGGTGTCCTGGCGATAGTCCGCCATGGTCGCGGCATACAGATCGAGCAGCTTCCAGTGCCGGGCGCTCCAGGGCTCGCACCGGTGCCACTTCGTGAGGCAGTCGGCGTGGAACCAGTTCGTCACATGGAAGCCCGGCCGCTTCGGAAGGCTGAACGGCCAGACTTCCAGCGTCAGCGGAAGCCGCGCGCAGCGCTTGCCCTGCCGCGTGATCGTCACTGCGCCGCGATACCGGCCCGGGACGGCCCGCGCCGGCACGCGCAGGGTCACATGCGCCGCCGCCGCCCGCGGCGGGCTGAAGCCGGTCCAGGGCGGTTCATCCAGCAGGGGATCTGGATACCAGCCGGGAACGTTGTCCGGCCGCTCGGAGCTGGCCGGATCGTAAGCGTCCTGGGGAACCGGCACCAGGCCCACCCAGCGGACCTGCGCGGCCTCGGCCGGGATCGTCGCCGCGCCCTTGCGCAGCGGCTCCAGCTCGATCCGGAGGTCGGCCAGCGAGAAGCCGGCCTTGATCCCGACCTGGAACGTGACCACCTCATCCCGCGCCGCGCACAGGTCCCAGCCCCGCGCCGGGCGGCGCGGAGGCTCGTCGGCCGGGAAAACCCGCCCGCCTTCCACCACCGGCCACGCCTGGATCATAGGCCGCCCCGGCGGATGTCGAACCCGGACTTGCGGTGCGCCGCGGCCACGCTCTTGACCATCGCCGCCGTGGGCAGGGCCAGCGGCGCGCGCGGGGCGCCCATGGGGAAGCCCCGCTGGGTCAGCAGCAGCCGGCCGAACATGGCAATCTTGACGCCCGGCATCGGCATCCAGTAGTTATTGAATTGCAGCTGCAGCCGCTTGAGCGTCTTGACGTCTCCCGCCTTGGCCGCCTGGTACATGCCGATCGCCAGTTCGGGAACGGTGTTGTAGGTCGAGCCGATGGCGCCGTCGATCCCGGGAATCACCAGCGCCATCGACAGGCACTCGTCATACCCGTGCAGCACCTCCCACGCGGGAGCCTGCTTGATCACGAACTGGTGGACCGCCAAATCGGACACGAACGCCTTGATGCCGCCGATCTGCGGGATCTGCGAGAGGATCGGCACGAGGTTCGCCGTTCCCAGCCGGGCCACCGTGGCCTGGAAGAGGTAGGGGAAAAAGGGCTTTTCCGTGGCCGTGGCGATCGCGGAAAGGTGGGCGATCTCATCCTCGACCGTATAACTGTAATACTGCGGCGGCAGGCTGCTGATGGCCACCACGCCCGCCTGGTCGGCGGCATGCTTGGCCAGTTCCACGGCGTCGCGGGTCGCCATCGTGCCCACGTGCACCATCAGCGGCACGCGCTTGCCGACCTTCTTCGAAACGGTTTCCAGGATCCGGCGGCGCTCGTCCAGCGTCAGGAACAGCCCCTCCCCGGTCGACCCGCACAGGTAGAAGCCCGCGGCGCCCTTGTCGACCAGCCACTCCGCCAGCCGGGCCGTGGTGTCATAATTGACCGAGCCGTTCTTGTTGTAGGCCGTATACAGCGCCGG
>CAYZVY010000243.1:2808-6614 GCA_964481675.1 uncultured Verrucomicrobiota bacterium
TTCCCCTCGAGCCGGTGCTCCCCGTCGGCCTGCCGGATCGCGTTGACCTGCACGGGCAGCCGGTAGGCGTCGCCGGGCCCGATTTCCCAGACGTGCACCCCGTCGCCCGGCTTGAGAACCTCGGACGCGGCCGGCGTTCCGACCAGCTCCGGGTTGTCCCCATTGGCGGTCGGCGAAAAATGCCAGGTGAACTTGCCGGAATCGTCGGTCACCGTCAGGCCGGGAATCACGGAGACGGCGCCCTGCAAAACAGGAACGCCGTTCGTCGCGAACTCCACCACGCGCGTCAGGCCCAGGTCCATGCCTTTCAGGAAGGCGACCTTCCTGCCATCCGCACCGGACAGCGTGTAACTGGTCGGATAGGCGGGGCAGCCGATCTCGATGACGGCATTGGACGCCTCGGGCGGAAGCGGTTCGCTCAGGACGGCCGTTCGTTTCTCGTAATCGATGGACTCGACCACGCCCGTGTAGGCCGCCCTGACGGTATCCAGAAGCTTGCCGCCGACCCACAGGCGCGTGCCGCCGGCCAGGGCGGCCTGGCGCAAGCCCTTCGCGTCCAGGGAGGCATAGCCGAACTCGCCGTCGACCGTCACATCCCCCACGGTTGTCGCCGGGACATCCCGCGGCGCCATGCAGATGACATCGCGGCGTCCGTTCTTGAGTGTCACCTCGACAACCGCCGTGGCGGCGGCGTTGGTGAGCGCGCCGGACGGGGCCAGCAGGCGGACGGACTGGACGAACCCGTCGCCGGCAAAGGGCTCATAGACGGCCACGAAAACCGTCTCGCCCTTCCAGTCCCGGGGCTTGATGTAGAGGTTGTCCATCACATGCGGAGAGCCCTGGTTACACACCAGCTGCCCGCTGTAGGCTTCGGCGCCAGCATGGCCCGGCAGGTACATCCGGACGAACTTGCGCGGCTCCTGCTCGGTGAAATCGGGTCCCATCGCCATGCGCTCGGCCCCGGGCACGTTCAGCTCGCCTTTCTCGCCGGCCTTGTTGGTCCAGGTGACCAGCGCCGGATCCCGCCGCATGCGCCAGGTGGCCGTCAGAAGCTCCGGACAGGTGCCGCTCCACTTGGTCGATTCGGGCAGGAACTGCGCCAGGTCCGCCTTCTTCTTGTCGGTGGCGTTGACCTCAACCTGGTCGGAGGGCATGCCATGGAAGGCATAGGCCGGCACGGAGCCGCCCTTGACCCGGAACACGTCCACGACATAGCTGTTGGTGGCATCGGCGTCCACCAGCGCCACCTGCCGCTCATAAAGTCCGGCGCAGTTGAGCGATGCCTTCATGTACTGGACGCCTTCCATCGGCGCGAAGGACGAGACCCATTGATGCCGGCCGAGGGGCAGATCCGAGACAACCGTGTTATGGCTGCCGAGCCAACCAGTGTTGGGATTGGCATAGCCGTTGCGCGCACCGCCGTCGCCGCACATCGGCACGCCGCGAGCCCAGATCTGCAGGTCGAACGGATCGTCATGGGCGTGGCCGTAGCCGACTCCCACCCGGAGCGCCGCCGCGCGGCGCAGCCGGAAATCGGCCTGGTCGCGGCCCGCTTCCAGGATGCCGCCCCAGGCGCTCAGCACGCGGGACGGGTTGTTGGGAATCTGGTCGGGCGTCTGCCGGAGCGCCGGGCCCAGATCCTGGAGCCGCGTACGGCTGGGACCGCTCACGTCGCCGATGTAGAAGGCGTAGCCCCCGGCCACGGTCATGTCATATTTGAACCGTGTGCCCCAATAGGCTTTCGGGAACCGGTTCCGGTCGCTCATGTCCACCGGCAGCGTGAGCCCCGCCTTTTTGCTCAGGTCCAGGCATTCCAGCACCGTGCTCAGCTCGCTCCCGCCCCAGGTGTAGAAGGTCGAGCCCTTCTTGTTGGTGCCGTCGCGGGTGATGGCGTTGACGGCGATCTCGTCGACCCCCATCGGGCGGTTGGGATAGACCCACGCATACCGGAACAGCCACTCGGCCCAGGGCTTGGTGATGGAGGGATCCTGCTGCACGGCCATGACGTTGGCCATCCAGCCCGGGGTCGGGTTGCCGATGAAAGCGTTGTACGTCATGATCTGGTGGGCATAATACTGGAGGATCGTGGTCTCGTAGAACCGGCGCGCATCGGCGGAGGTCTTGATCCAGGGGATAAACCGCCGCAGCGAGGCAGCCAGATCCTCGTTATCCTTGATGAAAGGGAACAGGTAGTCGTAACTGTTGACGAAGCAGCTCTCCTCCGAATCGAAGGCCCCCCGGCTGTCGTAAGTCATCTCCTTGTACCGGCGGCGGAAGGCGGCGTCGCCGTGGACCAAGCCGGGGATCATGTCGTAGACCCGCATGGTCTGGCGGAACCCGTGTGAGACATTCTGCAGGCCCAGGCGGGCGAGGCAGACGGCCGCCTGGCGAGCCTTCATCTCGTCGCCCGTCTCGTGGTATTGCTTCGCCAGTTGAATAGCGGAAAAGGGCTGCTGGTACATGCGCTCCAGCTTGTTGGCGGCCGGATAGGCCGTCAGGCGGGTCAGGCCGGGATTCGACTTGGCGATGGCCAGGGTCCCCTTCACCAACCAGGCCTGCCTGTTGCTGGCCTGATTCTGCAGGATCGCCAGCTCGGCCGCCGGCCGGTTCCAGAGCAAGTCCTTGCCATAGAAATCGATGCCCATGCCGTCGTCCTCGACCCCCGGCGGCACCAGGCTGTTGGCGCCGCTCGCATAGGCAAGCCAAGCGCCCTGCCCGTCGCCCCCGCCCATCGGCTGCGCGTTGACCGGCATGGCGGCGTTCCACAGCGTCGCGTCGTCTTCCAACCGCTGCTCGGGCGTGCGGGTGTCGGGTTTGAAGGTCCCCTTCTCCTTCCACTCCGCCAGGCGCTTGTCCGGGTCATAAAACGTCGCGGATTTCTTCCCCGCCTTGCCTGCCACCTGTCCGAGCTTGTTGTGCAGATCGATATTGTGCAGGAGCACCACGGGAAGGACCGTGGAGGGGTCGATCGACAGCTTCACGGCATACGCGCGCGACTCGGGAGCATGAAAGAAGAATTCCACGATCGAGTAGAACTCGTCGATGGCCGCGCAGCGCTTGCGGTAATGGTTCACCTCGCCCGCGAGGCCGTCGTTGACATCGCAATTGATGACCAGGCGCTTGCTCATCCGCTCGACATTTTCCGTGGGCGTGGCGGCAATGATGCGCACCGCGTACGTGCCGGGCGCCAGCGTGCCCAGGGCCAGCTCGATCGGCGGGCTCTTGGCATCCCAGGCGACCACCTTGACCGGCTTGTTGAACTGCCCCGTGGGCTTCGGATCCTCATATTTGGGGACCGAGTAAATCGGCTCGGCGTAATCGCGGATCCTGTCCCTGGCGAGGCCGGGCAGCTCCACCGCGGGGAAATTCTTCAGCAATGTTTTAGCGTTGTAAAGCGGCGCCACGGGAATGTAGCGCTGCAGTTCCACGCGCACATGCTCCACGGAGCCGGGATACGGGATGCGCTCGGGAGATCCCCAAGGCGCCGCCGCCGCCTGGTTGGTCATCATGCCCGGCCAGCCCGGCTTCCCGGCCTGGCTCGGATACAGGGACGACCCGGTAAACTCGGAGATCCAGTCGTCCACCGAGGCGATCCCGGCGGCCGCCGCCCCCGCCATCAGCAAACCCGCCATCACAACAGCCGTCCGAAACCGAAAAGTCATATGTCCATCCTTGTTCGACCGTCACACCCTACTGCCTAACCCCCTACAGCCTACAGCCTAAAGCCTCCCCCCCCCACCCCCACCCACAACACCCCCCCCCCCCCCCCCCCCCCCCCCACCCCCCCCCCCCCCCCCCCCCCCCCC
>CAYZVY010000244.1:0-4981 GCA_964481675.1 uncultured Verrucomicrobiota bacterium
GCTCGAAGCGCAGGCGCAGGAGGATGCCCTTCTCGAGGATGCCGGGCTTGACGTCCGGATGGCCGATGGCGCCGAGGAAGATGGAGTCGAACTGCTTCAGGGTCGAGGAGGCGGAGTCGGGCAGCACTTCGCCGGTGCGCAGGTAGCGCTCGCCGCCGAAATCGAAGGTCGTGGTGTCCAGCTTGAAGCCGAATTTCTTCGCGGCCACCTGGATGCACTTCAGGCCCTCGCGGATGACTTCGGGACCGGTTCCATCACCGGGGAGAACGGCAATTTTGTATGTCTTGGCCATGGCGGATTCCTTTTTCCTGTTGGGTGAAAGCGGCAAATCGTACCAAATTGCAAATTAATATGTCAATTTTTTCGGGGAATCAGGAGATAGGTCCTATAGGACCTATAGGACCTATCTCTTCTGGCGCCGGAATGTCGCCCTCCAGCACGCTGCCCTTAACCCGTCGCACGCGCAGGGGAACCAGGGAGCCGGGGGCGGGCGCGCCGCTGACGCGCGCCTCCAGGTATGCCGCGGTCCAGCCGGTGTTGCGGCCTTCGACCAGCACCTGGACGTCCCGCCCGAGAAACGAGGCGGCAAAGGCGTCGCGCTTCCGCGTCCGGAGCGCCAGCAGCTCCGCCACGCGCGCTTTTTTCACGGCGGGCGGAATCGCGCCCGGCATGTCCGCCGCCCGCGTCCCGGGCCGCCGGCTGTAGGGGAAGGCGTGGATGTTGCTGAACGGCAGGTCGTCCAGCAGCGTGAGGGTGCTGGCGAAGGCGGCGTCGTCCTCGCCGGGGAAGCCGGCAATCACGTCCGTGCCGAGACCCAGCCGGGGAAGGAGTGAAACGGCTTCCTCGGCTGCCGCCCGGTATTGCGCGGCGGTGTAGCGCCGGCCCATGGCGGCCAGGATGCGGTCGTCGCCGCTCTGCAGCGGCAGGTGCAGGAAGGCGCAGATCGCGGGCGTGGCGGCCATCACCCGCACCACGTCGCGCTCCACGGTCGAAACCTCGATGGAGCTCAGCCGGAGGCGGCCGAGGCCGGGGAGCGCGGCCGCCTTTTCGAGCAGGCGGGTCAGCCGGCTGTTGCCGTCCCGCCACAGGCCGATGTTGGCGCCCGTGAGCACGATTTCGCGGAAGCCCGCCCCCGCGGCGCGCTCCGCCTCGCGGAGGATGGCGGCCAGCGGGCGGCTGGCGGGGGGGCCCCGCAGGGAGGGGACGATGCAGTAGGCGCAGCGGAAATCGCAGCCGTCCTGGACCTTGATGAACGCCCGGTGCCCCTCGAACTGCGGGAGGCCGGGATCGGCTATTTCGGGGACAGCCGGGAGGCCCATGGCCGCGAGGGCCAGGTCTGCCAGCCGGGCCTTGTCGGCCTGGCCGGCCAGGAGGTCGGCGCCCGCGTCGCGGAGCCCCTCGTGGTCCTTCACCTCGGCCGCGCAGCCGGCCAGCACCACGAACGGCCGGCCGGGCAGCCCGGCGGCCGCCCGCACCTGCCGGAGGCTCTGCCGCTCGGCCAGGCGGGTGACGGCGCAGCCGTGGATGACGCAGACCTCGCAGGCCTGGCCGTAGGGCACGGTGGAAAAGCCCCGCGCTTCGAAGTCGGCGGCCATGCGGGCGGTTTCCGCCTGGTTCAGGCGGCAGCCCAGGGTTTTGAACGCCACCCGGCGCATGTCAGGCGCGGGGGCCGGCAGAGCCCGGGTCCATGACGGCTCCGGTGCCGGCGCTGGTCACGAAGCGGGCATAGCGGCCCAGCCAGCCGCTGCGGACGCGGGGTTCGAACGGCTTCTGCTCGGCGCGCCGCCGGGCGATTTCGGCGGGGGCGAGCACGGCTTCCAGCTTGCGGGTCTGGATGTCGTAGCGGAGGGTGTCGCCGTTTTTGAGCAGGCCGATCAGGCCGCCCTCGGCCGCCTCGGGCGAGACGTGGCCGATGCAGGCGCCGCGCGTGCCGCCGGAGAACCGGCCATCCGTGATCAGCGCCACGCTTTCGCCCAGGCCGCGCCCCATGATGTAGGAGGTCGGCGCCAGCATTTCCTGCATGCCGGGGCCGCCCTTGGGCCCTTCGTAGCGGATCACCACCACGTCGCCGGCCTTGACGCGGTCGGCGAGAATGCCCTCGCAGGCTTCCTCCTGCGAGTTGAAGATCACGGCCGGCCCCTCGAACTTGCGCATCGAGGGCGCCACGCCCGCGGTTTTTACCACGGCGCCGTTCTCGGCCAGGTTGCCCCGCAGGATGGCCAGCCCGCCGTCCTTGGAGTAGGGGTCGTCGATGGAGTGGATCACGGCCCGGTCGGTCACCGCGGCCCGCGAATAATAGCTGCGGATGCTCTTGCCCAGCACCGTCGGGCAGGCGCTGTGGAGGAGGCCGCGGATGGCGCTGATCTCCTTCATGATGGCGCCGATGCCGCCGGCGCGGTCCACGTCCTCCATGTGGAAGGCCGAGGAGGGCGCGACCTTGCAGATGTTGGGGCAGCGCCGCGAGATGTCGTCGATGCGGTCCAGGTCGTAGCGCACGCCGGCCTCGTGGGCGATCGCCAGCGCGTGCAGGATGGTGTTGGTGCTGCCGCCCATGGCCATGTCGACCGCGAAGGCGTTGTCCAGCGACTTTTCGGTGATGATGTCGCGCGGCTTGGGGCCCTCCGCCAGCGCCATGGCCACGATGCGGCGGCCCGCCTGCTTGAAGAGCTTGCGGCGGCGCGGGTCGACGGCGAGGATGCAGCCGTTGCCGGGGAGGGCGATGCCGATGGCCTCGCACAGGCAGTTCATGGAGTTGGCCGTGAACATGCCGGAGCAGGAGCCGCAGCCGGGGCAGGCGGTCTCCTCCATGGCGGCCAGCTCCTCTTCCTTCAGGCTGCCTTTTTTCAGGCGGGCGACGCCTTCGAAGACGCTGATCAGGTCCTGCGCCTTGCCGTCGGCGCCCTTCCCGGCGGCCATGGGGCCGCCGCTGACGATGAGGGTGGGGATGTTGACGCGCAGGGCGCCCATCAGCATGCCGGGGACGATCTTGTCGCAGTTGGGGATGCAGATCAGCGCGTCGAAGGCATGGGCGCTGACCATGGTTTCCACGCAGTCGGCGATCAGTTCGCGGCTGGGCAGGGAATACTTCATGCCGGCGTGGCCCATGGCGACCCCGTCGCACACGGCGATGGTGTTGAATTCGAAGGGCACGCCGCCGGCGGCGCGGATGGCCTTCTTGATGACGGCTGAGACCTTGTCCAGGTGCACGTGGCCGGGCACGATTTCGCAGAACGAGTTGCAGACGCCGATGAAGGGCTTGCTGAAATCCTCGCGCTTGACCCCGGTCGCGCGGAGCAGGCTGCGGTGGGGCGCGCGTTCGAAACCGGACTTGATCTGGTCGCTGTTCATGGTGAGTCCTTTGTTGAAAGGCATCAATTATAAGCTTATTCGGCCGGAAACGCAAGACAGCCGTTTGGGGACTTAGCGCCAGAGCCAGACGAGGGACTGGGGGAGGTTGGCTCCGCCCTGGTAGAGGTCGTGGCCGCCGTCGCCATAGTCGAACTGGTAGTCGTAGCCGGCGAACCGGAGGGCCGCCGCCATCTCCAGGTTGGCTAGGGTGAAGCAGCCCGCCTCCAGTTCCAGGTCGTGCGAGCCCGTCTGCAGGTGGACGCGCAGGGGCTTGCGGGGCGTCTTGCGGATCAGCGACGGATAGGCGTGGCCGCCGTTGAAGTTCACGAAGGCGCCCACCTGGCTCATGACCTTGCTGAACGCGTCCGGCCGCTGCCAGCCGACCGTGAACGCGCAGATCCCCCCGTTGCTCGCCCCGCAGACCGCCCGCCCGGCGGCGTCCTGCCTCAGGTTGTAGCGCGCGCCTACCTCCGGCAGGATTTCCTCCAGCAGGAACCGCGCATACTGGTCGGTGAGCATGGTGTATTCGAATTCGCGGTTGCGCGCCTCCGCGGCGGTCTGCCAGGGCGGGACAAAAGGCGGCAGCACGGGCTACTCCTCGGCTTTCAGCTCGTGCGTATCCCGCTCCAGGCCCGTGCGGCGGGCGAGCAGGCCGTAGAGCTCGGGGCGGCGGGCGGTGATCCACTCCCGGCCGGTCGCCTGCTTCAGCAGGGCCGGGTCCAGGTCGGCCGTCACCATGTCGTCCCCGGCCTTCCAGGTTTCGGCGAGGATGCGGCCGTAGGGGTCCAGGATCATCGCGTTGCCGGTGCGGATCTCGTCGTCGTCCACGCCCACGCCGTTGGCGAACACCAGGAAGGTGCCGTTGTCGTGCGCCCGGCTCGGCAGCCAGCGCATCAGCCAGCCGCGCCCCTTGTCGCCGCGAAATTCCTTCTCGATGGCCCTGGGATTCTTCCGGCGGTTGTCCCACACCGTGCGCGCGATCAGCCCCATCAGGTGCGGGTTCTTCGTGCGGCAGCCGCCGGTCTGGTGCGGGGCGATGATGACCTGGGCCCCCAGGAGCGCCGCCATGCGACCGTTTTCGTTGACGTTGTTGTCGTAGCAGATCAGCACGCCGGCCTTGAGGCCGCCCGGCAGGTCGAAGACGGTGTAGTCCGATCCGCCCTGGACGAGCGGATGCTCGAACGCCTGGATCTTGCGGTGGCGGTGGACCGTGCCGTCCGGCAGGGCCACGACGTAGCTGTTGTAGAAGACGTTCTTTTTGCCCGATTCCACCAGGCCCGCGCCGATGGCCATACGGTATTTTTTTGCCAGCTTGATCAGGCGTTGGGTGCTGGGCCCTTTCGGGAACGGCTCCGCCAGGGCGGCCAGCTGGGGCGGGGTGAGGTTGCGGATGAACCAGTAGCCGGTGAGGCAGCATTCCGGGAAGACGATCAGCTTGACCTTTTTCGCCGCGGCTTTTTTAACGAACCGTTCGAGTGTGGCGAAATTGGCGGCCTTGTCGCCGGCCGCGGATTCCATCTGGACGGAGGCGACGCGAAGCGGGGCGGGGCGTTTGGCGGCGGTGGGCATGGGCGTTCTCCTGTAAAACTGAAAGAATGCCATGGGGTTGCCAGGGAGGCAATCATAATGGAGG
>CAYZVY010000244.1:5081-6573 GCA_964481675.1 uncultured Verrucomicrobiota bacterium
TCCTGGCTGTAGGATCGGTGAAAAGCAGAGGGGTGTCATGACGGGTTTTGAAGCGGAGCGGAATTCACCATTCGGGCGGGCGGACGGACTCCTGGTCCTCGCGTGCCTGCTGGCCATCCTGCTGGCCTACGTGGGGCTTCACGGGATTTATCGCCCGGAAAACACCGACGACGCCTGGTTTCTTTCCGTGGCCCGCAACCATGTGGTGAACGGGATCGAGTCTGACGTCTCGTTCGGGAGCACGCCCGGAGCCGGCGGCCTGGGCGGGGTGGAGCTCTTCGGCAAGACTTTCAGCTGGCTGTACGGCAGCCTCCTCAACACGGTTGGGTGGACCAAGAGCAACGCCCATCTGATTTCGACCCTGTGCATGCTGGCGGCCGCGTTCTGCTGGACGGGCATCCTGCTGCGGCTGAAGTTCGGAAGGCGGCTCGCGGTCTTCTTCGGCCTGTCCCTGCTGCTGGTCGAGCCTTTCTTCGGGGCCGCCAACCAGGCCCGGACCGATGCGCTGTCCTTCCTGGCGGTTTCCGGCGCGCTGCTTTTGTTCCTGCAGGGCCGGTACGGCCTGGCCGGCTTCCTGGCGATGGTGGCGCTTGAAATCCACCCGGTCGGGGTGGCGGTCTTCTTTTTCATCGGCAGCGCCGTGGCGGCCGGGTGGGTTTCCGGCGGGGAGCCGGCGGTCCCCTGGCGCCGCGCCGCGCCCCGGTTCGCCGCGGGGGTGGCGGCGGGCTGCGCGTATTACGTCGCCCTGCACGCCTCCTTCCTGGGCCTCCTGCCGGCGGCCCTGGCCCGGGGCAACCTGGACGGCAGCGAGCGCAGCAACATCCTGTTCGAGTATTTTTTCAAGACCCGGTACCTGCGGCACATCCCGGAGCTCATCGCCATCGCCGGGTGCGCCGTTTACGCCGCCTGGAAGCGCCCGGTGCGGGACACTCCATTTGTCCCTGTTTTTTTCCTGGCCGCGATCCTGTTCGTCCTGGCGGTCCGCCGTCCCAATTTCATGTATGCGATCTACCTGTATCCCGCGTTCCTGCTGCTCCTGTTGCGGGTCTTCGAGGGGCGGGGCCGGCTGGGCCTGGCCGTCGGGCTGCTCCTGCTGTACCTGCTTCCGCAATACGGAGTCGTCTATGCCCGGAACCGGCACGGGGACCCGGAGGCGTATCTGAACGGGCTCCGCGCCCTCGTTCCGGCGGGCGCGGAGCCGATCCTGGGGGCGCCCAACGCCTGGTTTGCCCTCGTGGACAGGCCGTTCTACCGCGTCGATTACCAGGGCGACTTCGGGGCCGTGGCGCCCGGCAAGCTGATCCTGGTCGAGGACGAGGCCTTCCGCGGGGGCGCCTTTGCGGACGTCAAACGGGTCATCGACGGCCGGTATGACGCCACGGAGATCGGCCGGTTCCAAGACGTGTCCGGGACGATCGTCGTCAAGTCGCTGGAAGCGAAACCGCGGTAACCGGTTCCGGGGAAGGCTGCTGAACCCTAACCCCTAACCCCT
>CAYZVY010000245.1:0-6512 GCA_964481675.1 uncultured Verrucomicrobiota bacterium
AACAGCGCCAGGCTTGCGCATGGGACGGGGTGGAACCCGTCCCTCCAACGGTTTCTCTTATTTTCTCGCCTTGCCCTTGGCTTTCGCGGTTTTCTTCGCGGGCTTCGCCTTCGCCGCGGGACGGGGGCTGAGCGCGATCAGGGGATTGGCCGCGGAAACGGTGACCGTGGCGGTGGATTCGGCCAGTTCCGTCTCCAGGGCGCGGACGGTGCCGTCAAAGGAATACTTGCTGCCGGGCTTGATCTCCTTGACGTCGGTCGGCAGGCCGATCTTGTCGAGGATGGCGATGAAGGGCTCGGGATCGAGCTCCTCCACGTTCACCATGGTCTTCGGATCCCAGATGCCCCGGGCCACCAGCATGGCCGCCGCCACCGGGGGAACCCCGGCCGTGTAGCTGATGCCCTGGGACTCCACCTCCTCGTAACAGGCGTGGTGGTCGGACACCTGGTAGATGAAGACTTCGCGCTTCTTCCCGTTCTTCCAGCCCTTGACGAAATTCCCGATGCAGGTTTTGCCGGTGTAGCCGGGGGCCAGGGTCTTGGGATCGGGGAGCAGCGCCTTGACGACTTTCAGGGGCACCACCTCCTGGCCGGTGGTGAGGGTCACCGGCAGGTGGGACAGGAAGCCCAGCGTCCGCAGGACCGTGAACACATTGATGTAGTGGTCGCCAAAGCCCATCCAGAACCGGATGCTGTTCGCGTCGATGTTTTTCGACAGCGAGTGCAGTTCGTCGTGCCCGTTGAGGTAGATCGGGCGGGGCCCGGCCACCGGGAAATCGTAGACGCGCTTGACGGAGTGGGTGGGGAATTCCTTCCACTGCCGGTCGATCCAGGTCCAGACCTTGATGAACTCCCGGAAGTTGATCTCCGGGTCGAAATTGGTGGCGAAATACTTGCCGTGGCTGCCGGCGTTGATGTCCATGATGTCGATGGTGTCGATCTTGTCGAAATAGCGTTTCTTCGCCAGCGCGCAATAGGCGTTCACCACGCCGGGGTCGAAGCCCACGCCGAGGATGGCCGTCAGGCCCTTTTCGCGGCAGCGGTCCTTCCGCTTCCACTCGTAGTTGGCGTACCACGGGGGCTCTTCGCAGACCTTGTCCGGATCCTCGTGGATGGCGGTGTCCATGTAGACCGCGCCGGTCTGCAGGCAGGCCTCCAGAACGGACATGTTGATGAAGGCGTTGCCGAGGTTGATGACGATTTCGGACTTGGTTTGCCGGATCAGCTTCACGGTGGCGGGAATGTCGAGCGCGTCGATCTTCCGTGAATACAGCTTTTTGGACGGATCCTTGAGGTGTTTCATCCGCCGGACGCTCTCGATGATCTCGTCGCATTTGGACGGGGTGCGTGAGGCAATGCAAATGTCGCCGAGCACGTCATTGTTCATGGCCGCTTTGTGGGCCGCCACATGGGCCACGCCGCCCGCCCCGATAATCAGCACATTTTTCTTCATGGTGGATCCCTCTTTATGAAAGGCTTTCGAGATAGTCCTTGTAACTGAAACGCCTGACGGTTTCAAGCTTTCCGCTGAGTCTTTTCACGCAAATGGACGGCATGGGGAGCCCGTTGAACCAGTTCTTCTTCACCATGGTGTAGCCGGCGGCATCGGCCAGGTGGACCACGGAGCCGGGGGCCAGCCGTGTCTTGAGCCTGTAATGCCCGAACACATCGCCCGCGAGGCAGGAGCGCCCGGCCAGCATGATCGGGTGGCGGCCCGGCCCCGGCGAGGCGACTTTCGGACTGGTCTTGTAGATCAGGTGATCCAGCATGTGCGCCTCCATGGAGGCGTCCAGGATCGCCACATCGATCTCGTTATGAACCACGTCCAGCACGGTCGTCACGAGCTCGGCGCATCCGGTGATTGCGGCTTCGCCGGGTTCCAGGTAGACCTGCACGCCGAACCGGGCGCTGAACTGTTTCAGCTTCCGGCAGAAGGCCGCCAGGGGATAACCGGCTTTCGTGAACGACAGGCCGCCGCCCAGGCTGACCCACTCCATTTTTTCCAGGAGGGGGCCATACGTCTTCGCGATCCGGTCGAGTGCCGCCGCGAAGCTCTTGAACTCGTCATTCTCGCAGTTGAAATGGAACATCACCCCGCTGAGGCGGGACGCCACCTTCATGACCGCGGCCCGGTCCGTCACGCCAAGCCGGGAATAGCGCCGGGCCGGATCCGCCAGGTCGTAATGGGAATGGCTGACCCCGGGATTGACCCGCAGGCCGAGCTTGAGTCCGCGCGTCTCGCGGGCATACCGGTTCAGCTGCGAGATGGAATTGAAGATCACCTTGTCGGCAAAGGCGCTGACCTCCCGCACCTCCTGCCGGTTAAAGCCGACGCTGTAGGCGTGCACCTCTTTTTTGAAGGTCTCGTGCCCCAGCCGGGCCTCGAGGAGGGAGCTGCTGGTGGTGCCGTCCATGTATTTCCGCATGAGGCCGAAGACCGACCAGGTTGAAAAGCATTTCAAGGCGAGGACCGATTTTGCGCCTGAAAGCTCGCGCACCCGCCGGATGATCGTCAGGTTGCGCAGCAGTTTCTTCTCATCGATCAGGTAATAGGGAGTGGTCGGTTTTGTCATGCCAGATATCCGGTTAAATCCCCTGGGGAAAGCGAGCGTTCATGGCTTAAGACGATGCCAGAACGCCCGCGGGAGTGCAAGACCGTACTCTGCGCCGAATAGGGATATCCTTCTATTTCGGCGGATTCACGGTGACGTGGAAGCTGCCGGGATCGGCGGTGGCAATCTGGCGCGTGGTGGGGTAGGCGAACTGCAGCTTCGGGTTTTTTGCGAACTCCTCAAGGATCCGCGTGTTGAGCCGGCCGCCCATGACGCGGCTGCGGCGGTAGTGCGTCACATACAGCAGCTTGAAGGTCACCCCGCTGTCGTCGATGCTGGTCATGATCTTGGGTTCGTAGGTGGCGTCCGGCAGGCCATAGGTTTTTTCCATCACGTTCTTGGCCACGCTGGCGGCCTCGAATTCCTCCTTGGTCTCCTCGGTCAGGACTTTCCAGAGCAGGGCCATCGCCTCCTGGGGGGGCGTTTCGTAGGTGACGAGGATATCCTTCCGGCTCCAGATGAACGGGTGCAGGTGGGAGTAGTTCGTGACCTTGTCCTTGAAGATGAAGCTGTTCGGGATCACCACAATCCGGCCGGTGGGCTCGTCCCCCCCCATCCAGTTGTCCAGCTCGTTGAGCGTGGTGCGCAGGAGCTGGATGTCGATGATGTCGCCGCGCGTGCCGTTGATTTCCACGCGGTCCCCCACGTTGATCTTGCCGCTGCCCACGATCACGAACCAGCCCGCGAAGGAGGAACACAGGTCCTGGAGCGCGATCACGAGCGCGGCGCCCGCGATGCCCAGCACGGTGCCGATATCCTTGAGGTCCTCCAGGAAAAAGCGGATCAGCACGATGAGAATGACCAGCGAGCCCAGGTAGGTGGTGTACCGGCGGACCACGAACAGCCGGTCGCGGTGAAAGAGCAGGGGGAGGATCAGCCGGGTCAGCAGAAAGTGAAGCACCAGGACGGCCAGGATGAAGGCCACGGGAACCATGATGCTTTCGAGGAACCGCTTCTGCCAGGCGCCCAGCCCCGCGCGCAGCACGTCCAGCTCCTTCTCGTAGAGGCCGACCAGCTGGTTGGCGACCAGGAGGCTCTCCTCCACGGCCTGCGCCTGGGCCAGCTGGCAGGTGATCTGCTCCTGCTCCTGCAGCTTTTCCTTCTCCTCGTTCGACGTGAACATCCAGGCCAGCAGGTGCTGCCGGCTGCGTTCCATCCGGTCCCGCTCCTTCCGGATGCTGGCGGCCTCGGTGATCTGGGCGGCCTTGGCCCGGGCCAGTTCGAGGGCGGTGGTCACGTCCTCGCGCCGCTCGGTCAGCCCCTGGAGCCGCTGCCGGATTTCGCCCAGCTTGTTCTCCCCGTCGTGAATGACCCGGAGCCGCTCGACCATGCCCTTGACGGCCGGCGCGGTGCTGGCCTCGTATGCCTGGATCTTGTCCGAGAGGCGCGTCACCTCCTGCTGGAGCAGGATCTGCCAGTCCGCCAGGTCCCGCTGAAGGAGGACCAGCGTGATCTGCTCATCCTTGCCGCGCAGGGCGGACTCCACATCGCCGATCTCCCGGGGGTCGGCCTGGGGGGTGGCCCGCAACTGGCTCAGCCGGGTGTTCAGCTGCGCGCGGTCGAGCTGCATCAGGCGGAACTGTTCGTCGAGGGCCCGGCCCCGCCTCTGGGCGGCCTGCTCATCGCCCTTCAGGGAGAGCAGGTAGACCTTCAGCACCGCCAGCGGCTCGGTTTTCTGGCGGCTGCGCAGGGCACGCTCGCGGGATTCGATCGCGATCCGGCGCTCCATGTTGGCCAGGTCCTGGCGCAACAGCGACTGGCGTTTTTCAACGGCGGCCCGGATTGGCAGGTTGGTCTCGCTGTCGAGCACCGCCTGGTTTTCCCGGATCTTGGCGCGGATCTCATGAAGGCGGGGGTCGGCGGTGTCGTTGGTGCCGCCCCGGCTGGCGCCCGGCAGGAGCAGGAGAAGCGCGAGCAGGACGGGGAAGAGGCGCGCGAAGCGTGAGGGAATAAAGCGGGCCGTCTCGCTTTTCAACGTCGTCAGGAGGTGGGGCATGGCGGTCTCCTTTTTCAAATAGTCACATCATCCAAGGGGGTTGACAAGTCGATTCGGCTTCCCTGTTCGGAACGAGCAAAACAAAGAATGATTAGCCACGAAAGAACGCAAAGAACACAAAAGAAACTTCTTTGTGATTTTTGAGATCTTTTGTGGCCAAAAAGATTGGGTCCGAACGGCCTGCTCCTGCGTATCGCCGCTGGCGCGGCTCACGCAGACCAGAGGTGTCAGGACTCGTTTGAAATGTCCCCTTTGAGAGGGTCCGGCTCGTCCGGCGTTTCGCCCAGGAGAATGCTCTCGTCGGGATGCACCAGTTCGCCGCCTTTCAGGGTGTCCCTCCATTTTTCGCCCAGATTTTTCCACGCGGCCATTCCGTTCTGCCAGACGCCATAGTCGTCATGCACATCAAAGTTCTCGGATGCCGCCTGCAGCGTGCGAAGGGCGTCGAGGGCCGCCAGGACGTCTCCGCGTCCCCACGGGGTGTGCAGGTGGATGTTCCGCTCATCCAGCGGTACCGTCAGGGGCAGCGGCGGGCCGGCAAACAGCGCCTCGGCCTCCGCCGGGGTTAGCCGCCCGGAGCGCCGCCCCCCCGCCTCCCGCTCCCAATCTGGGCCGGAGCCCTGCACCGGGCATGCCGGCACATAGGAGGCCAGCGTGTGTTCCCGGCTCACGTTCCACATGAATGCCCAGTCGGCGTAGGGGTGGTGGAGGATGAGCCCCTGGATGCGCTCCCCGCGGGCGGGCGCCACGTAACCCTGGAGCTGGAGAAGCTGGTCGATCCCGCCGGTGGACGGCTTCCACGGCCTTGACGCGACAAGGGCATAGGAAGCGTCACCCGCCGCCGCCTCGGGGTGCCACGAAAAGTTGAATTCCGTATAGTGGACCGTGCCGGTGAACAGGATGTCCAAAGCCGACCACTCCAGTTCCATTCCCGCCGCAAAGCGGGTCAGGTCGCCCAGCAGTTTCACTTTCCGCTCGGGCAGAAGCCGTCCTTTGCTGACAAGAAAGTCGTAGCCCATGTTTTCTTCCTTTATTTTTCCGGAATCAGAACACGAAGGTTTCCAGCCGGGGGCGCGAGCCTGATGTGTAGGGGGCGCAATAGGTGGCGTCCACCGCCAGGCCCCGGACCCGCTTTCCGCCGGCGTCCCGCTGCACATGGACCAGGCAGGCGTCCGTGTCGAGGACGGGGTGCTTGAAGATGGCGCGGCCGAGCCGCCGGTGCCAGACAACCTCGTCCGAGGAGCCGTCGCCCCATTGCAGCATCAGCGTGCCGATGTGGTTCGCCTGGTTGAGGGAGCCTTCGGCGGCGGAGGCTTCCGCGGCCACAACGGGGAGGTCTGTTCCCGCAAACGGAACAAGCACCGTCACCAGGTCGAGGTTCCAGCGGCTGCGCGCATCGATGTGGGCCACGACCTGCGGGGCGGGGTGGTGTTTCCGGGCGGCGATGTCGCCGGGCACCCAGCCGCGCAGCGGGTCGGTTTCCCCCGCGTGGACGGCCAGGCGCGCGCCGTCGGCCAGGAGCGGGAACAGCATCAGCACGTTGCCGTCCGGATGGCGGGTGAAGGCGCGGCGCTTCGCCTCCTCGAGCATCACCTCGCCCGGGGAAAGCTGCCAGACGCTTTGCAGCACGCAGGGGGTTCCCTCCGCGGGCGACTGGTAGAGGTGATCGATCACCACGATCGCGCGGCCATGGATCCAGAACAGCGTGCGGTGGTGCGCGGCATGGAAGCCGTCGCCGTGGCCGGGCCAGAACCAACCTCCGCGGTGCGTGCCTTTCCAGTAGCCGCCATCATAGAGCGAATGGACCAGGTCGTAGCCGGGCCCGGCCCAGCCGCCAGTGGTCCTCGAAAAGCCGCCGCATGTCGTGGTGGTAGCCCGGATTGCACTCGTTATGCGCGCCGTCGG
>CAYZVY010000246.1:0-6491 GCA_964481675.1 uncultured Verrucomicrobiota bacterium
CGTAAGCGGACGCTCCTCCGTCACGCCGGGCGTGGGGGCCGGGCGTTCCGGCGCCATCGGCTCAACGTCGGCCACTGCCAACCCCATCAACTTCTTCGCCGCTTGCGCCACGCCGGTAATCAGCAACTGGTCGATCTTCCCGCTCTGCGTGACCTTCGCGGTCTTTTCGATCACGCCCGTTTCGCTATCCGCCAAATTCGCCACCAGGCTGTAGGTCTCGCCCACTTTGCCAACAGACCCGAACACCACATACCGCAGGGCCGCGATCTTGCCGGCCTCGATGGCGCACTCCGTGCCCGCGCATTCCAGCGAAATCTTCTGCGCCTCCAGCACCTTGACCAGGTTCGCGCGCGACACCATGCGGTATTGCTTCAACTGGATCAGCTCCGACTCCAGCCCATCCGCCAGCACCGCCGACTCCTCTTTCGAAACGCCATTCTTTGCCTCAAACGTCATTACCGCACAGCCGGGCAGATCGGCGGCATGGGTGGAATAGGCAACGCCAAAAACGGCCAGACAGGCCCATAACCAAAACGACAACTTCATAAATATCTGAGTGCCGCCACTCTTCATAACGGCGGCGCTTTGGGAATCAAATACTTGTCAGGCCGGTTGTCGAGCAATGTGCCGGTTGTGTTTTCAGCCCAGCGCGAAGGCGTTAATCCTTCCGACACGGCTTTAAACTGATCCTCATACGCCGGGGCGCCATTCGATCGACGAACGGAAAACCGCACACGCGTATCGACAATATTCAAACTGTCCGCAGGAGGCACCGGCCCAACATCATACAACACGGTCAGGATCACACGGGCGTCGGCGGCTTCCGCTGCCTTCGATAATCCCCCCGTCTCGCCCCGTTCGAAAAACGCGGCCAGTTGCGTGCGATCCATTCGTCCGCCCAGATCGATTGCCAGCATTTCTGCCTTCGAAAACTCGCCCGCCAGTTTCCCCGCCAATTCCGGGAACGGCCGGATCGCACCGTTTTCCCGCACCCCGCAGATCAAGGCTACCGGCCCGCCTTTCCAGCGCGCCTTCAGCGGCCACGCTTTCGGCGCGGGCGGCAGTTTCGCTAATCGCGATTCCCAATCCACCTGCCGTATCGGATTCTTTTCAGCCAGCGCCTCATACAGGCTTCGCGCCTCGTTCGCGCGGCCCAGTCCGGCCAACAGGTCGGCCGCCTTCAAATCCAACTCCTCCAACGAGAATCGCAGCCCGTCCGCCTGCGCCGCCTCAGCCTGGATCTGTTTTGCCAACGCAAGCGCTTCCTGCGCGTCGCCACTCCGTTCCAGACCCGACACCCGTTCCCACAAACCGGATAACCGTGCCCCGCGCTCTTCCCTGTCGATTTTCACGGCCAGCGTCTTCAGCCCGCCGGAATCGTACGGCAGGGTGAGCCCGCTCCGGTACCGCCCCTCAAGCGCTGCCAATCGCTGCCGGGCCCCCGCCCAGTCCCCGCCACGGCGGGCTGACTCCAGTTCCCGCCACACCGCCTGAAGTTCGACCTCTTCTTTCAAGTCGGTCAGCCGCCGCCCCTCCTGACTCAAGGCTTCCAGCGAACTGGGGGGGAACAACGGATCGCCATAGCCGGCCGTCATCCGGGCCGCCAGCGCTTCGGCCTCGGCATACCGGCCCTGGCCCTTAAGCCGCATCAGCTCGGCCCACTGCCCGGCCAAGACATTCCCCTGCACGATGCCCCGGCGAAGGCTTGCCAATTCGGCCCGTTCAAATCCCGTTAACACCCAGGCGCTCCAGCCTTTGCCGGATTTCTCCGCATACGCCCCGTCAGGCACCCGGATCGTCTGGCGGAACTCAGCCTTTTCTCCCGGCTTGGCTGAAAGCGGGGCAGGCAAATCAAGCCGCATCTTCTCGGCGGCATCCCAATAGGCCGCCTCACGGGCATCCGCCTCCGAGTCCAGCCGCTCCGCCGCGCCCAACCGGTACCGGTAAAGCCCGTCATCCGACTTCCCTGTGCGGACCCAGCTGGGCCGTGGGGAAACCGAAACACAGGATACCGCACACCCGCATAAGAAGGCCGCCGGGAGCATTCTGAATAGAACGGCGCCCGCAGCGGCCATACGGTTTCTGCAGCTGGAACCCATCAGACTCACTTCGCGAGCTTTTTGCCCAGCTTATATTCGTATGAAATATCGAGAATGCCCGTGCGCGCATTGATCAGCCGCCACACGAAACGGTACATCACCTGTTTCTTGCCATCCGGTCCAACCGCCTGCGTGGAGGAGACACGCCCCACCAGCAACCCGTCCACCCTGGCAAGGGTTCCCAGGATTTCCGCATCCTGGTCGTCCGCCCACTGCCGGGATTCCCAGTTGAACTTCTTCAACTTCATGATCAGTTCCTGGGCGCGGCCTTCGTTGATGCCCTCGGCCACGACCTGGAACTTGAGCGACCCCTCCTGATTGAACACCGCCTCCATGGACCGCTGGATATCCTCCACCCGCACGCTCTGCGGCGTGCCGCTGGTATCCACCGAGCCAAGCGCGGTCACATAATCCTTCTTCAACCCGCGCTTCTTCATCTCGTCGGTCACGGCGCGAACCACCAGATCGTAATCGTGATCGTCCAACCCGGCTGTCATGGGGCCGATCTCGTCAGACGGGATATAGGTCCCGCCCGCCGATCCGGTCGTACTCCCGGAAAAGGCGCAACCGCCCACCAGTGCGACCGCCAGGACAACCCCGGCCAATCCCATGCCCATCATCACCTGTTTCTTCATGGCCTACTCCCAGCGTGTGTTGGGACGGCGAAAGCGCACGTCCAGAATGAAATCCGTAGCGGAAGCCTGCGGCGCGATGCCCTGCATCATCGCGCGCTCCTTGGCGTTCACGGCCAAGAGCGTCCAGGTCGAGGTCCGGGTATCCACCTCCATGCCCGTGGCCTCCGTCCAGCGGAACCGGTATTCCAGCTGCAGGTCCCGCTGCGCCTGGCTCACGGCCGAAACCTGGGCGCGCAGCAGGCCATTCTGGTTCGTCGCCGCGATTTCCTCCACCTCGAACAACCCGCCTACAATCTTGGAATTGATCCGGATCGTGTTGTGCGGGTAACTCTCCACCGACAGCCCCGACGTGGGCATGCGGCAGGCACTCAGCCATGCCACCGAGCCCAGTATCAGCGCAAAAACAATCGCTCGCTTCATGGCGGACAGCCTCCTTTAATCCAGTTTCGGGGCCGGCGGTTCGACCGGCGTGACCGCGCCCAACGCCTTAACCCGGCGGCAGATGGAAAGCCGCGGAATCTCCCCGGCGCTCTCCAGCACTTCGGCCTTGGCCGTCTTTTCGTTCACCTCGACCACCTTGGCCTTGCCAACCTTCGTCTCGTGGAAACCCAGATTTTCCTTGGTGTCCGGGTCCGTCATCATCTCGCCCGCCTGGTACACCTCCAACACCTCGCCCAATACGATCGCGCCCTTGCCGCGATTAATCGTCAACGCACCACCCGCCACGGCCACCACCTTGATCGGGTACGCCGTGTCGATCACGTTCGCCGCCTCGATCTTTCCGGATACCCCGTAAAGCTCCTCAATGAAATCGTAAATCTGGCGGCCCGCCGGGCCGTTCGCTTCTTTGAGCCGGATCTGCTTCTGCACATCCCCGATGTTGGAGGCCACAATCTTGCCCGTCGCCACGTCCACCACGCGCACATTCGTGGCAAACTTGCCCTTCACCAGCGCCTGCTTCTGGTTGATGAACGGCACTTCCTTGTTTTCGAGCGTCAGGCTCAGGTAGCGGATCTCCGGCACCACCACGTAATCGGCGTTCAGCATCCGCCCCATCTTGACCACCTTGGCCACATCCGCGTAATCGGATTCGCCGAAGTCCAGCTCCTTGATCACAGCGCCCAGGTTCTCCCGCTCCAGCACGTCCAGCTTGCGGCTGTTGACCAGAGCGTCGATCACATAGGAGGTGTAGCCGGGATTCTCCACCACGCCCAGGTCGGTCACGCCGAACTTTTCGCCCAGCTCCCGCTGGAACTTGGAGCGCAGCTCCTGCGTAAAGACCGCCGGCACCACCGCCACCCGCGCCTTGCGGGAGGAATCGTCAATCGTCGGCGCCTGGACGCGCGCCTTCGGCACCGCAGGTTCCGCCACCACCTCACGCTGGATCACCGTCTGTCCGCCGCCCGTGTTGGGCTGAACCACCGTGATCGTGTCCTTGGTCCCGGCGGCCTCGCCCACCCGGATCTCCGCCTTGATGTTCTGCTCTTCCGCCACAGCCGTTATGCCGGCCAACCCCAACGCCAGACCCCAACACCACTGTTTTCTCATAACCTTCTCCTTGACTGGTTAAAACATGAACGCCGCGCCGAGCCCCAGCCCGACCGCACGAACCGACACATCACGGGTTTCCGTCTCGCCATCCCGCTGCGCTTCGCCGTCCGTCAGCGAGGTTTCAGCCTGCACGCCGAGCCGGATGGAGACATATTCGTTCACAAGCCACATAACGCCAGCCTCTCCCGAAACGCCAGGCATGCCATCCTCCTTCGAGCCGTCCTTGAGCGAAAGCGCATAATAGTTCAAACCCGCGCCCACATAAGGCGTAAAATCCGAATTCATCGGGAACCGATAGCGCGCGCCAATGCCGACCCGGAACGTATCCAGATCGTCCTCGTCCCGGACCGCCATCCAGCGAGTTGTAAGTCGCAAATCCAGCGCATCGTTAAGGTTGTAGAATAGCGCCAAGGCCGGACAAAGCGCCTGGTCGGTTCCGTTCTGGCGGCCGATCTTGACGCTCGCGGAATTCCTCTCGACGGCGGCTTCGACCCCCAGGCCAGGCGCCTGGCCGTAACAGGCTTCCCGCGTCACGCCGGACCCGCTGGAGACAGGCACGCGGCCCATTTCGGCGGCGGAGGCGAGCAGGGGGCCTAACAGGGCCGAAACAACAATCACAGACGACATATTCAACGCACGCATACCGCGTTCCTCCTTTAGGATTCTTTGTCGTAAAGTAGAGTACGAATCGAATTGTTATGCAAGCTCCAAAACTCACCCTTTTGTAGGATACTTCCCCGTCAACCCGTCAAACCCCTCCGCAAGCTTACTGCACCCTAAACTCCGCCGCGCATCAAAGAATAAAGGAAACTTTACGGCCTGGGCGAGACAACAACACGGACTCCGTAAACCAAGCGCCTGAGCGCGGGAGGAAGCCTGCAGCGGAACGCACAACGCGCGTTGAATGCATGAAAGCTCCTGCCCCCGCCGCGGACCACGCGGGCATCGCCGGACCCCGGTCCCGTGGGGTCTGTCACGTTCCCTGTCGGATAATCGCCATGCCAGTCCTGACACCACTCCCACACATTCCCGTGCATGTCGTACAAACCCCAGGCATTCGGCTTCTTCTGCCCTACCGAATGAAGACCCCGTTCCCAGCTCTGGCCACACCACCCCAGTTCGTCCAGGCTCCCAGCATACGCCCCCGTCGTCCCCGCCCGGCATGCATACTCCCATTCCGCCTCCGTGGGCAACCGAAACCGTGAACCCTGAACCGTTGAACCGTAAACCTCATTCAGTTTCTGAATGAACGCCTGACAATCGTCCCAACTCACACACTCCACCGGGTTCCGCGACCCCTTGAATTCTGACGGATTGTTCCCCATCACCCGTTCCCACTGACCCTGGGTCACCTCATACTTCCCCATCCAAAAGCCCTTGCTCAACGTCACCAGGTGCTGGACCTCGTCCTTGTTCCGGTTAGCCTCGCTTGCTGGACTACCCATCATGAAACTGCCCGGCTCGATCCACACCAACTCCAACTTCTCCCCGCCGCCCAGGTCCACGGTCATCGGCTCGCCAGACTTGCGCTCGGATAGGGACGGAAGGGACACAAGGGACGAGGGAGGCGCCGATTCCTCCACGCTCAACCCCATCAACTTCTTTGCTGCTTGCGCCACGCCGGCAATCAGCAACTGGTCGATTTCTCCCGACTGAATGACCTTCGCCGTTTTCTCGATCACGCCCGTTTCCACGTTCACCAGGTTCGCCACCAGGCTGTAGGTCTTTCCCACCTTGCCGATGCTCCCGAATACGACGTATTGGATGGCCGCCAGTTTCCCCGCCTCGATGGCACACTCCGTGCCCGAGCATTCCATCGAAATCTTCTGAACCTCCAGCACCTTGGTTAAATTGGAACGCGACACCAATTTATACCGCTTCAAGTCGATCAGTTCCGACTCCAGCCCGTCCGCCAGCGCCTTCACCTCATCCTTCGACACGCCCCCGCCCGGCTCAAACGTCATCACCGCGCACGTGGGGAGGTCGGCGGCGTGGGATGAGCAGGCCAGGAAGAAAAAGGCCAGCAGGGAGCAAAAGCGAACCGGCAACATCATAAAACCCCTCATGAAGAAAAGCGTTCAATCCGGCCCAAGATGCTAAAGCATTCCCTCGAATTGTCAATCGGAGGGACCGCCGCATGGCAGATCACCTCCACCCCTCACGCCAGCACCAGCACCACCGCCAGCGCCACGAACAGCACACCCAT
>CAYZVY010000247.1:0-6438 GCA_964481675.1 uncultured Verrucomicrobiota bacterium
GTCCAGGCCGAGGGTGGAAAGGCGTATAATTACACCTCGAAGCGCGGCCTGACGGGGTCGGTTGTGCTGCCCGCCTCGGCCGGCGGGTCCGGCGCGGTGATGAACAACTTCGTGCCATACGGGACGAACTTCTCGTTCGGCAACAGCCTGACGTTCGGCACTTGCGTGGTCACCAATGGCGTGATCCTGACGCTGGACGCGAACGAGGGAAGCAACGTGTTCACGTTCGGGAGCCTGACGGTCGAAAGCGGCGGCGTGGTGCGGTGCCTCGGAAACGTGGCGGCCTCCAACGTGGCCGCCGGCGGATCCCACCTCCGGATCCTGGGCGAGGGCGTCACGATCGTCGCCAGCAATGTGGACATCCAGGCGGGCGGCTTGCTGACGGCAAATGGCAATGGCATGACGGCCTGCATCATCTCGAACAACGTCGGCGTCAACGCGTACGGCGGGTACAGCGGCGGCAACGGCGGCGTGCCCTACGGGGAGTTGACGAACGTGACCGTTCTGGGCAGCGGCGTTTCGGCCGCCGGCGGCGGCGCCATCCGGCTGGTTGTGGACGGAACCCTGAACGTGGAGGGCATCATCTCCAGCGACGGCGCGGTGACGGCGATCACCAACGGCGGCTCCGGCGGCTCGGTGTGGATCACGTGCGGCACCCTGCAGGGGGCCGGCATGATATCGGCCAACGGGTCGGGCGCCACGAACCGCATCGGCGGCGGTGGCGGCCGCATCCACCTGGACTACAACACCCTGGGCTCGCCCAATCCGCTCGACAACGGCATCGTCTCCGTCTATGGCGGCGCGTCCAATGTCGCCACCAAGGGCGCCGGCGGCACGATCCTGGTCATGGACCGGAACATCGGCGATCTGCTGGGCATGCTGATCACGGGGAACAACCTGCCTGCCACCAACGCCATCACCCCGCTTCCGAACCGGGATATGGCCTTCAGCCGGATCCAGGTCCGCGAGAACGGCGTCCTGGTGGTGCTGCCGCAGCGGACGCTGACCCTGAGCGAGGGGCTGTCGAACGCCGCCACGTTCTACGCGGCGCCCGAGAGCATCGTGGCCTTCACGGGAACCACGGATAAGGTCGTCTACGGCGGGAACAGCTACTTCGACACCCTGGTGATCACCGGCGAGACCCAGACGGTCCGCTTCGGGCCGGGCACGACGAACACCATCGTCCGCAGCCTGGTGCTCGATAATGCCACGCTGCTCTCCACGGAACAGAACCAGTGGTGGTATATGAACGTCCTGCCCGGCTCCACCCAGGACGTGCGCCGGGTGACGGTGCGTGACAGCAATGCCCGCCCCGGCCTGACGGTCTATGTGACGGATCGCACGTCCCATAACGAGGGCAACAACCCCAACTGGCGCTTCCCGCCCAATGGCGTGATCATCGTGATCCGCTAAGGCAATCTGACTGAAACGCAGAGGGCCCGCTCAACCGAGCGGGCCCTCTTTTTTGTTTGGTGAATGCTTGCGGTTCAGGCGTCGGGCCAGAGCCGGGATGCCTCTTCGCGCAGCTTGTATTTCTGGATCTTGCCGCTGGCCGTCTGGGGATAGGTCTGGATAAACGTCACGTATTTCGGGATCTTGTACCAGGAGATCTTGTTCCGGCAGAAATCCTGGACGTCGGTTTCGGTCAGCGAAGCGCCCGGCTTGAGGATGATGAAGGCGCCGGGCTGCTCGCCGTATTTCTTGCTCGGGACGCCCACCACCTGGACGTCCTGCACGCCCGGCATGGGGTGGATGAAGTCCTCGATCTCCTTGGGGTAGATGTTCTCGCCGCCGCGGATGATCATGTCCTTGATCCGGCCCGTGATGGCGAAATAGCCCTGCTCGTCCACCACGCCCACGTCCCCCGAGTGCAGCCAGCCGTCCTGGTCGATCGCCAGCGCGGTTTCGTCGGGCATCTTGTAGTAGCCCCTCATCACGCTGTAGCCCCGGCAGCAGACTTCGCCCGGCACGTTCGGCGGGCACCGCTCGCCGGTGTCGGGGTTGAAGATGGCCACCTCGATGCCCGGCATGGCGCGCCCCACGGTGGAACATTTCCGGTTCAGGTCGGGCTCGTTGTAAAGCGTCTGCGTCATCACGGGCGAGTTTTCCGTCAGCCCGTAGCAGATGGTCACCTCGTGCATGTGCAGGATGTCCACGCACTGGCGCATGCTTTTCACCGGGCACGGCGAGCCTGCCATGATGCCCGTCCGCAGCGTCGAGAAGTCGAACTTGTCGCGCAGCGGATGCTCGAGGATGGCGATGAACATCGTGGGCACGCCGTAGAGCCCCGTGCACCGCTCCGCCTCCACCGCCTGCATCGCCGCCACCGGCTCGTATTTTTCGAGGATCACCATCGTGGCCCCGTGGTTCACGCAGGCCATCACGCCCAGCACGCAGCCGAAGCAGTGGAACAGCGGCACGGGGATGCAGACGCGGTCGGCCCCGGACAGGTTCTGGTTCTTCCCGATCCACCAGCCGTTTGTCCCGATGTTGATGTGCGTCAGCATCACCCCCTTCGGGAAGCCCGTCGTGCCCGACGTGTACTGCATGTTGACCACGTCGGCGGGGCTCAGCATGGCCTGGCGCGCGCGGTAGTCGGCGTCGCTGACCAGGGGGGCCAGCGCCAGCAGCTCGGGCATGGAGTAGAAGCCGCGGTGCTTTTCGGGGCCCATGAAAAAGAGGCGCTTGAGGCGGGGATACCGAGCGGCGTTCATCCGCTCGCGGGGCATGGTTTTCAATTCGGGAACAAGCTCATAAACCGTGGAGAGGAAGTCCGTGTCCCGCACGCGGTCGATGATGAACAGGTTCTGCGCGTCCGACTGCCGCAGGACGTAATCCAGCTCGGTCGAGCGGTAGTTCGTGTTGATGGTCAGCAGCACCGCCCCGATGCGCGCCGTGGCGAACTGCAGCGCGACCCAGTGCGGCACGTTGCTCGCCCAGACCGCCACCTTCTCGTCCTTCTGAACGCCCAGCGCCATCAGTCCGCGGGCAAGGCGGTCCACCTGCTCGTTGAACTGGCGCCAGGTGAGCCGGTAGCCCCGGTCGGCGTAGACGACCGCGTCGTGGTCGGGGTACCGCGCCGCGGTGCGGTCGAGGATCTGGCCCAGCGTCATCTCCTGAATCGGCTTGTCGGGCGTCATGGGCGGCCTGCTCCTGCTAGAAGGGGGCGAACAACACGGCGACCAGTTCGGCCTTGCCGGGGCCGGCCGCGCTGACCTCGTGCGGCACGGTGGAGTTGTAATAGATGGAGTCGCCCGGCTCCAGCACGTGCTCGCGCCCGGCGTAGGTGACCCGCAGGCGGCCGCTGAGGCAGACCATGAACTCCTCGCCCTCGTGGGTGGAGGGGGCCATGTTCACGCCGGGCTCGACCTCCACGAAAAACGGCTCCATGTGGCGGTCGGTCTTGCCCTTGCCGAGGGGGTAATAGCGGTAGGGGACCGGGTCGGCGAATCCCTTGTGGGAGGCGGCCTCCGCACGCCGGTCGGCCTGCCGCACGATCAGGGGGTCCTCCTGGTACTGGTCGTCCATGAAGGTGCCCAGCCGCTGGCCCAGCGCGCGCGCGAGCCGCGCCAGCGTGCCGATGGAGGGGTACACGGCGCCGGACTCGATGGCCGCGATCAGGGGGGTGTCGACCCGGGCCTCACGGGCCAGGTCGGCGGGCGAGAGGGCGAGGCGCTCGCGGTAGGTCCGGATGCGCTCGCCGATGGAGGTCGGTTTCATGCGGGGTCCTTTCCCGGGCCGGCCAGCTTGCGGTCGTGGTCATCCTCGCGGATGGCGACGCGCCGGATCTTGCCGCTGATGGTCTTGGGCAGCTCCTTCACAAATTCGATCACGCGCGGATACTTGTAGGGCGCCGTCACCTTCTTGACATGCTCCTGCAGCTGGTGTTTCAGCACCTCGCCCGGCTCAAACCCCCCGGCCAGCACGATGGTGGCCTTCACCACGGCGCCGCGCTCCTCGTCCGGAACGCCCGTGACGGCGCATTCCAGAACCGCGGGATGCTCCTGCAGGGCGCTTTCCACCTCGAACGGCCCGATCCGGTAGCCCGAGCTCTTGATCACGTCGTCGGACCGCCCCACGAACCAGTAATAGCCGTCCTCGTCGCGCCAGGCCATGTCGCCGGTGTAATAGATGCCGTCCCGCCAGACCTTGCGGGTGAGCTCCGGGTCCTGGTAATAGCCGTCGAAGAGGCCCAGCGGGCGGCGCGCCTGCGTCCGCACCACGATCTGCCCCTCCTGGCCCGCGCCGCACGGCTGGCCGTGCTCGTCCAGCAGGTCCACGTCGTAGCCCGGCGACGGCCGGCCCATGGAGCCCGGCTTGGGCGTCATCCAGGGATAGGTGCCGAGCGTCACGGTCATCTCCGTCTGCCCGTACCCCTCGCGCAGGGCCAGGCCGGTGGCCGCCTTGAACTGCTCGAACACCTCCGGGTTCAGCGGTTCGCCCGCCACCGTGCAGTGCTTGAGGTGCGACCAGTCGAAGGATTTGAGGTCTTCCCGGATGAAATACCGGTACATCGTGGGCGGGGCGCAGAAGGTGGTGACCCGGTGCTTCGCCATGACGTCGAGCACGCGGCGGGCCGTGAACTTCTCCATGTCGTAGACCATGACCGCGCTGCCCGCGATCCACTGCCCGTAGATCTTGCCCCAGGAGGCCTTGGCCCAGCCCGTGTCCGCGATCGTGAAGTGGAGCCCCCCCGGCCGGCAGTCCTGCCAGTAACGGGCCGTCAGGATGTGGCCGAGCGGGTAGAAGAAGTTGTGCTGAACCATCTTCGGCATCCCCGTGGTGCCGGAGGTGAAATACAGCAGCATGCTGTCCTTCCCGGCGTCGATGGCGTCGGCACCCGCGGGGCGGTCGAACCGGTCGGACGCCGCCGCGAGGCCCGCCCTGAAGTCCAGCCAGCCCGGGCGCGGCGCGCCCACGCCCGCCAGCCGGGCGACCGGCGTCTCCGCCACCGCCTGGTCGATGGCGTCGGCGATGCCGGCCTCGGTCACGGCGACGATCATGGTGACGTGCGCCGCCCGGATGCGGTAGGACAGGTCCTTCTTCGTCAGCATGTGCGTGGCGGGGATCGCCACGGCCCCCAGCTTGTGCAGGCCGACCACGGCGAACCAGTAGTCGTAGCGCCGCTTGAGGATCAGCATGACGGCGTCCCCGCGCCGGACGCCCAGGGACCGGAACCAGTTGGCCGCGCGGGCGCTCTGGCGGGCGATCTCGGCCATGGTGAAGTCGGCCTCCTCGCCGGCGTCGTTGCACCAGCAGAGGGCGCGGCCTGCCGGGTCGCGGGCGGCCAGCGCGTCCACCACGTCGAACCCGAAGTTGAAGGTGGCCGGCAGCGCCACGCGGTAGCGCGCGAGGAAATCCTCGTAGGACTCGAAATCGGTACAGGGGAGCAGGCTGTCCAGCAGGTTGCAGTTCATGGCAGATGGGTTTCGCACCAGGCGAGAGCCGACTCGAAGACGCGGCGGTTGACGGGAATCAGCTTGGGCTTCTTGGCGAAGCTTTCGTCCAGCGCCTCTAGCAGCCGCTCGCGCGGCAGGCCCGAGGCGTTGAGATGGGCGAGCGCCGCCAGCATCACGGTGTTGGCCGCCCGCGGCACGCCGAATTGCTCGGCCAGGCTGGCCGCCGGGACGGCCACCAGCCGGAGGCCCGGGGGCGGCGGAACCGGCGCCGGAATGGCGGCGTCGTAGATGACCAGGCCGCCGGGCTTCACGGTCGGCACGAATTTCTCGAAGGAGGGGCGGTTCATGCACACGAGCACGCCGGGCTTGTCGACGTCGGGCGAGCCGATGGCGGCTCCGCTGATCACGACGGCGCAGCAGGCGGCCCCGCCGCGCTGCTCCGGGCCGTAGCTCGGGAACCAGGAGGTGAACTGCCCGGCGAAGCGGCCGGCCTCCGCCAGCACGATGCCGAGGCTGAGGATGCCCTGGCCGCCGAAGCCGGCGAACTTCATGCGCTTTTCGGCGAAGCCGGGGTCGGGCGTGGGGTCGGGCTTGCCCTGGCTGCCGCCGAAGAACACGGAGGGCGAGGGGGCGGCGGCGGCGGCGGGCCGCGGCTCCGCCTCGGCCGAGCGGTCGCGCAGCAGGCCCAAGGGGTACTCGGCCTCCAGCTGGTCGATGGTGAACTGGGCGGACTGCAGGGCGTCCACGCCCATGTTGGTGGGGCAGGGGGCGAGGAATTCCACGAAGGCGTAGCCCTTGCCGTCGCGCTGGATTTCCAGCGCCTTGCGCACGGCCTTGCGGGCCTGGAGGATGCGCTTCGTGTCGGCCAGCGAACAGCGCTCGATGTAGACGGGCGCCTGGAGCTGGTTGAGCGTTTCGCAGACGTGCAGCGGGTAGCCCTCGTGCGCGGCGGAGCGGCCGGCGGGCGAGGTGGCGGTCTTCTGGCCCAGCAGCGTGGTGGGCGCCATCTGGCCGCCCGTCATGCCGTAGGTGGCGTTGT
>CAYZVY010000248.1:0-6409 GCA_964481675.1 uncultured Verrucomicrobiota bacterium
TACCACTCCTCGCCTCCATAACCGGCTGTGAGACCGGCCTGCAAGTCGTCCCACGTGGATGCCTCCACCAGATCGAGGCGGCTGACGATCCGGGACCGGACGGCCGGATCCAGGGGGCGCAGGTCCGAGTCCGCCCGATCGCCCTGGACGCCAACCCACACCCGCTCGAAGCGATCCTTCCACGTGACCAATAACGACCCCAGTCCACCGCGGTCGGAACCTTCCGCCACCGTCACCACGCCGGCGTCACCCGCGGGAACCGTCACGGCCGGCCGCCCCTGAAGCCCCCACTGCACGGCCGTTGGCGGTTCAACCCCGGGAATCCGCAGCCGGATCGGGGCCCCCACCGCCACGGTCCGGGGATAGAGCGCCGCGGAAGCCGCTTCGGAAAACAGGTTCACCAGCAACGGGTACGCGAACTCGCGCACCATCAGGTTGTTGTTCCGGCTGTTGAGCCCGGCACCCAGCAGGATCACCATGCCCGGCTCAAACCGCTTCGCCAGGGCGAACGGCCGACCGTCGGTGAACCGCGCCAGCACGGCGGTGCCTTCGCCGGGATCTTCAAAATCGGTCCAGGAATACAGGCGGCTGGCCGTGATGGCGCCCTCGGTCCCGGAGGCCAGCGCGCCCAGGGCGGGCGCCTCGAAGCCATCCGGCGCCAGCGTCCGGAACCGGTCGCTCCCCAGGGCCTCGCGCCGGGCCCCCTGAAGCCGGGTCGGAAGCAAGCCCGCCCCACCCAGCAAGCCGTTCCAGGCCTTCAGGTCCACCGTATCGTCCGCCGCCAGGACCAGCCCGCCACCCCCGCGCACATAATCCCTCAGCACGCCGGCGGCGCCAGGCGTCAGCGTGAAGCCGCCATCCACCACGACCGCATCAGCGCCGGCCAGCGCGGCGGCGTCAAGCGACCCCTCGTGCAGGCGGGTATTCATCACACCGCCGGCATAAAGGGGTGAGCCGTCTTCCGCCTTCCGCGCCATGACCCGGGCGGCCAGGTCGACAAAGCTCCAGGCGGAGGCGAATTTATCCGTCCGCTCCGCATCCTTCAAAACCAAAATCGACAGCGCCGGAACCCCCTCCACGCCGGCCGAGGCGGCATTGTCGGCCTCCAGCGCGTCCTTCTGAAGGCGCGCGGTGACGGCATGCGAACCGGCCTCCCCGATCACGATGTCCACCGCCACCCGGGCCATCTGTCCGGGCAGCAGCGAGACCTGCTCGCGCGCATAAAAAGCGCCATCGACCAGCACATCGATCCCGGCATTTTCAACCGGCTGAAGCCCGAAGTTCCGGACCGTGGCGACGCACCGGCAGGGATGCCCCGCCAGCACCTTGTCGTGGCTCGGCACCAGGCTCATCAGCGCCAGGTTCTCGGCGCTCCCCGCGGAGGGCCGGATCCAGAACGCACGCTTGACTCCACCGGGACGGACGGCCGCCTCCATCCCCTTCCACGTCAGTGCCTGGTCATCCGTAACCAGGAACAGGTCGGCGTCGCGGCCGGCCGTTTTCCGGGCAACCGCATCCATCGCCTGGACCAGGGAGGCGGCGCTTTCCGAGGGCTCGAGCGCGTCCAGCACTGCGCGGCAGCGCTCGGGGGAGTCCACCGGCTGATCGTCAACCACCCAATGCGGATCGCGATCCATCAGATAAAGCGACCAGCGGTCGTCCCGCCCCCAGGTCCCGGCCAGCTGCCGGAGCAGGACCATGGAGTTGTCCCAGGCCGTGGCGCCCGCCTCGCCCGCCAGCATGCTGGTCGAGGCGTCCAGGACAACGACCCGGTGCCGGGCCGCACCGGTATCGGCGCCGGTGCGCGACTTTGACTGCGGCCGGGCAAAGGCGAAAACGAGCGCCAGGATGGCCAGGACGCGAAGCGCCATCAGGATCCACTGCTCGATGTTCTTCTTTTTCCGGAGCCGCGCCAGGGCCCGCTCCAGCACATAGGAGGCGCCCCACTCGATCTTCAGCGAACGGAAGCGGATCAGGTAATAGATGGCGATCGGGATCAGTCCCAGCAGGAGCGCGAACAGGAAGATGGGATGCGCCACTGTCATCGCTTGCCTGCAATCTCCTCGCGCATCGCCATGTAGTCCCACAGCATCGTCTGGACGTTGGCATCGGACCGGAACGTCACAAAATGAATGTCAAACTTCTTGGCCCACGCGCGCCACTCCTCCAGCAGCGCCTGGTATTCCTCGCGGTAAATCCGGCGGAGGGGAACCGTATCGAGCCGGTGCCTCCGGGCCGGGTCCTCGCGGTCGGTGAACTGGACCCAGCGGTTGAACGGGAAATCCTCCTCCACGGGGTCACGGATCTGGAAGAGCAGAACCTCATGCCCCTGCGCCTGGAGGCGCGACAACTGCTTCCGGACCGGGTCCGGATCGAACATCAGGTCCGACACCACCACCGCCAGGCCGCGCTTTTCGTCCCGCTCCAGCAGGGAGCGGAGGCAGGCCGTCAGATGATCGGCCGCCGCCGCGGGGCGCGTCACCAGCGCCTGCAGGATCTCCACCAGGTGGGTCTGCACCGAGCGCGGGGGCAGCCACAGCACCTCGTCCGCGGCCGTCAGCGCCAGCCCCACCCGGTCGCGCTGGGTCAGCACCAGGTAGGCCAGGCTGGCGGCCAGCCGCGAGGCCTGCCGGTAGAGGCTGGCCCCGCCGGAATCCTGGAGCATGCTCGCGCTACGGTCCACCACGATCCGGACCGTCAGCGCCGTATCCTCGATGTGCCGCTTGACGTAGTAGCGGTCATGGCGCGCCGAGACCTTCCAGTCGATGTGCTTGAGCGGGTCGCCGGGCTGGTAGAGCTTGTGGTGGTCGAAATCGGTGCTGACCCCCTTGCGGCGGCTCCGGTGCGCCCCGTGAAGCATGCCGTCCACCGTGCGGCGCGCGAACAGCTCCAGCACCCGCAGCGAATCGCGCGCCTCGGGGGGCAGCACATCCTCGAGCCGGTACTGGGAAGGCGTGGTCATCGGGGCGTTCTCCGACCGTCAACGGGCGTTCAGGATGCGGCGTCGGCAGGGGCCGGCACGGCGGCCAGGATCTTGTCGATAACGGCATCCGCGGTGATGTTCTCCGCAATGGCGCCGTAGTTCACGATCACGCGGTGGCGCATGACCGGCTTGGCCACGGCGCGGATGTCCGCGGTCGTCACGTGCGACCGGCCCGCGAAGAAGGCCTGGGCCTTGGCGCCCAGCACCAGGTTCTGGCAGGCGCGCGGGCCCGCCCCCCACGCCAGCCATTCCTTCGCATACGGAAGGCAATAGTCCTTCGACACGCGGGTCGCCTGCACCAGGCGCACGACATAGTCATACAGGTCGTCCCGCACCAGCACTTCACGCAGGATCCGCTGGTACTTGAGGATGTCCTCGCCCGTCAGCACAGCCTCGGGAACGGACCGATAGTTGGTCGTCGTGCGGCGCAGCACCTCGACCTCGTCCCGCGTCTCGGGATAATCGACCACCAGCTTGTACATGAACCGGTCGAGCTGCGCTTCCGGCAGGTTGTAGGTGCCTTCCTGCTCGATCGGGTTCTGGGTGGCCAGCACGAAGAACGGCTGCTCCAGCGCGTATTTCGCGTTGCCCACCGTCACCTGCTTCTCCTGCATGGCCTCGAGCATCGCGGCCTGCGTCTTCGGGGGCGTGCGGTTGATCTCGTCGGCCAGCACCATGTTGGCGAAGATCGGGCCGCGGACAAAGACGAACTCCTTGCGGCCGGTCTGGGGGTTCTCCTGGATGATCTCCGTGCCGGTGATGTCCGAGGGCATGAGATCGGGGGTGAACTGGATGCGGCGGAAGGCGATGCCAATCACCTGCGCCACCGTGGAGACCAGCAGCGTCTTCGCCAGCCCCGGCACGCCCATCAGGAGCGCATGGTTCTGGCAGAAGATGCACTGCAGGGTCAGGTCAACCAGCTCGTCCTGCCCCACGATCACCTTGTGGATCTCGCTCTTGCAGCGCGAGATGATGTCGTTGAATTCCTGCGCCACGCGGGGCGTCATGATCGGTTCGCTCATCTGAACCTCCGTCACTTTCCCTTTTTCAGCACATAGAGCCCGTCCAGCACGCCGCCGGCCCAGAGGGTTCCGTCCGCCGTCTCCACCAGCGCCCGGACCGGCAGCGGGCTGTCGAGCGACGCGACCCACGCCGTGCCGTTCCAATACCTTAGACCGCCCGCGGCCTGGCTGCTCACCCAGACACGCCCGTCCGCCGTGGCCGCCAGGAGGCTCATGCCCCCCTCGGCCGCGAGATCGTTTTCCCACTCCGCACGGCCCGCCGGCCGGCGCCAGAGACCGCTGCCGCTCGTGGCCGCCCACAGGCCGCCGCCGGCATCCTCGACCAGCGTCAGGATGGCGGACTTCTTCTCCTTCGCCAGGTCGCGCTTCCACGCCGTGCCGTCCCACACAGCCAGGCCGCCGGCCCACAGCCCGCACCAGACCTGGTTCCGGCTGTCCAGGAACACGGTCGTCACATTCAGGCCTTCCAGATGGTGGACGCCCTTGGCGAGGCCCGCGGCGGGGTCCACCTCCAGCACGCCGTTGCCGTCGAAGGTGATCCAGAGGCGGCCATTGCGCGCCTGGTAAAGGTTGGTGATCCGCTTCTTCGCGAGCGCCTCGGCCGGCTTCCACTCTTTGTCCCGATATTCGAAAAGCGTCACCGCGTCCGTGGCGGGGTGCTTGCCGAGCGCCCAGAACAGGCCCGGGCTGGCCTCGAAAACCGGGGCCACGGTCAGGCCCGGCAGCGCGTCCTTCCAGGCGCCCGCTTTCCCTTCCATCAGGCCCTGCTGATGCCCCACCCACGTGCGGTCAGCGGAATCGAGCACCCACCAGACGCTTTTCTTGAATACCCCGCCCTTGCCGTCGTCCAAGGGGATGAGCTCGCCGTTCTTCGCCTTCGCCGCCCCCGCCAGCGTGCCCACCCAGACGCCACCCCCGGCCGCGGGGCCCAGGAACTGGATCTCGTTGCCGGGCAGCTTGGGGTTCTCCTCACGCGTGATATGCGTCCAGGCGTCCGCCGCCCGACCGCACGGGGCGGCTGCCAGCGCCAGCGCCATAAAAACAACAAACCGGCTGATTGTGTGCGTCATAACCCTCACTTGCCGCTGCTTTTGCGATACGCGTCT
Source organism: uncultured Verrucomicrobiota bacterium (assembly GCA_964481675.1). GTDB lineage: Bacteria > Verrucomicrobiota > Kiritimatiellia > CAIKKV01 > CAIKKV01 > CAIKKV01. The sequence continues at coordinate 5,112 of CAYZVY010000248.1, forward strand.
TCGGACACCGCATCGCCCTTGATCCAGTAAATCGTCTTTTCAACCGCGCCGTCGGCCGCATACTGCTTCTCCACCCCGTGCTGGAGGTTGTCCCGGAACGGACGCTCCCACTTGAGCGCGCCACTCAGATAAAAGGCCTTGGCCATACCCTCCACCAATCCGTTCTTGTATGAAATGGTCCGCTGCACCGCCTCGGGTTTTTCGGGCCAGTAATCGATCGACTCGCCCTCGCGCTTCCCGTCCTTGAAGTTCACCACCCGGACCAGGATGCCCTCGGGACTGTAGGACCGGCTCTGCCCCGCAACGACCCCCTTCTGATACGGAGTCTCGTTCGCCAGCTTGCCATCCGGGTGGAACGTTTTCTTGATACCCTCGATGAGGTCCCGATCCCACGGCGTCTCGCTCTGCACGTTGCCGGTTTCCACGTCAAACTGACGCTCCAGGCCCTGCCGCGCGCCATTGACATACTCCGTGATCCGGGTCGCCCGCCGGTACCAGTCGACAAACACCTGCTCCTGCCCGTCCGGCTTGCCGGCCTTGTTGAGCGGGGTCAGCCTGATGATGTGCCGGATCGGCTTGGAGGCGTCCGGCGCCACGGTCTGGCACTCCATCTGGATCTTATGATCCTTGCCGATCGCGGCCAGGGCGGCCGCGACCCGCTTCTGGTCGTGGAATCCCAGATTGAGCGAAGCCGGCGCCATGTTGGAATCCACCAGGGTGACGTCGCCATTGTCGCCGGCGAAACCGTCCGCCGCCGCCGCCACCGCAAACAGGAAGGCGAGCCTGCGTACAAGAACCATTGCCCAAGTCATTCTCATGCGTGCATTTCCTCTATCGGGCGCCCGCGCCGACCAGCAGCCGCATACCGCGCGCCGGCACGTAAAGCAGGCCGTAGATTTCCATCCCGCCTTCGACGCTCCGCGCCTGCACATATCCGTTGTCCTCAAGATCGCGCAAATGAACCGGCGGTGAGCCGCGGTCGGGCCTGGCGCTGCCAATCAGCACATCCTGCCGCCAGTCGCTGTCGCCGGGGATCCTGGAGAAGTCCCACCCGCGGATGATGGCCGGGGCGGTGACGGTATTGGGCCCCCCGAAACACCGGCCGGGCTGCAGGATGTAAAACTGTTCGCGCACCGGTTTATCGCTCTCGTTGACCACCACGAACAGCGCCTTGCGTTTGGCCGGGTCCGAGTCGGACGGCCTCAGGAAAACGGAGACATGCACGCGGCCGGCGGGATTGGACTCCGTGACGGTGAACGCGTCCGTTTTCTTGAACGCCTCCCCGTACCGGACCACGG
>CAYZVY010000249.1:0-6401 GCA_964481675.1 uncultured Verrucomicrobiota bacterium
GTTCGGAAACATGCCCTATGGGCTGTATAACTCGACGGCGACGGCCGTCGTGCGCGATTCCATTTTGTACCGGAATGTGGGTGTCGATCTGGGCGGAACGATGCCGACCGCGCTGACGAACAATTGCATCGGGGACGGCAACAACAACGGGACGAACGGCAATTTCAAGGCGGATCCGATGCTGGAAAGGCCCTTGTTCTATCTGGCCCCCAACAGTCCCTGCGTCAACAGAGGCAGCCAGTCCGCCGCCGCGGCAGGACTGGCCGGCTACACAACCCAGACCAACGGCGACGTCGATTCTTCCGTTGTGGACCTGGGTTATCATGATACCCGAGGGCTGGGGCTTGACCTGACCCTTTACGTGAATCCCGATCCCGGCGTGGGCAACAATAACAACTCCGGCCTCACCGCGGAATTGCCCTTGCGCTCCATTACCCGCGCCCTTGAATTGGCGGCCCCGCGCACGCGCGTGTACCTGGCCGCGGGACTTTATACGAATCGCGTGGAAACCTTCCCTCTTGTGATCTGGGGGAAAACCATTCAGCTCATCGGTTCCGGCCGCCACGCCACGGTGATTGACGCGGGCGCCACCAATTGCCATGCGATTGAGGTGAGGAGCGCTCCGGGCGACGTCCGTCTGGAAGGGTTGACCGTGCGCAACGCTCGAGCCAATGTCAGTAGCAGCAAGTACGGGGGCGGGCTTTATGCGGAATACGCCTGCCTCACGATGCGCGATTGCGTCGTTTCCTCCAACTCCTTGACTATACCCACGGCCAATAACACCTTTGGCGGCGGCCTGTCCGCGAGATCCGTATCGGGCCGAATGGAAGACGTTTTGTTTATCGGGAATACCGCAAACGGGAACAATACGGACGCGTATGGCGGCGGCGCGCATTTGGAGGGAGGGGGCTGGCTGATTAACCGTCTCGAAAGCCGGAGAAACATCGTCACCGGTGGCGGCGGCGGCGGCGGCAGAGGCGGCGCTCTCTACACCGACGGCGAACTGATCCTCCGGAGTTCCCTGATCGTATCCAATACCGCCGCCGGGGCCGGCCAGAATTATGGGGGCGGCGTGTATGCCTCGACCCTCACCCGGCTTGAAAACTGCACGCTTGCGCACAACATCGATAAAAACGCGGCGCTCTATGGGGCTGCCCAGGCGGTCCTGAATACGATTATCTGGAGTAATGCCCCGGCGGATTACAAACTGCTCATCCCGGCCAATTGTTTTAATTCATGCGCCACGAATCTGGCCAGCGTCGGTCAGAATAATGTTTCATCCGACCCGCTGTTCATCAATGCCAATGGGGGTGATTTCCGTCTGCGTTCCGCCTACGGCCGTCTGGATTCCTCCGGGAATTGGGTCATGGATGCCCAGACCAGCCCGTGTCTGAACGGGGGAACCAACCTGGACTGGATGGCGACAGCCCTGGACATCCGGGGACTTCCCCGGTTGGCAAAAGGCATTCCGCACGCCCCGCTCCTGGCCGATATCGGGGCCTATGAAATGGAGCCCCCGCCTCCTCCCAAGGGAACTCTTATTTGGGTTCAATAGGTCTTGTGTAGCTGCGACTGGATGTCTTCTGTAACGGCGCCCGAAAAGTGGAATCGGCTATTTCTGGGCCTTGCCGCCCGACGACACACGGATTTTCAGGGGTTCCTTGTGCGTAGCACGGGAGGTCCTAACAGGACGGCGCATGCCAAAGCACCGAGATGGGCAATGCCCACAATCGATCGCCCAGGGGAATGATTGTGTCACCTGTGTATAGGAGGATGCCGCAAACAAATTGTTTCTTCATCAGGGCGGCCCATTCCTGAAGGGGTCTGAAGTCATCGGTCCGCAGGGTGGCGGAGGCCTTGACTTCAATGCCGACCAACCGACCGCCCGGGGCCTCCAGGATGAAATCCACCTCTTTGCCGGCACTGGTGCGAAAGTGCCACAATGTGACTCGCTGATGGGCCCACGTGGCCATCTTGAGCAGTTCGGCCATGACGAAATTCTCGACGCACGGGCCTTTAAGGGACGATTCCGCGAAATGAGCCGCTGACCTGAGCCCGATCAGATGAGCCAGGAGCCCCGTATCGCACAAGTAGAGCTTTGGGGATTTCACCAGTCGTTTGCCGAGATTGGCGTGCCAGGCAGGGACCGGATGAATCAGGAACGTGGTTTCGAGCAAGGAAAAATAGCGTTTCAGCGTGGTATGGGGGAAGCCCACGCTCCGCGACACCTCGGACAAGTTCATGAGTCCGCCGGCTCGTGAAGCCAGGAGACTCAGCAAACGGGGCATGTCGGTTAGCCCGTCGATTTGAGCCAGATCGCGCAGGTCCCGTTGGAGAACGGCCGTGACATACGAATCGAACCAATCGCCCCGGCGTCGCTCGTTTTTGCGGCTGACGGCTTCGGGGAATCCTCCCGAGAGGATGCGCGGTGCCAGATCGGATCCGGTGGATGAATGCTTTCCACCGTGGAAAGGCTTGTCCGCAAACAGGCGATCGATGAGACAACCGGAAGATCCCGCCAACTCGCTCTGAGAAAGAGGCCAAAGCGCGAGGATCTCCATACGGCCGGCGAGAGACTCCGATAATCGGGGTAAAAGCATCACATTGGCCGAGCCGGTCAGGAGGAAGCGGCCGGGCTGGCGATCACGGTCCACTTCGAGTTTAATCGCGGGGAAAAGTCCGGGAGCTTTTTGCACTTCATCGATGACCACGGTGGGCGCGAGGCGGCGGACGAAGCCGGCGGGATCATGGGTGGCGGCGGACAGCGTGGCGGCGTCATCGAGCGTCAGGTAGGCGGAGGAGGGACGATTGGCCACCAGTTGACGGGCGAGTGTGGTTTTGCCGGTTTGGCGAGGCCCGTTGAGAAAGACCACAGGGGTGTCCGTCATCGCGGTTTCGATACGGGCTTGAATGGCTCGCTTATACATGGTTAAATATTCACCATTCAGTGGTGAATTTGCAAGGATTATTATCGGCCGGAAAGCATGCAGATTCTTCTTTTACCAGTGGACGTCTCGTGTTCTGGCCCTTGGCACTCCCGCGGAATCTCCCGCGGACTCCACGAGGGAGAAAAGGTCAAAAAGTCATAACCTGTTGGTATTGGGAGAAATAAAATGGTGGCCAGGGTCGGAATCGAACCGACGACACACGGATTTTCAGGTGTCGGATGGTCCGCTTGATGTCACGGGCGGTGACACCGGCGTGGCGGGTCTGGCGGAATGGGCGTAGGGGACAATCAGCGCTATATCCGCAGAATGTCCATTAATGCTGGACATATTGCGATTATATGAGACACTTCTGGCATGATTACCGCCTTGGATATCCGGGAACTCGCGCGGACCGACATTCTGGACTATCAGCAGTTGGTCACGGGCCTCGCGGGTTATGCCAAGCCCCGTGACAAGATCCAGGCATTGCTTGCAGAGGGCAGCCTGGTCCGAGTCCGTAAGGGCCTGTATGTTCTGGGCGAACGCTATCGACGAGCCCTGGTCAGTCGCGAAGTCCTGGCGAACCTGATCTACGGACCTTCCTATGTGAGCCTCGATTATGCATTAAGTATACATGGGCTTATCCCGGAGCGCGTAGCGGAAGTAACCTCCGTGACGACCGGAGAGAAGCGACGCTTCACGACGCCGTTCGGTGTGTTCACCTACCGTCCCTTGTCTGCCCGTCGTTACGCACCCGGCGTCGCGTGGGCAGGCGATGGCGAGGCCCGGTACCTGCTCGCGTCTCCTGAGAAGGCGCTCTCGGACAAGATCTGGGCGGACGCGCGTTTTCGCCCGACGCGGGAGCGCGATTTCGATGCCTATCTGTTCGCCGATCTGCGCCTCGATGAGGATCACCTGGCCGCCCTGGATGCGGGCAGACTTTCGGCCATTGCCGACGCCTACGGTTCACGCAAGGTGTCGCTCCTGTCAGGATATTGGGCGCGACGTTATGGGAGACGATTGTGAACGATGCGATTCGCCAGATGATGGACCGTTACGCCTGCAAGACGCAGGATGACGCTGTTAATGCCTTGCGCGAGATCCTGCAGCAGATTGCCCTGCTCGGGCTCTGGCGCGGCAAGTTCTTCGAGCATGCCGCTTTCTACGGGGGGACGGCGCTGCGGGTCCTATACGGGCTGGACCGCTATTCCGAAGACTTGGATTTCTCTCTTCTTGAGCCGACGGCCGACTTCTCGCTGGACGCCTACGGCAGCGCGTTGCGCCGCGAGATCAGCAGTTTCGGTTTCGAGGTTTCGTTCGAAGTCCGGAAGAAGACGGCGGACACGGCTATCGAATCCGCCTTTCTCAAGGCAAATACCCTGCGGCAACTTATTGTGATCCAGTCTGAGTTCCCGGCGCCATACCGGAATCAGACTTTGAAGATCAAACTGGAGGTCGATACCGAGCCGCCGTCCGGCTTTACAACCGAAAGCCGCACCGTGCTCCTGCCGATCCCTTTCGCTGTGCGCGTCTATAGCCGGCCGGATCTTTTTGCCGGAAAGATGCATGCGATCCTTTACCGGAAGTGGAAGACGCGCGTAAAGGGCCGTGACTGGTACGACCTGGTCTGGTACGCCGGCCACCACCCCCAGTTGCACCTTCGCCATCTGGAGGCGCGCATGCGCGCCTCCAGAGATTGGGCCGGCGAGCTACCGCTCACCCCGGCCGACCTGCACGACCGTCTCCGGGCCGCCATCGGCGCCTTGGATGTTGGGCAGGCGCGCGAGGAAGCGAGCCGCTTTGTGAGTGATCCTTCCGCGCTGGAGCTCTGGACGCAAGAGTTCTTCCAACAGGTCGCGGAGAAGATCGAGATCATTTGACGCATCCGGTTCCCGAAAAGTGGGAATCGGCTATTTCCGGACCTTGCCGCTTCCGCGGAAAGTGCCGCGGGCTCCACTGCAGGGGAAGGGCTGAAAAGTCATAAGGCGTTGGCATTGGGTGAAATAAAATGGTGGCCAGGGTCGGAATCGAACCGACGACACACGGATTTTCAGGGGGATTTGCCCATCTTTTTTTTTTACGTGATAGGTGGCGCTACAGGAAATACGGAAATAATCAACATCATACTGGACAAATATCCAGATATATGTCCATCATAGTGGCTATGAAGAACCTTAATGATGTGGTGGTGACACAGAAGGGAGAGCTTGCCGGGCAGCTTCAGCGATCCTATATCGAGCGCCGCCTGGCACCTCAGGCAGGCGGGGAAACCGATCTGATCCGTGTGATCATCGGACCTCGACGCGCCGGAAAGTCGACGCTTGCCGTCCACCTGTTGCAGAAACTGGGCGGGGGGGGATATGCAAACTTTGACGATGAACGACTGGCGGGCCTCACGGATGCCGATGCCCTCCTCGCTGCCATCGATGAGGTTTATGGCCACCCGAGTCACCTCCTGTTCGACGAAATCCAGAACTTCCCGCGATGGGAGCTTCTGGTCAACCGGCTTCAACGCGCCGGCCGCCGCCTGTTGCTCACCGGCAGCAACGCCAACTTGCTGGGCAGCGAACTGGCGACCCATCTCACCGGGCGGCACCAATCTATCGTGCTGCTTCCATTCTCATTTGCCGAAACGCTGTCGGCCGCCGGCACGGAACGCACGACGGCGCAGACGGCGGCCTTGTTTGATCGCTATGTGACGGAGGGAGGCTATCCCGAACCCTTTCTGCGGGGAGCCAACCGCACGGACTATCTCCGCGATCTGGTTCGCGCCACCTTGTTGAAGGACGTTGTCCGCCGGCATCGCATTCGGGCCAGCGCGGGATTGGAGGACGTTGCGCACTATTTCTTCTCGAACACCGCCAAGGAGTTTTCCTATCGGACAGTGGCTGCGGTGGCGCGGGTGACGAGCCCGACGACCGCCGAGAAATACACGCGCCTGCTGGGCGAAGCCTTCCTGATTTTCACGCTGAACCGGTTCACATTCAAGGCGCGCGAACGCGCAACGGCGAACAAGAAGGCCTATGCGATCGACCCGGCCCTTGCCGTGTGTCTGGGCACTCGACCGGGGCAGGATGTGGGACGCCTGGCCGAAAACGTGGTGGCGATTGCGTTGTGGCGGCGTCAGCTTGGCGGCGAAATCGAATTGGCCTTCTGGAAAAACAAAGAGCACGAAGAGGTGGATTTCGTGATCCGGGAGCGGGGCCGTGTGTCCCGGCTAATCCAAGTCTGTTGGGATCTATCCGATCCACGGACCCGAGCCCGGGAATTCCGCGCCCTTGTGAAAGCCGGCGCCGAACTGCGCTGCGACGACCTCTTGTGCCTCAGTCGCGGGGCAGCCAGCGACGAGGACTTCACATGGAACGGACGCACCGCCCGCATCCGGGTGGCCCCCATCGAGCAGTGGCTGGCACAGGAATAAGGCAAATAAAATGGTGGCCAGGGTCGGAATCGAACCGACGACACACGGATTTT
>CAYZVY010000250.1:0-3885 GCA_964481675.1 uncultured Verrucomicrobiota bacterium
AGTTGATGTCGCGCATCCCGAAATAGGCCCACAGGTCGCTGTAGCAGATGATCTCGGTCGCCTTGAACCGGGGATCGCACAGGGTCGACCACAGCGTCATCGTGCCGCCGCCGCTCAATCCCATCACGCCCAGCCGCTGCTTGTCCACGAACGGCAGGCCGCACACGAAATCGGTGGCCGCCATGCCGTGGGTCATGTTGATCGACAGCGACGTCATGCCCAGCATGGTCGCGTGCAGGTAGTACAGGTTGCACCAGTCCCGCCCGCCGGCCACGTTCAGGTAATTCGGCTTCCGCCCGTCGTGCCGCTCCCCGCAGCCCATCCAGTCGATGGCAAAGGTGACGAACCCCTTCTTCGCCATCTGCAGGCCGTAGTTGTAATTGTGGCAGTCGATGCTCTGCTTCATGTCCGGCGAGCTGCCGTTGCCCATCACCGGATCCTTGCCATACGCCCCGTGGCCGTGCCAGCAGCAGATCGCGGGCCGCTTCTCGCCGCGCTTGATGTCGCCGGGAATATTCACATACAGCGTCGCCGAAATGTGCGGGCCGACGTCGATGATCCAGCGCTGCTTGCGCAGACCCTCGTGCTCCCACTCCGCCAGCAGCTGCGGATTCAGCGGCACGCGCTTGGGGTAGTCGCCCAGGCACTTCATCACCTCGGGCAGCGCCTTCGCCTTCCAGGCCTTGAAGGCCGCCTTGTCCCGCCCGGCAAACCGGTAGGTCGGCTTGTGCGCCTTGGCCATTTCGAAAAACATGTGCTGCGGACTCAGATTGCGGATCGTCATATCGCTCCTTGTGATTTGGCTGCCTGGTCTCGTTAATCCTTCAAGTCAAACACGCTCTCGCCGGCGGGGCACGCGAACGTGCGCGCGGTCCCCCCGCGCCGGACATCCAGCCGCAGGGGCGCGCCGGTGCGGACCGTGATCCGCATGCCGCTCCCCGCCGGCTCGCACATCAGATCGGCCGGATGCCCGCCGAACACCAGGTTCCGGAGCCCCTGCCGCCCCGGCATGCGGATCGTCCACCCGATCCTCCGGTTCACGGCGTCCAGGTCCAGCCCCAGGATGTTCTCGATCAGCACCGCAATGGGCCCGATGCCGGACCACCCCACGAAGTCGGGTTTCACGTGATGATCCCCGTAGGGCTTCAGGCCGGGCTTGAAGAAGTCGGGCGCATTGGCCTCCCACAGGGTGTGCGGCTCGAACTCGCGGTAGGTGCGCGCCAGCCCATCCAGGTATTTCGCCGCCACCGTGTGGGCCACCTCCTCGCGCCCCGCCGCCGCCATCCCGCGGATCACCATGTAGTTGGTCGGGGCCCACACGCCCCCGATCCAGTAGGTTCCCCGGGCATCGTAGTTACAGTCGTCGGCCGACAGCGACGGCACCGGCACGGCCCGGTTGAACTCGTCGGGATTGAGCAGGTGCGCCACCATCGCGTCCAGCCGCTCCCCTGTGCACAGCCCCGCCAGGACCGGCCAGAACCCTGCCACCGTCTTGGACGCGATGAAATTCCGCGGGATCGTGCGGTCGTGGTAAAACCGGGTCCGGGCGCACCAGAGCTCCTCGTTGACCAGCTTGCCCGTCTCCACGGCCCGGGTCTCCCAGGCCTCCGCCGCCGCGGGCTGCCCCATCAGCGAGTGCAGCCGGACCAGCATCCGGAACGACAGCACCATCTGCGCCGACAGGTCGATCCAGTCCATGTACTGGCCCGCCTCCTTGACGCGCGGGCTGCGCGGGGCGTCGTCCATGCCCGACGATCCCCCATCCTCGAAATAATAGAGCTGGAAGGTGTCGGCCGACTCGCCCCGGATCGCCTCCTCGTTATCGACCGCCCGCGCCCGCCGGTGCGGCACTGTCTTGCGGTTCCGATCGATCCAGCCCATCAGCTTCTCGATGTGGGGCACCACCCGCGGGAGCCGCGACAGGTCGCCCGTGGTCCGCGCGTATTCCCACTCCGCCCAGGCGAAGAGCGGCGGGTTGATCCGGTCCGTCCACGGCTCCACGCCCGTGGTCATGTCATACGTCATCGAGATGTAGCCGTCCTCGCGCTGGAGGTCGTAAAAATTGTCCAGGCTCTGGATGCCCGGATACTGGCCGTTGCCGTACCGGCAATACAGGGTCATGAAGCAGGTGTCCCAGACCCACTGGAAGTTGCGGGCCGGATCCCAGGCCGCGTCCATGTGGTCGCGCCCGCGGGAATGGCGGATGTTCCGGGCGGCCGTCTTCCAGGCGAAATCGTACAGCGCCAGCCATTCGGGCTTGCAATCCAATACAGGAACAGGCAGCGCGGCCAGGTCGGCCGCCTTCGGTGTCGTCGTCATTGCGCGCACTCCTTGTTAAAACAGCTCCCCCTGACGCGTCGTCCCGGGGCGGGCCGGCCGCCCGGCCTTCGGCCCCCCCAGCAGCGTCAGCAGCCCCGCCTCGTCCAGGACCGGAACACCCAACTCGCGGGCCTTGTCCAGCTTCGAGCCCGGCTCCTCTCCCGCCACCACATAAGACGTATTCTTGGAAACGGCCGCCGCCACCGTCCCGCCGGCCGCCCGGATCCGCTCGGTCGCCTCCTCGCGGGTCACGTTCGCCATCGACCCGGTCAGCACCAGCGTCAGCCCCGCCAGCGGGCCCGCCGCCGCCGCCCCCGCCGCGTCCCCGGACGGGTTGATGCCCAGCGCCTTGAGGCGTTCCAGAACCGCCCGGCCCGCGGCCGATTCAAAATAGCCGATCACGCTGTCCACCACCTTCGGCCCGAACAGCAGCAGCCAGTCCCGCGCCTTGCCCTTGGCCGCCGACGGCTTCGCCGCCCCGCGCGCCTCCAGCTCCCGCCCCAGCCGCTCGAGTTCCGTCCCGGCCGACTCGTATCCCGCCGCGTCGTCCTTCTTCCCCGGGCGGGAGTCCAGCAGCCGGTAATACCCCCGCATGGTCCGCAGCAGCCCGGAACCGGCCAACTCCGCCAGGTCGCGGTGAACCCGCCCCAGCGCATAGGCCGTGCTCTCGCCGACCTCGGGAATCCCCAGCGCGTGGACCCAGCGCGACAGCGGCAGCCCGCGCGAGACCCCGAGCGCCTGGATGAGCTTGGCCGCGTTTTTCGCGCCAAACAGCCGGGGCGATTCTGTTGTCCCCAAATTAAGCTTTCCCAGCCGGTCCTCGTCCAGCGCAAACAAATCGAGCGGCTCGCGGATCAGCCCCGTCTCCACCAGGGCCTCGGCCACCACCTCGCCCAGCATCTGCAGGTCCAGCGCCTCGCGCGCGGCGAAATACCGGACCCGGCGCATGTTCTGGGCCGGGCATTGCAGGTTCTCGCAGCGCCAGGCCACGTAGTTCGGATCCCGCGCGATGGGGCCCCCGCACTCGGGGCATTTCCCGGCCAGGGCCTTGTCCAGGTGAAACGGACCGGTGTGCGGCGGCCGGCTTTCCAGGCGGACCCCGATCACCGCGGGGATCACCTCGCCCGCCTTCTTGATCTCCACCACGTCCCCCACCCGGATGTCCTTGCGCGCAATCTCGTCCGCATTGTGCAGCGTGGCGCGGCTGATGGTCGAGCCGGCCAGCAGAACGGGCTCCAGCTCGGCCACCGGCGTCAGGATGCCCGTACGCCCCACCTGGACCGTGATGGCCCGCAGCCGGGTGAACGCCGTCTCCGCCTCGTATTTGTAAGCCATGGCCCAGCTGGGGGCCTTGGCGGTCCAGCCCACCGTCAACCGCTGATCGAACGCATCCAGCTTGATCACGGCGCCATCCGTCTCATACGGCAGGTCCGGTCGGAGCCTGTCCAGCTCCTCCACCGCTTTCCAGACCTCGTCAAAACCCGCCGCCACCCAGACGCGGAGATGCGTCTTCAGCCCGTATTCCGTGAACCGCGCCAGCAGCTCCTGCTGACTCGCAAGCTGCCC
>CAYZVY010000250.1:3985-6401 GCA_964481675.1 uncultured Verrucomicrobiota bacterium
TCATACCGCACGGACATGCTGACGCCATCGATCTTGGGCTCCACCACATACCGGTATGGAACCGTGCCGCCGCCCAGCCGGTCGCGCACGCGGCGGTCGAACTGGGCCAGCTCCTCGCGGCTGTAGGTGTTTCCCAGGCTCATCATGGGAATCGAATGGGGATAGGACCGGAAGCCGCTCAGCGGCTCGCCGCCCACGCGCCGGGTGGGCGATTCCGGGTCCGCCAGCTCGGGATGGGCCGCCTCCAGCGCTTCCAGCTCCTTGTAAAGGGCGTCAAACGCGCGATCACCGATTTCGGGCTTGGCCTCCACATAATAGAGGCGGTTATGGCGCTCGATTTCGGCGCGCAAAAACCGGATCCGGGCCGCCGCGCCGTCGCGGGTCGGGGACGCGCTCATGGCGCCGACCCCTCGAAAAAGCGCTGGAAGGCCGGCGCCAGAAGGCCGGTCTCCGGAGCCACCGCCGCCGCCCGGTCGCGGGCGGCGCCCTTCAGGTAAACCTGGATCCGCGCCACCGCGTATTCCGAACCGATCCCCAGGGACAGCACCCGCACCTGGTCGCCCAGTCCCATTTTGGCCGGTTCAAGCGTGTAAATTTTCTTCACCGAGACATCTTCGGACTGCACCGACTCGCTCACCACCGCGGTCTGGCCCTCGATCCGGTTGATCGTGACATCCGTGAGGCGCCCGTTCACCGGCAGCTTGGCCTTCTGCCCCACCTGCTGCCTCAAGGCCGCCAGGGCCAGGACGGCGGGATCGCCGCAGCGGCCCGTGAGCCGGCGGAGTTCATCCAGCTGGACGCCACGCAGCCCGGCGTCGTTTTTCTTGACGGCCGCCTCCACGATCGCCACGGCCTGCGCGTTCCGGCCCGCGGCCAGGTGCCGCGCCACATCATCGGTCAACTTGTCGAAGGCCGACGCCGCGGGCGCCGCTGGGGCGGCGGGGGCGGCCGGCGTCGCTTCAACGTTGTTCGTCTCCGCGGGAGCCGTCTCCCCGGCCGTCGCGGATGAATTGGTCTCCTCGGTCCCAAGGGTCGTCGCGGGACTGTCGAGCGATTCTTCCGCAATCGAGATCGAAGCCGCCGGCGCGGCGTTCCGGCGGATCACGCGCACGCGGGCCGCAGGGCTCTTCTCATCGATCTGGGAGTTGCGGGTCTGCAGGATGGCGGGCGCGGACGGCGGCGGCGCCTCCCGGGGCGGGGTCGGAACCGGGGGCGGCATGCGCCAGAAGGTGAAGCCGATCCAACCCAGGAAAACCAGCACAAACCCCAGGAACAGGACCGTGCCAAGCAGGGACGCCGGGGAAACGGGCGGCCCGGCGGCGGGCGCAGTGGGGGCGGCGGGCGCGGCGGGTGCGGGAGCGGTCGGCCGACCGGCCGGCGCCACAAGGATCGTGCTCAGGCCGGACTTGCGGCCGCCGGTCAGGAATTTGGCCCCGTCCAGCACCTTGTCCATCTCCTGCATGAGCGGCAGCCAGCCGGGATAGCGCTGGTCGGGCTCCTTCATCAGCATCCGGCCCAGCAACTGCTGGAGCGCCCCTGAAATGCCCGAGCCGGAAGGCGCGGGGAGCTGGCCGTTCGCGATCAGTTCCAGGATCTGCTCCGACGAATTGCCCTCGAACGGCACGCGGCCGGCCAGCATGTGGTAGAGGATGGAGCCCAGCGAAAAGATATCCGAGGGGAAATCGTAGGGTTTCTGGTGCTTCACCTGCTCGGGCGACAGGAACGGAATGTCCGCCGGGGAGTAGCCGATGTGCTCGAAAATGGCGCTGAAGCCGAACCCCAGGATCTTGACCTCGCCGCTGGTGTTGATCCAGATCTGGTCCGGCGTCAGGGCCAGGTGCACCAGCCCCGTTTTCTCGTAAACGTAGCTGAGTCCCTCCGCCACCCAGCGGGCGATGGTCAAGGCCTTCTCGCCGTTGACGTGGCCGCGCTGGCGCAGGTACTGGCGCAGCGTGTGGCCGGACAGGTGCTCGACGGTCACCACCAGCGTGGCGTCCATCTCCATGACGTCGTAAATCTGGAACAGGGACGGATGCTTGAGCCCCGAGACGATCCGGATATCCCTCAGGAAGGAGCGGCGGGCTTTTTCGTCGGACACGGCATCGGGACGCAGCACCACCAGGGTGACGTGGCGGTCCAGCGAGCTCTGGTAAGCCTTCCAGTAGGAGGCAAAGCCGCTTTCGGCGATCTTTTCGCAATGTTCAAAACCCGGAATCTCCATGGGGGCCGGTCTCCTCGATAATTAGCTGCTATCCTACCAAAGCGGATTCACTTCGTACAGCATCCCTTTTCCGCCAAGCCCCATGCCTGTCCAGCCCCATCCCACCAGTGGCACGGGTCTCCTGACCCGTGCGCCCGTCCCTGTCCCGCTCCATCCCATCCCACCAGTGGCACGGGTCTCCTGACCCGTGCGCCC
>CAYZVY010000251.1:0-6394 GCA_964481675.1 uncultured Verrucomicrobiota bacterium
CCGCGCAGACGGTTCACCACCAGGGTCGCCAGGGCCTCGCCCTCGACATCCTCGGCAATGATCATGAACGGCTTGCCCGACTTGGCCACGTTCTGCAGCAGCGGCAGGAAGTCCTGCAGGCTGGAGATCTTCTTCTCGTTGATCAGAACGTAGGCATCCTCCAGCACGCACTCCATGCTGTCGGCGTTGGTCACGAAGTACGGGGACAGGTAGCCCTTGTCGAACTGCATGCCCTCGACCACGTCCAGCGTCGTGTCGATGCTCTTGGCTTCCTCGACCGTGATGGTGCCGTCCTTGCCGACCTTGTCCATCGCGTCGGCGATGATGTCGCCGATGTTCTTGTCGCCGTTGGCCGAGATCGTGGCCACCTGGGCGATCTCCGTGTGCTCCTTGACCTTCTTGGCCTGCTTGGCGATCGCGTCAACCACCGCGATGGTGGCCTTGTCGATGCCGCGCTTGATGCTCATCGGGTTCGCGCCGGCGGTAACGTTCTTCAGGCCTTCGCGATAGATCGCCTCAGCCAGCAGCGTCGCCGTGGTCGTGCCGTCGCCAGCCACGTCGCTGGTCTTGCTCGCCACTTCACGCACCATCTGGGCGCCCATGTTTTCGAAGGGGTCGGGCAGCTCGATTTCCTTGGCCACGGTCACGCCGTCCTTGGTCACGGTCGGCGAGCCGAACTTCTTGTCGAGCACCACGTTGCGGCCGCACGGGCCAAGGGTGACCTTGACGGCGCGGCTCAGTTTTTCAACACCCCGGAGGATCGCCTGGCGAGCCTCGCTGTCGTACTTCAGTTGCTTACCTTTGTCTGCCATGTGTCTTGCTCCTTTACTGTCTTTTCTTTCTCAGTGCCGGCTGCCCGATCAGTCGATCACGGCCAGAATATCGTCCTCGCGGAGAATCTGGTACGCCTTGTCGTCGATCTTGACTTCCGTGCCGCCGTACTTCGGCATCAGGATCTTGTCGCCCTTCTTGACGTTGAACGGGATCAACTTCCCGTCATCGTCGCGCTTGCCGGTTCCGATCTCGATCACCTTACCCTCCTGCGGCTTCTCCTTGGCCGTATCGGGGATGATGATCCCGCCCTTCTTCGTTTCCTGCGACTCCATCGGCTCAACGAGCACACGATCACCCAACGGTCTGATCTTCATCTACTGCTCTCCTCCTTGTATCTGCGTGGCGTCCACGCGCATGTTCCCGAGGGTGGCACCCCGGCGACCGCCTCACTTACTTACGGTCGTCGTCCACCATCTCGAAATCCGCATCCATCACATTGCCGTCGGCGGCCTTCTTGCCGCCTTCGGGCGCCGCTCCGCCGCCGGGCGCCTCGGCTGCTCCTCCGCCTTGGCCCCCGCCGCCTTCCGCCGGCCCGCTTCCGCCGCCCCCCTGGGGTCCGGCGTGCGCGTACATTTCCTGCGAGACGGCCTGCATCTCGGTGTTAAGCTGATCCATCCGGCTCTTGATCTGGTCGGCGTCACCCGACTTGATCGCCTCCTTGAGCGCATCCGCGGCCTTCTGGACCTTGTCCTTCTTGTCCGCGGCCACCTTCTCGCCGTGCTCCTTCAGCAGCTTCTCGGTCTGGTAGACCAGGTTCTCGGCCGTGTTCTTGGTCTCGACCGACGACCGGCGCTTCTGGTCCTCGTCGGCATGCTGCTCCGCGTCTCGGACCATCTTCTTGATATCTTCTTCTTTGAGGCCGCTCGAGGCGGTGATGGTGATCTTCTGCTCCTTCTGAGTGCCCAGGTCCTTGGCGGACACGTGCAGGATGCCGTTGCGGTCGATATCGAAGGTCACCTCGACCTGCGGAACGCCCCGCGGCGCCGGCGGAATCCCGTCCAGGTGGAACTTGCCGATCGACTTGTTGTCGCCCGCCATCTTGCGCTCGCCCTGCAACACGTGGATCTCGACCGTGTTCTGGTTGTCCGAGGCGGTGCTGAAGATCTCGCTCTTGCGCGTCGGGATCGTGGTGTTGCGCTCGATCAGGGCCGTGGAGACGCCGCCGAGCGTCTCGATACCCAGCGTCAGGGGCGTCACGTCAAGGAGCAGCACGTCCTTGACCTCACCCTTGATGATGCCGCCCTGGATGGCTGCGCCGACCGCCACGACCTCGTCGGGATTGACGCCCTTGTGCGGCTCGCGGCCGAACAGCTCGCGCGCCTTGTCCACAATCTTGGGCATGCGCGTCTGTCCGCCGACCAGCACGACTTCGTCGACCTGGGGCACGCCCGCATCGCGCAGGCAGTTGCGGCAGGGGCCCACCACGCGCTCGACGAGGGACTCGGTCAACTGCTCGAGCTTGGCGCGAGTGAGCGACACGTTGAGGTGCTTGGGGCCGCTGGCGTCGGCCGAGACGAACGGCAGGTTGATTTCCGTCTGCTGCGCGGTGGAGAGCTCGCACTTGGCCTTCTCGGCGGACTCCTTGAGCCGCTGAAGCGCCATCGTATCCTTGGAAAGGTCGATCCCGTTGTCGCGCTTGAACTCGGCGACCAGCCACTCGATGATCGCACGGTCCAGGTCGTCGCCGCCCAGGTGCGTGTCGCCGTTGGTGGCCTTGACTTCGAAGACGCCGTCGCCGATGTCCAGCACCGACACGTCGAACGTGCCGCCACCGTAGTCGAACACCGCGATCTTCTCGTCCTTCTTCTTGTCCAAGCCATAGGCCAGAGAGGCCGCGGTAGGCTCGTTGATGATGCGCAGCACCTCAAGCCCGGCGATTCGTCCGGCGTCCTTGGTCGCCTGGCGCTGGCTGTCATTGAAATACGCGGGGACGGTGATCACCGCCTCGGTGATCTTCTCGCCCAAGTAGGCCTCGGCGTCCGCCTTCAACTTCTGCAGGATCATCGACGACACTTCGGGCGGCGAGTAGGTCTTGTCGTCGATCTTGACGTGCGCGTCCCCGTTGCGGGCCTTGACCACTTCGTACGGCACCAGCGATACCTCGCTGGCCACCTCATCGTACTTGCGGCCCATGAACCGCTTGATGGAAAATACGGTGTTCCGGGGGTTGGTTACCGCCTGACGCTTCGCAGGCTGCCCGACGAGACGCTCGCCCGTCTTGGTAAACGCAACGACCGACGGCGTCGTCCGCGCGCCTTCCGCGTTCGGGATCACAACGGGCTCTCCACCCTCCATCACCGACATGCACGAGTTCGTCGTGCCCAAATCAATTCCCAAGACCTTAGCCATACGGTCGCTTCCTTTCCGAACACGTCACCGGTATCAGACCACACCAGCAACATAAGACGCCTCGTGTGAGTAAGCAGCAAGAGTGCCAAACCATGAACATGCAGCTCGCATGTACTCTCAACCTATTGCTAGTAAACGTATTAGGAAAGTTAAGCTGGACGGAGTCGCGCCGCATACAGCGAGGCACTGTGACACACCTGGCCACAAGCACTGAGGAAGTGGGACATTAAGGCGCTATTGAGACAGTGGGCAAGACGGAGGCATCGAAGCAGAAGAAATGCAGAGAATGCAGCTACGCCTGGGCACCGTCGAGGTCGCGGGCGTCTTGACTGAGGTAGTCGATCACATCGCGGAAGCGCTCTTCATTCTCGGGCGAGAGGGCCGCGAGATCGCGGTGCGCGCTGAGCATGGTCTGCACGCTCTCCAGACGAGACGAAGAATGGGTGTTGAGCGCCGCCATCTCCGCCTCATTCGCCCCCGGAATCCCGGGCGCCCCCGCACCTGCATCGGCCGCCGCATCCACCGGCGCCATCTCGATCAGGCGGTCCAGGCCCAGCGTCTGCACAAGCCCCTGCGTCTTCGGCGACAGGTTCACGATCGCGACCGAGCCTCGCTTCTCCCGGCGCATCCGCAGGGCCAACCCCGCCACCACGCCCATGAACGTGCTGTCCATCCCGCAGCAGTCCCGCAGGTCGAACACAAACCGGGCACAGCTGTGCCGCTCAATGGCCGTGGAGGCGAACTGCTTCAGCGCCGGCCCCATCTTGAATGAGCCGCGTCCACACACCTTGAGAAAGGCGCAGTCGCCGGAGAGGGCAACCTTCAGAATATCGGACTCTTTTGCCGGTGCGCTCATAAGCATTGCCCGCAGAGTACCCCCAGATGCCCCCGTCGTCAACGACTGCCTTGCGCCAGCCGCGCACGACAAGGGCGCATCCGCGTTTCGGTGCCTATGGCGTCCCTGCGCGGGCCAGCGCCTCGGAGAGGCGCGGCCTACTTGATCGCAAACGACCATGTCCCAGGACCGGATGCGCATGGGTAGGGCGGCGCTCTCCGAGCGCCAGCCCCATATGCGGGGTGCACTGAAACGAGGATGCGCCCCGCGCACAACGCCCCAGCCCTACGGGGCGGCGAGAGCCGTCAGCGCTGCGGCAGCATCGTCGCGCAGGCCGGGTTGTGTGTCGGCTGCGGCCTCGACCAATCGTTCGCGGGCCGGCTCCCATCGGATCTCGCCCAGGATCCTGATCGCCTGACGGCGCGCGGTCGCTCCCATCACGGGCCAAGCATCCAGAAGCGCGGCGCCAGCGGCCTCTCGCGGCAGCATCAGCAATGATTTCTGCGCGGCGTTTCGCACGGTGAACACAGGATCCGCCAGCGCGGCGATCAACGGACCCAGCGCCCGGGCATCGCCCAGCTCGCCCAGCGCCACGGCGGCCTGGATGCGGCGCCCCTCCTTGTCCGACGCCATGTGCGGCAGGATGCCTTCCAGCGAGTCGCGGTCGCGCCATTTGCCCAGCGTCCGGATGGCCGCTCCGGCCGAATCCTCGTCTTTCAGCAGCGGGCGGACCTTCGGCGCGTGCTCCGGCGTGTTGAGAAAGCCCAGCAGGAACACCGCCGTCTTGCGTACCTCGTTCGTCGGATGCGAGAGCAGGCCCAGCAGCGTCTCGGCAGCCGCATTCGTAGGCACGCCGGGCAGCATCTCGCGGGCGTAGATGTAGAACCAGGGATTCTCCGATCCGGCGCGCTCGACGAGGTACCCCAGCGCAGGCACGCCCCGCCGCATCAGCTCCGCCTTGGCGGCGGCCTTCGCGTCGCGGCGGGAGGCGGTGTCGCCGTAGCGCGACGCATGAAACAGGATCTCATCCAGCGTGGACGACGGCGATGGCGGGGGCGGCTCGGGAGGCAGCGCCGCCGCCGCGGACAGGCCGACACACAGGCACGCCACGAAGAGTACCCTACTCTTTAACATCGTAAATGATCCCGAAATTCGGCCGCAGCATGCGGGCGCCATCGGCGGCGCCCTCGCTGTAGCGATCGCGGCCGCCCAGATCCATCAGGACCGAGAGACTCCCGTAGCCGCGATCGGTGTTGTGATGCCCCATGCCCTGGCACTCGCCGTCGCGCCGCCCGAAGTAGGCGTCGCTGCCGGACCCATCGCACAGGATCGCCGCGCTGTTGTTGATGGCGCGCCCTTGTGAATAGTGATCGGCGGTGTACGTGTCGTTGCCGGCACCGTCGATCAGGATGCCCGCTGCGAAGTCGTGCGCGCTGCCCTGGGCCAGGCTGTACCCCGTGTAGACATCGTCGCCCTCTCCGTCGAACAGCAGGCCGGAGGACAGGTGGATGCCGACGCCCTGACCGTACTCGTACACGCTGTAGGCGTCCTGGCCGGTCACGTCGAGCAGCATTCCAAGCGAATACCAGTAACTGACGCCCTGCCCATACACATCGGCCGTGTACGTGTCGTTGCCCTCCAGATCCACAAGCACGCCGATGCCGCCGCCGCATGACGGGCGCATGCCGAAGCCGAAGCCCTGCGCCAGGGACAGGTGCCGTTCCTTGTGCCGTTCGTAGTCGGGCTCCACGCCTCCGGCCGTATACGTGTCATTGCCGCCCGCATCGACCAGCCACGCCATCGCCAGCGGCCCGGCATATCCCTGCGCGTAAACGCCCGCGTCGTACAGGTCGCGGCCACCATCGTCCCTCAGCACCCCCACCCCGCCGCAGGCCGCCGCCTGCCCGAATCGCTCGCACCGCCAGCGGTCATCGCCGCCCTGATCCTCTGCCCATCCCACGCCCATCACCGCCGCGCCGCAACACACGGCCTCTCCGGTGAAGCAGTCATTTCCTGACCGATCGATCAGCACGCCGACGCCGAAGACTGCGCTGCCCGCCCCGCCGATTCCACTCGCATTGTGCGTGTCGTTCCCGCCCAGGTCGATCGCCACGCTGACCGGCAGACCACACAGCCCGTTGGCCGCGCCGGCCGTCCCGCCGTATCGGTCGTTGCCTCCGGGATCGAGCACCAGGAGCACCGTTGCCTGATGTTCATCGTCACCCAAGGTCCCAACCACCACTTCTCCCATCGGGGTCTCCGTTCGCACAACCGCGCCGGGCCACACCCGGCACTGCGCCGCACGCGCCGACAGTTGGCCCGACGCCTCGACCATCCCCCGGGCCGCCTCCAGAAGTTCAGCGCGATTGACCCTGG
>CAYZVY010000252.1:0-6357 GCA_964481675.1 uncultured Verrucomicrobiota bacterium
CCCCTGTCGGCTCATCAGGGCGAGTCGGGTGGCTGGCGGGAGGAACTCATCATGGAGATTATCCGGGAACAGGCGGACGTGCTGGTGGTGGGCGGCGGCACCGCCGGGGTTGTCGCGGCCATCCAGGCGGCCCGGGCCGGCGCCCGCACGGTCCTGGTCGAAATGACCGGGCAACTGGGCGGAACCACCACCAATGGCGGGGTGTCCTGGCCCGGCCATTTCTTCAGCGGTGACCGGCAGGTGATCGCCGGGATCGGCTGGGAATTGGTGACCCGCTGCAAAACGCTGAACGGCGATCCGCCGGCCGAGTGGGCGACGCCGGCGGCCGGCAGTCCGTCAAAGAGCTATTCCGTCAACCGGTACTTGTACGCCGCACTGGCCGAAGAAGCGGCGGTGCAGGCCGGCGTGATTGTGCACTACCACGAGTTGGTGATGGAGGTCCGCGAACAGGGCGACCATTGGTGCGTCGGCACGGCCGGGAAAAGTGTCCGCCACGAAATTGAGGCCCGTGAGTTGATTGATTGCACGGGGGATGCGGATGTGGTGCACATGCTGGGCTTTGCACGGGAGCGTTCCCCGGTCCGCCAGCCCGGCACCCTGACGTTCATGCTGGAAGGCTATGATGCCGGCCAACTGGACCCGGCCGTGGTGCAGACGCTGGCCGATGCCGCCTGGCAGGAGGGGCGGCTGCAGGTGGGCGACTACACCTTCGGCCGCCAGGGCCAGTTCATCGGCTTGCTGCGTTCGCGCGGGATCAACCAGCCGCACGTGATCAACGCGGACTCATCGACATCGGTCACCCTGACGGAAACGAATCTGGCCGCACGCCGGTCGCTGCTGCGGCTGCTGCGGTTCATCCGGACCCTCCCGGGGTGCGAGGGCGCCCGGCTGGCCTGGGCCTGCGCCGATACCGGCGTGCGCGAGACGGTCCGGATTGTCGGTGAAACCACCATCACGCACGCGGATTACGTGGGCGGGCGGGTCTTCCCGGATGCCGTGTGCTACAGCCTGTTCTTCATCGACGTCCACGAGGATGAGGGCATTTACACGGAGCCACAGCCGGCAGGAGTGGTGCCGACGATTCCCCTGGGGGCACTGATCCCGCGCGGCAGCCGCCGACTGCTCGCGGCCGGCCGCTGCGTCGCCAGCGACCGCCTAGCCAACTCCGCCCTGCGGGTGCAACCGTCCTGCATGGCGATGGGACAGGCGGCCGGAGCGGCGGCGGCCTTGGCGGTGCAGAACGGCTGCGCCTCGCGCGACGTGCCCCTGAAGGCCATTCGTCAATTGCTCACGCAGCACGGAGCCATCGTCCCCGGCGCCGGACCGGACTGAGGATTGGAGAAAGACATGCCAACCGAAAAACAACAGCATCCCCGTTACCATTTACGTTACCAGATCCTGCCGGGCGCGCATGTGGCGGAAGAAGCGCGCCTGCTGGCCGCCTTCTGCGGCGCCCACCGCATCGAGGAGGTCGCGCTCTTCCTGGCCGCCGAGGAGTGGAACGACGGCTTGCTGTCGGCCGGGGCGGAGGACGTCTGGTTTGAAACCGTCCGTACCGCCAAGACCATCCTGGAAGAGGCCGGCCTGCAGACCAGCCTGAATCCCTGGATGACCGTCCTGCACTGCGCGCGGGGCCGCCGCTTCCCGGCCGACCGCCCGTTCCGCCCCACCATCTCCCCGCTGGGCGAAACCAGCCTGGCCTCGGCGTCGTTCGCCGATCCCGCCTGGCAGGATTACGTCTACCGCCTCTACGGCCGGTTCGCGGAACTCGGCTTCCGCGTGATCTGGGTCGAGGACGATTTCCGTTTTCACAACCACAGTCCCCTGACCTGGGGCGGCGGTTTCGAGCCGGAGATCCTGGCCCGGTTCGCGCGACTGATCGGCCGGGCGGTGACGCGCGAAGAGGTTGTCGCCCGAATGCTCCAGCCGGGCGCGCCCCACCCCTGGCGCGCGCCGTGGATGCAAACCTGGCGGGACCTGCACCTCGAGGTCGCCGGCGGCCTGGCAATGTCCGTCGCCCGCCACGCGCCCGGTCAGACGAGGCTGGGCCTCATGAGTTCACACCCGGCGGTCCACAGCACCGAGGGCCGCGACTGGCCGCGGCTGTTCGACGCGCTCTCCATCGAGGGCCGGGTGGCGCACCGGCCGCATTTCGCGGGCTATGCCGAGGAGCCCGGCGAGAACCTGCAGCGTTCCATCTTCATGCTGGACGTCCAGCGGCGCTTGCGGCCGGCCGATTGCGAGGTCGCGCCGGAAATCGAGAACTTCCCCTTCACCGCCTGGACCAAGTCCGACCGCCTGACCTGGGCCCAGATGGCGCTCTGTCTCTTCCAGGGCTCGGATGCGCTCCTGCTGGATCTGTTCCCCTTTTCCGGCAACCGCCCCGGGGACGACCCCGCCATCGGTGAACTGCTGGACCGCAGCCGGCCGGCGCTGCGCTGGATCGGCGAGGCGGGATTCAAGGCCCTGGCGACGGACGGCGTGGGCG
The DNA here is from genome assembly GCA_964481675.1 of uncultured Verrucomicrobiota bacterium. Lineage (GTDB taxonomy): Bacteria > Verrucomicrobiota > Kiritimatiellia > CAIKKV01 > CAIKKV01 > CAIKKV01. Next base: position 2,489 of record CAYZVY010000252.1, read on the forward strand.
TGCCCTGGAAACAGGATGCCCAGGCTCATGTGCGGACGGCCGCCGGGCAGTCGCTCTTCGAACTCGACGCCACGTTCCACGATGCCGCCCACTGGCTGCTCATGTACGGCGTGCCGGTCACCGCGCAACGGCGGCCAGTCAATGCCGTCTTCGGCCGGCTTATGTGGGCCTTTGACGACCGCGAAGCGCTCGAGCTGCTGGCCGGCGGACTGCTGCTTGACGGCGAGAGTGCCGCGATCCTCTGCGAACGGGGCCTGGCCCGCCATCTCGGCGTGAACTTCCGCGGCTGGGCCGGACGCGAGGAGGCGGATTACGCAGTGGAAACGATCGTTTCCGACGCGACGGGCGCCCGCCCCGGTCTGCACCTGAACGCCAACCTGGCGGGCCGCACGGCCCGGTTCGACCCGGCGGATGGCGCCGCCGAATGGACCACGCTGGTCAATCCGAAACGCGAGCGGTTCGGCGCCGGCTGGATCGCGTTCAAGAATGCGCTCGGCGGCCGGGTGGTCATCTGCGCCCAGCCGGCGCCTGCGCAACAGCCGCGCAGCGACCACCGTCAGGCGATCGCGCAGGCCGCGGTCCGCTTCGCCGCGGGCGGCCGGCCCGACTTCCCGATCGTCACCGGAGGCCCGCACCTGTTGCCCATGTTGTTCCGCAACGCGGGCCGCCAAATCCTGGTCGTCGTGAACGGCTCCCCCGACCCGGCCCGGCCCGTGATCCACGCAATCGAGGCAAAGCCGCCAACGCGCGCCACGGTCCTGCCGCCGCTCGCGGAGGTTCAGAGCGCGCACCTCAAGGCCGGCAGCCAGGGATTGGATCGCACCTTGCGGCTTGAGACCGACCTCACTCACCTGGGATTCCTGGCGATTGAATGGTAACCGGAGACGAACCGAGAACAGAGGATCAAACCGTTATGCTGAAGATCGATCTGACGGGCAAGGTGGCGGTGGTTACGGGCGGATCGGGTGAACTGGGCCGCGTCATGGTGCGCACCCTGGCGGACTGCGGGGCCGCCGTCGCGATCCACTATCATCGCGGGAAGGACCGGGCGGACGCGCTGCGGCGGGAGATTGAGGCCAGGGGCGGGCGGGCCTGCATGGTCCAGGCCGACGTGACGCGCAAGGCCGAGGTGGAAGCCCTGCGGGATGCGGTCCGGTCGGAGTTGGGCGCGGCGGACATCATCGTCAACAACGCCGTGAGCCAGTATCCGTGGCTGCCGGTGCTGGAGCAGTCGGAGGCCGACTACCGTTCGCAGTTCGAGAGCTGCGTGCTGCACACCGTCCTGATGGCGCAGGCATTCGTGCCGGCCATGATTCAAAAGCGCTGGGGGCGCGTGATCGCGATCAATACCGAGTGCGCCATGCAGTGCCAGCCGGGCCAGTCGGCCTATGCCGCGGGCAAGCGGGGACTGGACGGCGTGGTGCGCTGCCTCGCGCGGGAGGTGGGTGAGCACCAGATCACGGTCAACCAGGTCGCGCCGGGTTGGATGGTCACTTCATCCAAACCCGTGGAGGGTCGGCCGGAGTCCTACCGCCAGGGCGTGCCGCTCCGGCGCTATGGCCTGGATCAGGATATCGCCAATATGGTCGCCTATCTCGCCTCGGACCTGGCAGGCTTCATCAGCGGCGCCTACATCCCGGTAGCCGGCGGCAACGTCATGCCGGCGATCTAGGGCGCTGCCTCACAATGTCCGCCCCCATCCAAACCCTACGACATCCCCTGTGACGCCGTCTTCCGCTACCATGCGAATGGCCTCGTCGTACGTCAGCGGCTTAACCTCGCACGCCGTCGTCCCGGCCAGGCCCATCCGCTGGTGGTCGTAGGCATCCAGCAGGTCCAGCGCACGGCTGTAGTCCGCCACCACCCGCAGCAAAGCGGTGGCCTCGTCGCCCGTCAGCGCCCGGCGCTCGGCCACGTTCGCGATCAGCCGCACGGCTTGGTTTAGCTCCTTGAGGCGCCGCTCGTTGACCGTGTAGCCCTTGAGAATATGGCTGCGAAGGATTCCCGTCGCCCAGATTCTAAACTGGGTGGCACGGCTGGACTTGACCCGATAGCCGACGGAAATGACGACGTCAAGGCTGTAGAAGACAACCGGCCTGTCCGCACCAGCAATATGCGTTTTGTGCATATTGCTTTCCCGTGCAGCCACTTCGACACGGCTTCCCGGCTGACGCCCAGCCGTTGAGCCAACTTGGCCGGACTCAAGCCCGCCCGCGGCAAGGCCGTCTCCAAAACCCTCACATTCAGTGACCTAATCATCAGATGCGCCCCTCACCCACCCTCTCGGGCATTTTCGGGAGTAGCCAACCTGGATGGCCCGCATGTCGGCAGCCTTACAGGCCAACGAGGCTGCTCCTTGGAATGTAAATACAGCATCGCAAGCCCAAGGCAGCCCGTCAACTGTTGTCAACCGGCATCCCGGTGGCCGGTGTCATGCGCCGGTACACCTGCGTGCCGAACTGCGGCAGGTCGTCCGGGAGGATGAACATGCTGCCGTTACGCCAGAGGCCGCCTGCGCTGAGGAAGGCGTGCAGGGTCCGTTGCAGCTTGGTATCCCGCGGCGCCGTGCCCGCATTGAAGGGCGATTGGAAGAAGACAAACCACAGGTTGCGATCGGCGCTGTCGTTCGGGTAGAGATAGACCTCGCGGGTCAGTTGCGCCAGGTTCGAGTCGGCAGGCAGCACGCTCTCGATCTGCGGGCTGAAAATCCAGGACTTGCAGAAGATGGCCCGCGGCGCCTCATCCGGGGCATGGCGGGTGAAGAAGGCCACCCCCTGCCGGAATGAGTCCGCCGCGACTTCAGGCGGCATGCCGCCACCCGCCGGGATGTGCATGTCGAGCACGGGGTCATCACGCTGCAGGACCACCTGCCATTCATTCAGCGGCAACGACACCGGCTCGCGCAGGGCGTGGCCGCGCGGCGATACGGGATGGCCGGTGACGGTCGTCGGGGTGCGGTCCAGGGTGGCGGTCCAGACGCCGGCGCGGTCCGCTTCCGGATCCACGCCCGCCCAGTACCCCTGCGTGTTGAAGACCAGGCCGGCCCGCGCCAGCGCCACCACGCGGCGGGAGGCCTGGTGTCGAAAGACCTCCAGCTCCCCGTCGAACCGGCGCAGCCAGAACTCGAACCGGCCCAGCCGAACGTAGCGGTTGAGCAGGTAATTCCTGAGCCAGCTCATCTGGCCGATGAAGATCCCGGACCGCCCGCCGTGCGCCCGGCGATAGTTGTCCATGAAGCAGCCGACCTGACGGGCGGTGGCGCGAGTGACGTCTTCCGGGTAGCCCAGCGACTGGTGCCAGGCACGCAGGCGCGGCACCCAGTCGAGCGCAATCAACACGTACAGCAGGCCGCCGCGGTCACCCAGCGTCGCCTGGAGGGATGGCGGGGGCTGGAAGCTGCGGTCGGTGCCTTCCCACATGCGCCAGGCGTAGTGCCAGGCAAGCCGGGCCAGCGCCGGGGTGGTGCGGATGCGTTCGGCCACGGCGGCAAGATCGGCATCCAGGGCCGGGTCCAGCCCGCAACACGCGCGGTTGGGCTGCCAGGCGTCCGGCTGCAGAAAGCCGAGACGTTCGGGGGCGTACAAGGCGGCGGAATCGGCCCAGTAGGGCGCGACAGCCGCCGCCGCGGCTTCTTCGCCAAGCTCGGTCAGAAGGGTCAGATGATCGTCCATGTGTTGGGATCCGTTCCGTCACCGTCCGCGGTGCGCAGCATGCGCGCCCTCCCATAGAAAGGCATGGGGATGCTACGGCGCGCGGGTCCGTTCAGCCAAGTGTTATCTGTGTTGCACAGCGGTCCTGATGTTTCGGCGAGTGCGGGCTTCGGGGTTCACCCGTTGCCCAGTCTCACGGCTCGCGAGGACGCTCGCCCT
>CAYZVY010000253.1:0-6294 GCA_964481675.1 uncultured Verrucomicrobiota bacterium
CGGATCAGGCGGGCATAGGTGTCGGCTGGAAAGCGGGCAGGCAGGGACCCGCTCATGATGACGATCGCCTCTTTCTGCGCCAGCATGTCGGCATACACAGTCAAACGCCCTTCGGGAAAGGCCAACTCCGGAAAACCCGGCTTGTTCAGTTTCAGCTCATGGCCCGCGCCGTCCGTCAGCATCGTATTGACGCGCGTGGGGAAGGGGACAAGAAGGAAATGGCAGGAAATGCCGGCGGGTTCCAGGGCCTGTTCGTAAAAGGGGAAGTCTTTCCGCCCCAGTAGCCCGCCGGCCGTTACTGGCTTTCCATTGGCGGCAATCATCTTGGCCACGTTTACGCCCTTGCCGCCGGGCGTGCGGGTCTCCCCGGTCACGGAGCAGATCGCGCCGATCGCCAGCGGCGGCTTGACTGTCAGCGTGACGTCGATGGCCGGATTGAGCGTGAGGGTGATGAACATGGATGATCAGTGCTCCGCAACGCGGGGATATTTCTCGGGATGGTCCAAAGACTTGAGTGTCAGATCGACATCCAGCGAAGGCCAATGCAGGTGGACTCCATGATGCAGTTCAACTTGAAAGACATCGCTGACCCGGGCCTTTTTAAACCAGGGGAAGTCGTCGTAGGGAAGGAAGTATTCCTTATCCTTTACAAGGATCCAGATCCCATGAGAGTCGATCTGGGTGACTTCAGCTTCCGAAGTGTTTATGCCAGGCTTCGATGATTTCATGTTTTCGTTCCTGCAAAACCATGGATATCTCTTCAATCTGTTTTCCCGTCAGTCGATGGTTCACGGCCAGTTGGACTTCAGGATCCAGCCAAAACTTTGCTTCACCGTCAGCGCAATAGACATGCACATGAATTCGGTTCTCTTCACGGGAGAAAAAGAAAACACGGTAACCTTTCCACCTGAAAACCGTTGGACTCATAGCCGAATAGTAAACGGCAATGCCTGCTAAATCAATGGCGCACTTATGCCTTAGATTCCAAACTGACCGCAGAGCATGGCCGCAAACCCCGCCGCACACAGGGCTGCCACAATCGCCGCGAGGACATCCATGGTGTAGTGGGCGCGCAGGACGATGACCATGACCGCTTCCAGCAGCGCCACGACAATGGCCGCGATGCCGAAGGGCAGGGGAAGCAGGCGGCCCATTTCAACGGCGCCCAGCACGGCGATGGCCGTGTGGCCGGAGATGAAAAAGTCGTTGCTCACCCCATAGGTCACCAGCAACGAGGGGAAGCCCGGGTGCCGCCAGATCATCTTCGGGGGAATCGGCAGTGCGCACAGGGCCTGGCAGATCTGCCGGAAGACGAACAGCATCAGCAGGCCGATGAAAGGCCGCCACGTGGCGCCGAAAACCCCGGCGCCGATCAGGAAGAGGGCGAACAGGTCGATGAACCCCGAGCTGACGATGAGGATGCCGTTCGCCACTTTGGGGTGCCCGTGCAGATAGGCGTTCCAGGAATCGGTCAGGTCGTGCAGCCGGTCGCCGATCTGCCCCTCCTTCGTCACCCGCTTGCCGATCAGCGACTGGGTCCAGAACCAGGCCGCCAGCCCTGCGGCTACGATGGCGAGCCGCGCGCCGATCTGCACGAGGGTCATGACCGTTTCTCCTTGAGCGCGGCCAGGCGGGTCTCCAGCTCCTGCCGGATTTTCGCCATCACCGGATCGCCGTCCGCGCCACGGTCGCGCACCGGATTCACCTCGATGGCCTCGGCCACGTCGATGACCGCCCGGATGGGCCCGTGCACGGTCACCTGGTCCGTCAGATCCTCCTCGAAGCGCTCCACGGTTTCCAGCAGCTTTTCCGGGGTCGGTTCGGGGCTGAAATAGCCGGGCGGGTAGAAGAACAGCTGCTGGGCCAGGTACAGGTCGGCCAGCTGTTGCCAGCGCCGGGTCCGCTCCGCTTCGGTGATTTCGCCGCCCACCATGTCGGGCAGGATGGCGCTGCGCAGGGCCTTGACCCGGCTGACCACGTTGCCGTCGCGCTTCCCCTTGAGCCATTCCACTTCCAGCGGGACCAGCAGCTGGTCGATCAGCGCGGTCAGCCGCTGTTTCAGGTCGCCCGCCTGGGGCGAACCGAGATACTCGATTTCCTTGAGCGTCAGGAGCGCCCCGCCGGCCTTCACGATGCGGTCCAGCAGCGGCAGGTGCGCCTGCGGCTTCCAGGAGAGCCGCTTTTCGATGCGCTCCAGGACGGGCGCCAGCGCCTTTCCGATGTCGCCCTCGAAGAAATAGCGGATGGCGACCGGGTGGATGACGACCTTGCCGGGCGGATTTTGAGCGGCGCGCTGCTTGGCCGCGTTGCGGGCAATGAAGACCGTGCCGTCCATCAGGCTATTGAGCTGGTCGTTGGTGCGGGAGATGACGCCCTCGGGGAACAGGATCAGGGGGCGGCGGCCGGCGACCAGGATGTCGATGGCGCACTTGAGCGCCTCGCGGTCCATCCCCTCGCGGTAGACGCTGAAGACGCCGGCCAGCCGGAGCTGGAACGTCTGGAGGGCGGACTGCTTGAACAGGTGCCAGCTGCCCATGGTGTAGGGCGGGGCGCCGACCGCCTGGCCGAGGTGGTGCAGGATCATAGGATCGGAGGGGCGGCAGTGGTTGGGGGTCAGCAGGATGCCATGGCCGGCCTCGACCGACCGGCGCAGGAGGTCCACGCCGCGCATGTCGACCCGCGCGATGCCGTGCCCCTTCCGCAGGTAGAGCGGCAGGAAGCGGCAGAGCAGGTTCGTTCCGAAAATGCTGTGGAACGGCGGGACGAAGCGGTAGGGCTGGTCGACGACGATGTTCTGCATGGTCATCCCGGGGGGTTGGCCGGACCGGCGGCAAGCCGCTTTCCGGTTTCCTTCAGCGTCTTTAGATCCATCTTGCCTGTTCCCAAAATCGGTATGGCATCGATGCGGAAGCAGGCGTCGCGCCCTGGCTTCCACAGGTTGGGGAGGTCGGCGGTGTCGATGGCTTTTGCGACGGCCTCGGGACCGCCCGCCTCGTCCGTGTAGAGCAGCACCAGCTTCTCGCCCTTCTTCTCGTCGGGCGCGGCGGTGACGGCCAGGACCTGGCCGGCGGCGCCCAGCACGCGGTGGAGCTCCTCCTCGACGCCCTGGTGCGGCACCATCTCGCCGCCGATCTTGCTGAAGCGGGAGAGGCGGTCGGTGATGATCACAAAGCCTTCGGAATCGATCCGCGCCACGTCGCCGGTGCGGTACCAGCCGTCGCGGATCGCCTCGGCGGTCAGGTCGGGCCGCCCCAGGTAGCCCAGCATCACGTTGGGGCCCTTGACCAGCAGGAGGCCCGGCTCGTCCACGCCCAGCGGCCGGCCGGTGTCGGGGTCGACCACCTTCATGGCCACGCCGGGGAGGGGCAGGCCCACGCTGCCTTCCTTCCAGCCCTTCTGCGAGACGGCGCCGTCGTGGACATGGGGCAGGCTGAGGGCGGCGACGGGCGAGAGCTCGGTGGTGCCGTAGCCCTCGAGGGGGCGGAGGCCGAAGCGCTCCTCGAAGGCCTCGGCCAGTCCCGATTTCAGTTTCTCGGCCCCGGCGATGATGAATTCGAGCGTGGCGAAATCCTCGCGGGTCGCCTTGCGCAGGTAGAGCTGCAGGAACGTGGGCGTGGCGAAGAGCAGCGTGGATTTGTTTTCCCGCACCACGCGCGCGATGGCGCCGGCGTCCAGGGGATTGGGGTGATACGCCGCGGAAAAGCCGCTCAGCAGGGGGAACCAGAGGGTGCCGGTGTAGCCCAGCGAGTGGAACAGGGGCAGGCAGGCGCAGACGTTGTCGGCCGGCTTCGAGTGGAAGACGGCGCGGAGCGATTCGATGTTGGAAATGATGTTGTGGTGGCTCAGCATGATGCCCTTCGGCTCGCCCGTGGAGCCGGAGGAGAAGAGGATGGCGGCCACGCGGTCCGGGTCGAAGCGGGGAATGCGCGCCAGCAGCCGCACCGGCAGGAGGCGGGCCTTGAGCCACGCCCGCAGCTTTTCGCCAGGGGTGATTGCGGCGGCCAGGTCTTCCACGAACACCGGGTTGTCGGGCAGCGGCAGCGCCCCGATCTTTTCCAGGAACAGCCGCGAGGTGATGACGGTTTTCAGGTCGCACTGCCGGAGGGCCGAGCGGAAGGAGTCGGCCGAGGCGGTGAAGTTCAGGTTCACTGCCGTCCGGCCGGAGAGGGTTACGGCCAGGTTGGCCAGGACGCCGCCGGCGGACGGCGGCAGGAGGATGCCCACCTTGTCCTGGTTTTGGATCAGCGGCTTCAGCTTGCCGGCCAGGGCCACGGCGGCGGTCAGGAGCCGTCCGAACGTCAGCCGCTTGCCCGTCGTGTCGGACACGGCCGGCTGGTTCCAGGCGGCCCGCGCGCTGGCGGCGAGCATCTCGCCCAGCGGGCGGCGCAGGGGTTTGCGGTCCTGGTAGTAATCGCTGGAGAGCTCCATGACGGCGAGGCGCGCGTCGTTGGCCTTGGCCGTTGGCGGAAGCGGCTTGCCGAACAGCACGGTCACCGGATACCGCAGCAGGCGGGGGGAGCGGCCGCCGCGGTGGGACTGGTAATAGCGGGTGATGGCGCCCCAGGCGCCGCCGATGTAGACGGGGATGACCGGGTAGCCCTTCTCCCGCACCAGGTATTCGAAGCCGCGGTGGAATTCGCGGATGTTGCCGGTGCGCGTGAGGCCGCCTTCGGCGAAGACGCACACCATGAAGCCGTCGGCCAGGGCGGCGCGGGCGGCCGCGAGCGCGTTGGCCAGCTGCTTCGGGGAGCCGCCCTTCGGGTCGATGGGAATGCAGCCCATGAGATCGAACACCGGCTTCAGCCAGCGCCACTGCTCGTAGGTGGCCCGGTTCATGAGGAAGCGGATCCGCCGCTGCTGGGTGGCCACCAGCAGGAGCGCGTCGAGGTGCGAGACATGGTTGCAGACCAGCACCGCCGCCCCCTCAAGCGGCACGTGGGCGGCGCCGATGACGCGGATCCGGTAGGCGAGGCGCATCAGCAGCAGAAGGATGAAGCGGAGCAGGAAGTCGGGCAGCACCAGGAGGGTGAAGACCACCAGGATCAGCGTCAGGCCGCCCATCATCAGGAAGCCGGTGGCGGGGGACCAGCCCAGCTTGACCGTCAGCATGACCAGGCCGGAGGCCAGCAGCACGCCGACCCAGCTCAGGAAGCTGGAGGCCGCGAGAATTTCGCCCCGCTGCTGCTCGGGCGCCTGGGATTGGATGAAGGAGTCGACGGGCACCACGAAGAGCCCCGCCCCGAGCCCGGCCAGGAAGACGCAGGGGCCGACGAGCCACAGCGAGGGGAAGGCGAACTTCAGCGCCACCGCTCCGGCCGCCAGGATCAGGGCGCCCAGCGGGGCGATTCCGAATTCGATGTTCCGCCCGGACAGCCTGCCCGAGCCGAAGGCGCCCAGGGCGATGCCGATGGAGGCCACGAAGAACAGGTAGCCGCTTTGCTGCTCCGTGAGGCCCAGGTGGCGCATGCCGTAGGGGATCAGGTTCAGCTGCATGTAGGCGCCGAGCATGAGGAAGTAGGCCGAGGCGATGCAAGCCTGGAGCAGGTAGCGGTCCTTGCGGATGGACCAGAAGGTGCGCCAGATGTCGCGCACGAAGAGGGCGGACATGCGGCTCTGGGCGCCGGCCGGCGGCGTCCGCCTGACCAGGAGCATGGTCCCGAGCCCCGCGCAGGCGATCACGATGCAGGCGCTTTGCGCGAGCGCGTAGTTCGAGTGGGTGACCCCCGCCAGGAAGGGCGCGGCCGCCGAGCCCAGCACCGTGGCCAGGAAGGTGGCCATGGTCATCAGCCCGTTCGCCTGCGGCAGCTGGTCGCGCGGCACCAGCTCGGGCACGATGCCGTATTTCGACGGGCTGAAGAGCGCGCTGTGCGTGCCGATGAGAAACAGCGTCATGTAGAGCCCCGCTTCGAAATGGAACAGGAACGAGGCCACGGCGCCCACCATGGCCACGACCTCCAGGCCCTTGCAGAACACCAGGATGTTGCGCTTGCTGAGGCGGTCCGCCAGCACGCCGGCGGCGGCGGAGAAGAGCAGGAAGGGAACGACGAACGCGATCGCCGCAAAGGCGTTGATCCGGGCGGCTTCATCCGCCCCGTGGAGGTGGATCAGGAAGAGGATCGCCAGGACCTTGAACATGTTGTCGTTCAGCGCCCCGCAGAACTGGGCGATGTTGAGGCGGATGAAATCGCCGGAAAGCCGCCGCGGAGAATGGGATTCGGGAACGGTATCCATAGCGGTTACTATACCCTTAGCTTCGGCACTCCGACAAGTCAGACTTGTCCGACCGGCCTGACA
>CAYZVY010000254.1:0-6280 GCA_964481675.1 uncultured Verrucomicrobiota bacterium
ACCGGCCCCACCGGCACCAATGTCATGGACCTGGTGGTGGTCCTGATCCCTTAATCCTAATCTTAATCTTAACTCCTAATCTTAATCCTCTTCGGCCTCTTAACCGCCATTCATTGCTTTACGACCCCCTCCTTTAATGTTATTATTTAGACTTAATATACAAGGAGCCGCCCCCATGTTTTTCCGTCATCTCAGCCTGATATCTTTGCTTCTTCTGACGGCCGTCGCGTCTGTCTTTGCCGCGGACGGCGTCTGGACCAACAACGGCGGCGGCAACTGGTCCGACACCGGGAAATGGAAAGACGGCCTGGTGGCGGACGGAGCGGATAGCACGGCTGCCTTCAGGCTCAGCATCGTCGCCAATACGCATGTCGCGACGCTCGACGTGTCCCGCGCCATCGGGACCCTCGTCACCAGCGACAGTTCAAGCCAGAACAACGATTGGACCCTGTCGGACGGCGGAAACCCCGCCATCAGCCTGACCTTCACCAACACGACCGCCGACACCCCCCTGATCATCTCGTCCAACCAGATGACATCGCTGAATGTGCCCTTGGCCGGCTCCCAGGGGCTTGTGCTGAACTCAAAAAACCTGCTCTCACAGTATTACGGGATCGTACTCGGCCGCACCAACCGCTACACCGGCGTGACAACCATCCGCGTTGGCGAAATCCGGGTGGGAACCAACGCACCCGCCGGCGCCCCCGGGGCCTTCGGCCAGGACACGAGCGCGATCCAGATCGGCGATGCCAACACGCTGCCCACGGACATCCTGGGCCTCCGGCTCTATCCGTACGTCACCATGGAGCGCGACATCGAAGTCCAGAACGTCGGCAGCAATGTCACCATCGGGGCCACCGCGGATACCAGCGCCTATTGGCGCACCTTCAAGGGCGCCCTCAAACTGAACCGCTCCATCGACTTGAGCACCGGCAGCAACGGAAAGATAATCATGGAGTCCCTGATTTCCGGCTCGGGCGGCCTCACCGTAGGCGCTCAAGCCTACTCCGGGTCGATCGTGGAATTTTACGCCACCAACACCTACACCGGACCCACCACCATTTCGCGCGGAACCATCTATTTCTACACCAACGTCCCGAGCGGCGCAAACGGTGCTCTCGGCAATTCCACCACGGATGTCGTTCTCGGCAACGAATCGTCTGTCGGTTACGCCATCTACCTTTCCCTCAAACCCGGCGCCACCTTCGGCCGCAACCTCTGGGTCAAGGATGTCGGCAGCGCGGGTGTAGTCTCGCTCGGCACATCTGCCGCCGGAGTCGGAACCTATGCCGGCAATATCCGCATCGACCGCAAGCTCACCGTCAACGGCGCCACCACCGCCTACAAGCCCCTCATCACCGGCGTCATCTCCGGCACGGGCAGCGTGGAAGTCACCGGCACCGGCCATTTTGGCTTCGACAACACCAACACCTACTCGGGCGACTTCTTCCACGCCGTCGGTAACGGCCGGCTCTACCTCGGCCAGAATGTTCCAAACGGACAGCCCGGCCCCCTCGGCAACTCCACCAACCCGGTCTACTTCACGGGGGCCGGAGCCAATGCCCATTATCTTATATTCACCAACACGCTGATCTTCGGGCGCAATATCCGCGCCAACGAGGGCGTCAAGGTGTCGATCGAAGCCGGCGCCGGCTTCAAGTATCCCGAAGTCGCGAGCTCCATCGACTATGCCGGCGACCTGTACCTTGGCGGAGAAGACAGGTCCGAACTGCGCATTTCCGGAAAAATGACCACCCAGACCAACATGCTGACGATAGCCGGGGTCAGCAGCTCGGGCAACTACATCACCCTCGCCAATCCCAGCAACCAGTTGTTCGGGACGATCAACATCGGCCAGGGGGCGCGGCTCGTGGTGGAGGCCAGCGGGGCCGTCCACGGCGCCACCCAGATCGTCTACAGCGCCGTCAGCGGCGTCAACCCCAGCGCCCTGTTCGCGGGCGGCGGTGTCACCATCACCCAGGCGATTGTCATGCCGCTGTCCGCCTATGCACCCTCCACCCTGGTCGATCTCGGCATGCGCACCAACGGCGTAGCCGTCTTTTCCGGGCCCGTAACCCTCACCCGCATCAACACTGCGCCAATTTTCAATTTCACCGCCCCGCTCAACGCGCTGGCCCGTTTCACCGCCCCCGTGACCGGCTTCTTCGTCATGCGCAAAACCGGCGTCGGAACCGTCGCTTTCGAAGGCATCAACAGCTGGACGAACGACTCCGAGATCACCGCCGGCACGCTGCGCGCCGTGGACGGCCAGGGCCTGCCCGCAACCAGCCGCCTGATCCTGAACGGCACCGGCGGCGGCGGCGTGTTCGAATCCACCGGCACCTTCACCCGCGCCCTCGGCAACGGCCCCGGCCAGGTGTTCTGGTGGACCAACAACACCGGCTACGGCGGCTTCTCCGCCCAGGGCGGCAAGCTGACCGTGGACCTGAACAACAACGGCCGCGACAACCTCGTCTGGGGCCTGACCTTCGGCTTCGTGAGCAACGCCGTCCAGCAACTCCGCTTCGGCTCCCCCCTCGCCGACAGCGAAATCGAGTTCATCGAAAACATCGCCCTCACCGCCGGGCAATACGCCAATATCTACGTCTACGACAACCCCGCCTCGCGGTCCGACAAGGCCACCCTCTCCGGCGTGATCTCCGGCACCACGCCCTTCTACAAATACGGCCCCGGCGTCCTGGCGCTCAACGCCACCAACACCCTCACCGGCAACCTGTTCTGCTCCGACGGGGGCACGCTGCTCGTCAACGGCGAACTGCCGTCCACGGCCTCCACGCTGACGGTCTACTCCAACTCCTTCCTCGGCGGCAGCGGTATCATCCGGACGAGAACGGTGGCCATGAACCCGGGCAGCGGATTCGACTGGGCCGACGCTCCCGGCACGCTGACGATCACGAACAGCTTCACCTTCCCCACGAACGGCGTGTTCCGCTTCGTCAACGGCGCCGCCGGCGCGTCCAAGGTCGTCTGCGACAACAAGCTGACCCTCCCGGCGACGGGCATCGTGGACGTGGTCACCCTCGACGGCTATCCGCCCTTCTCCGCGATCATCCTGACGTCTCCCAACACCGTCGGCTCGGTGGACGGCTGGACCGTCGCCAGCAACAAGCTCGATTACGTGGTCGTCAAAAACGGGAACGACGTGATCCTGCAACGCCGCGCCAAGGGCACCGTGTTGATGGTGCGGTAAGGAAGGAGAACAGGGTTCAGGGTTCGGGGTTCAGTCCCGCCGCAGGGCGCTCAGATGGTCCAACACATGAGGCCTCTGCTTCCTGAACCCTGAGACCCTGAACCCTGGTTCTCCGATCAGCCGCTGAGGTGGCGCCGCGCAACCGACCACGCAACCGCCGCTTAAACGCCCAGATCTTCCAGGAACGACAGCACCGGGAACGCCGGATTGTAATGCCGGTGCAGGAACATCGGGTCGCGCCGCTTGAACAGCTTTTCCGCCAGCCGGTCGGCGATCGGCATCACCATCCGCTCATGCTCGCACAGCACCGCCGGCACGGCGTCCAGCGAGCCGGTCGTCTGGAGGTTCAGGCAGCCGCACTTGTTGTGGCACCGCCGCCGGAGCGCACACGCCCGGCACGTCGCCTTTTCGCACTCGTTCCGCTCGAAAATCGCATCGCGCTTCGCCTCGTCCAACCCCGCGGCCGCTGTCCCTATTTCATAGTCGGGCCGCCCCACGAACTGAACGCACGGGTACAGCCTGCCGTCCGGCCCAACCGAAATCTGCCGCCTTCCCAGCCGGCAGGAGCTGTCCGCATCCGTCCGGATGCCCGACGCGATCCGCTTGTCGAACGGTGAAAAATAGACTTTCCGCTCGCGCGTGTAATTCTCCAAATGCCACGCTTCCAGCTTCCCGTATTCCCGCTTGAGCGTCCGCAGCGACCCGTCCGTCCACGGGCCCGCGTAATTCAGGGACGCGATGATGTACTGGACGCCCTGCGACTGGAGCCAGGCGGCCGATTCGGCGAAATGCCCCACGGTGTCGGGATTCACCGTCATCATGACCGGCGCATAGGGCTGCGCCTTCATCAGGAGCGCCAGCCCCGGCAACAGCGCGTCGAACGTGCCCGCGCCGTCGGGCCGGACCCGGTGCCGGTCGTGAGCTGCCTTCACCCCGTCATGGCTCAGGGCCACATGCAGCCGCCGGCGGACGGCCTCCTCCATGAAGGCCTCGTCCAGCAGCGTGCCGTTCGTGGTGACCTTGTAATGGAACCGGCCCGGCTGCGTCGCCTCGCACCAGTCCATCAGCTCCCCAATCAGATCCTTGCACAGCAGCGGCTCGCCGCCGAAAAAAATGATCCCGCAGTTGGGTCCGGCCGCGCACCGGGTGATGGCCGCGCAGGCCGTTTCGAAGGTCATATCCTCGCCGCCCGGCGACTGGTAGCAGTACCGGCAGGCCAGGTTGCAGCGATCGGTCAGATGAAGGGTCAGGTGCATGCGGCCTCAGGCGGGAGGCAGGACCCCCTTCTCGCGCAGCTGCTTCACGAAATACCGCACCTGCTCCCTCAGCTTCTCGCGGGACTGCTCCGGCAGCGCCGCCGTCTTTCTCGCGTCCTCCCGGGCGAGCTCCTCCCCGGCCAGCCGCTGCTGCGCGGGCGTCAGCCCCGCGATGGAGCCGCGCCCTCCGCGCCAGGGCCGCTGGGCCAGCGGATCAAAGAAAATGCCGTAAATCTCCGGCTTCTCACCCGTCTTCCGCGAAAAGGCATCGGCCACCACGGGCACCAAGTCCGGAAAGTTATAGGAGGAAACCGAGCTCATGCGCTCGCTTCGCGTCCAGCGCTGATGATCCTTCAGGGAAAGATATTCCACGAAAATGGAGCGGCCCCGGTCGCCGACGTCAAAGACCGCCTCCTTACGGCCCAGCTCCGCCGGCGCCGATTCGTCCAGCCCGAGGCGGGATGACACGGCAGGCCCGCGCTTGGACATCCGGCTTGACCGGGAGGCCGCGGAGTCGTCGACCGGCTGATAGACGCCGTCCACCTTGACGTTCAGCTCGGGATTCAGGCCCGCCGCCTTCAGCTCCGCCTGGATGATCTCCACGGCCTCCGCCTCCGACAGGATCACGGGCGGGCTCACCGCCACGCAGCCGAACGACCCGCGGCCGTCCTGCGCCAGGGCCTCGGCCAGCACGGGCACCACCCAGGCGGCAAGGCTCGCGGCACTTCTATCCGCCGCCGCCGGCTTCCCGGCCGGGTCGCCCGTGACGGGCAGGGCCGCGGTCGCGGCCGGCTTGGCCGGCCCCTCCTCCGCCTGCAGCTCCACGGGGCGCGCCAGCAGCCCCAGCCCCAGCGCCACGGCCAGGCCGGGCGATGCTGTCCACCTTTTGGGGACAGCCTCCAGCAGGCCCGGGCAGGCGCGCGCCGCCTCCAGCGAGGGATAGCCCGGCAACCGGTTCCGCGTCACGGGTTGGATCTTCATTCGGTCCTCCACTGGGTTTGAAACACGACAAAACCGGCGGACGAGGCAGCCGGCCGCTCGCCAAAGAATTCCTCGCGGGCCGCCTTTTCGAAATCGCGCCGCGCATCCGGCGGCGACGAGTCGAACTCGCCCCACCGCCCGGGGGGCGGCTCCCCGAACAGGCGCCAGTCGGCGGCGCCGTAGACGCCCGAAGCGGCCGCCTGGCCGCTGTAGCCAACCCTTTTCCATGTCCCTTTTTTGTCATCCTGCTTTTCTTTTACCGGGACATATGAAACGGCGCGGACCACGCAGCCCCCGAAATTCGCCCCGCGCTCGAGGGAGGCGGTGACGGAATGCAGGAGGCGGGTCTGCGAAGACGCGTAATCCTGGAGCAGGCGGACCAGGTTCGCGTCCGCGGGCTTGTTCATCCAGGATTTCAGGAGCTTCGCCAGAACCGGATCCCCCTCGACCACGATGTTGGTCACCGTCAGGGCAAGCGGAACCAGGGCCTTGTTCAGGGCCGTGTCGTTCGTCAGCATCCCGGCCAATCCGATCCGCTCGGGCAGGGACAAGCCGCGCACGGCACCCTCGGCCTCCGCCCGGCTCTTGACCGACGCCAGCGTGGCGGCGACCTTCTTCCAGCCGGCCGCATCCACATCGGAAGCCGAGGGGAATGCCGGCAGCCGCTCTTCGGGCGTTCCACCCAGGCGCGCCAGCGCCCGCCGTTGCGCCAGGGCGCGGCCCTCCTCGCCATACTGGTTGATCAGGGCCATCACATCGGAGGAGGCGTTCATCCGACCCAGGTTATAATCCTTCGCGCTGTATAGTTCCGTCAGGTCGTTGTTCCGGGCGC
>CAYZVY010000255.1:0-6272 GCA_964481675.1 uncultured Verrucomicrobiota bacterium
GTGACGGGGCTGCCCAGGCTGAAGAAGAACCGGCTGTTGTTACGCCGGCCGGCCCGCGCCTGGCGCCGGAGTTCGGCTTTCAGGTCCGCCTCCGATCCCTGCTCCAGCAGGACCATCGCATCCAGGTTGCCCAGAACCGTGCAACGGCCCTTCACGGCGTCAACGACCTCCTCGATGTCGATCCGGAAGCCTTTTTTTGTTTCCTCGAAGCTGAGGGCATCGGCTCCGCAATCGAGAATGGCCTCCAGCCGATCGTCGAACCCGCCGCAATAATAGTAGACGCTCCGCATGCCGAGGGTGCGGATCTCCTCGCAAAGCCGCCTCAGATACGGGACATTCAGGCGCCGGAACAGGTCCGGGTGGATCATGTCCGTCATGCATTCTTCAATAAAGATGGCCTGCGCGCCGAGAGCCGCTCTCATGCGTACCTGGTTGACGGACGCCTGGAGGGCCGGGCCGAGGGCGCGCTCGATCAGGTCCGGCCGGTCGGCGATCAGGGTCATGAAGGCTTCGAATCCGATGGGCCCCTGGACGCGCCACAGGGGCGACAGGGTGTAGCCCCAGGGCAGCCGGCCGGGCTCTTCGGCGATCAGGCGGCGGGCCAGGTCGGCTTCCCCGTTTGCAAGGAACGAGGCGGCATCGAAGGCCGGCGGCCCCGGAAAGAGGATGTCGATCTCGGCTTCCGTTCCGGGGGAGCTGCGCGAGTGGTTGGATTGCACGGCGCCGTCGGGGCGCCAGCCGCTGACGGCGGGCCTTTGGAGGGGCGTGCGCGCGCCCGTGCGGGCATCCACCCGGGCCGCGCCTTCCGGCCCGGACTCGATGGACAGGGCCGCGCGCTCCCGGGCCGGCGGCACGGGCTCCAGGGCGAACCAGTCCTGGCCGCAGGCGCGGAGAACGTCGCGCCGCCAGGCCGCCTGCCGGGCCACGTCGGGGGAGTAGAGGTCCCACCAGGGTGCGGCGGTCAGGGCGGCCCAATGGTCCCGGATGAAAAGGCCCTCGTAACAGAGCACGGCGCCAAAGTCGCGGGCGCCGGCAGGCGTGAAGGCGGCTTCGAGGTTGTCACGGGGAGACGTCATGCGATCACCATAGCGCAGGGCGGGCGGCATTTCAAATTTTGATTTTCATCGACTCGTCCCGCGGCCAGGCGCTAGGATGATGCGTCATGGCAAAGGAGGGCGGGATGAGCGACATAGGGCAGACGATCCTTGAGTTCGGTTCCACGCCGAACGGCAGGATCATCATGATCGTGGGTGGCATCATCGTGGCGGCCTTGATCCTCATTCCGCTGTGGAACGTTTTCCGGAACCTGCTCAAGGCCTGCCTGTGGGGCCTGCTGATTCTCGTGGTGCTGGGCGCGGCTGCGTCCGCGCTGTGGTGGTGGATGAGCGGGGAAATCCAGGACCCGGAACGCCGCGAGAGCATGCGGCAGAAGGCGTCCGGCCTGGTGAGCCAGGGCATTGGAACCAATTTCGGGACGATCTTTTCGTCAAAAGGAAGCACACATGACGGCAACTAAGGGACCCCTGTCGCCCGTTAAGCCGGCCCGGCTGGAGGCGGTGATGCGGGAGTTGGCGGAAACGATCGGCGTGCGGCTGGCCGGCACGGCCGAGGATCGCGCGACAACCGCCGCCGTGGAGCGCCTTTTCCGGGAGAGCGGCGCCGGGGTGACCACGGAGATGTTTCCCATGCGCGCGCGGGTGGTGAAGGCCGAGCGGCTCGAGATCAAGCTGGGCGGAATGTGGCGCGTCTTTCCGGCTTCGCTGTTCAGCAATACGCCGGGCACGGGCGGCAAGGCTGTTGAGGCGCCCCTGGTGTTTTTCGAATCGCCGGCGGAATACCGGCGGCCGGATCTGGCGCACCTGCGCGGCAAGGCCGTCGTGCACCTGGGCTGCCACATCGAGTCGCGCGACGCCTACCGCCGGCTGATGGAGGCCAAGCCCGCGTTCCTGCTGTTCGTCGACGTGCGGTTCCCCGGGGAGACGCCGCTGGCCGACGGCATGTTCCCGGCCTATACGGAGGCGCTGGGCGCCGTGCCCGTCATGAACGTGGCCTATCGCGATGCCTGGAACTGGCAGCGGGAGGGCGCTTCGGCCGCTCGGCTGTGCGTGGACGGGGGGATGGAGGCGGCTGAGTCGGCCAACATTATCGCGGATCTTCCGGGGACGGATCCCGCCGCCGGCGTGCTGATGCTGGGCGCCCATCACGACACGCAGGCGGGATCGCCGGGAGCCGACGATAACGCCAGCGGCGTGGCCGGCCTGGTGGAGCTGGCCCGCGTGCTGGCGCCGGTGCCGACGCGCCGCACGATCCGGCTGATCAGCTTCGGCGCCGAGGAGCAGCTGTCCGTGGGCAGCGCCGCCTATGTGCGCCGGCACCGCGAGGAGGTGGCCCGCACGGTCCGCCTCATGTTCAACCTGGACAGCATCGGCTCCGGCCTGGCGTGGACCGAGATCTGGTGCAACGGCCCGGGCGAGCTGGACGGCATGGTGGGCGGGTGGTTTGCCAAGGCGGGGCTGTATCCCGCCATCGAGCGCGGCCTGGTTCCGTATGCCGACCATTTCCCGTTTGTCGCCGCCGGCGTGCCCGGCATCTGGATGTGGCGGAAGAACTGCGCCAACGGCCGGTTTTTCCATCACCGGCCCGATGACGACCTGTCGCGGATCAGTCCCGTCTGCATGGCGCGGCATCTCGATGTGGTGGCGGCCGGCATAGCCGAGTTGGCGCAGGCGGAGACGCTGCCTTTCCCGGCGGGAATTCCGGAGAATCGGAAGGCCGACGTGGCGGCCATGTGGAATGACCTGTTCGGCGGGTGGTGAAGAAACGGACGCTTGCGGACGAGGGGGGCAGGCGTCATAATGGCGGGTGTGCGGGAAAGGGAACCACGGATGCCCTGGCATGTCTTATACGTCAAGCCCCGGTGTGAAAAAAAAGTGTCCGGCCATTGCGCCCGGCATGGCGTGGCAACCTATCTGCCGCTGCGCCGCGAAACCAAGATCTACCAGCGGCGCCGCGTGACGGTGGAGAAGCCGGTTTTCCAGGGTTATGTGTTTGCGGATTTCGGGCCCGAGCAGAAGGCGGACCTGATGCGCAGCCACGCCGTCATGACTGTGATCGGCGTGGAGGACCAGGCGCGGTTCTGGCGCGAGCTGGAGCAGGTCCGGCTGGCGCTGGACGTGGATCCCACCCTGGGCGTGGAGCGGATCCTGAAGCCCGGCCGGCGCGTGAAGATCACCTCCGGCCCCTTCATGGGGCTGGAGGGCACCGTCCAGCTGGTGCGGGGGACCACCCGGGTCATGCTGGCGGTGGAGATGATCGGCCAGGCGATCGTGCTGAATGCGGAAACGGCTCTGTTGGAGCCGCTGGATTGAGGGGCTGTCGGCCCGAGCGCGCGGAGTGATATGCGGATTATATCGAAAGTGGCGATGACCCTGATGGCGGGTGCCGTTTTGGCGGGGCCCTGGCTTTTCGGGGCCTGGGAGGGCTGGTGGTTCTGGCCCTTTGCCGCCGTGCTGTTCCTGTCCTCCGCGGTGTTCGGCCTCACCCTGCTGGACGCCGAGAGCGTTGTGGCCGGCTTCAGCGACCGGCTGCTGCGCCGCGACATGGCGCCCGTCCTGGTTGCCTGCGGCCTTTTCCTGGTCTATGGACTCGTCCGCATGCTCATGGCCCGGGTCTACAGCGACGCCGAACGCAGCCTGCTGCTGTTTTTCCTCCCGTTGCTGACCGCCGCCATGGCGGCCTTTTCGGCGGGCCCGGCCGGCCGGCGCGTACTCTTTTACCTGCTGGCGTTCAACATCCTTTGCCTGGGCGTATACGGGCTGGTGAACCACTGGCAGACGGGAAGCGAGCGGGTCATGTGGATGCCCGGCTACCGGCAGTATATCGCGGAAAACCGCGCCACCGGGTCGTATTATTGCCCCAATCATTTCGCTGGCATCCTGGAGCTGGGCGCGGCGCTGGCCCTGGGGCTGCTGGCCGACCGCGGCGTCAAATGGGGCGGCCGCCTGTTTGCCCTGCTGCTGCTGGGCGTCAGCACGGCCGGGGTGCTCCTGAGCCAGTCCCGGGCCGGGGGGCTGACCCTGCTGGCGCTCTTCCTGCTGGCGCCGGCTGTTGGCCTGGTGCAGTGGCGGCCCCGGAACCGGTGGATGCTGCGGGCCGCTGTCCTGCTCGCGTCACTGGGCGCGGCCGCGGTGGTGGCGTGGCAGGCGCAGGAGTATATCGGCCGCTTCAGGCAGTTTCCCTGGGACGACATCGAGAAGTCGGACCGGGTCCAGATGGTGCAGGGCGCCCTTCGCGCCTGGAAGACCGCGCCCGTCTTCGGCATCGGGCCCGGCATGCACCAGAACCTGTGGCCCCATTTCGCGGCCAGCCCCGACGGCGACCGGGACAAGGGAATCTGGCCAAGCCACCCCAACACCGGCTGGCACTCCTATGAAGTGCACAGCGACTGGGTGCAGCTGCTTGAGGAGTATGGGATCGCGGGGCTGGTCCTGTTCCTGATCGCCCTGGGGCTGGTGCTGCGCAGCCTGTGGCGGGGCCTGCGCCGCGACGAGGCGGCCTGGAAGGAGTCGGGCTGGGCGCGGCCGGCGCGCGCGCGGTTCACCGGCGTGGTCGCGGCCGGCCTGCTGGCGGCCGCGGCGATGATCCTGCATGAAGGGGCGGACTTCAACCTGCAGATGCCCGCGACCGGCTGGGTGCTGGGCGCCATTCTGGGGCTGGCCCTGGCCGAGACGGCGCGGTCGGACAGTCAGTAGGCGCCTTCGGCGAAGAGGATCCCCACCGCGGTGCGGAAGAGCAGCAGGACGTCCTGCGACAGGCTGGCGTTGTGCAGATAATAGACGTCGAGCAGGCACATCTGCTCGAAGGACAGGTCGCTGCGGCCCGACACCTGCCAGAGGCCCGTGATGCCCGGCAGGCCCTTGTGCCGGCTGCGGTGCCAGGGCTCGTAGTAGAGCGGGAAATCCTCGGCGGGCAGGGGGCGCGGGCCCACCACGTTCATATCCCCTTTCAGCACGTTGAAGAACTGGGGCCACTCGTCGAGGCTGAACTTCCGCAGGAACCGGCCCAGCGGCGTGATGCGCGGATCGTTCCTGACCTTGAACAGCGCGCCGGCGCCCGCCTCGTTGGCCATGGCGCCCTTCAGCTGCTCCGCATTCGCATACATGGTCCTGAATTTGAGCATCCGGAAGTGGCGGCCGTCCCAGCCCACCCGCTCCTGGACGAACAGGACGGGCCCGCGGCTGGTCAGCTTGATCAGCAGGGCGATGAGCAGGTAGATCGGCCAGGTGGCCAGGATGAACGCGAGGGAGAAGAGGATCGACATGACCCGGCGCAGCCGCTGGATCGCCGCGAAGTCGGAGGTGGGCGAGAAATGGATCAGCGGCATCCCCTTGAAGGTGTCGCTTTCGATCCGGGCCTGGTGGAGCAGCAGGTCCAGACGGGGCGAGCTCATTTTGACCGCCCAGCCCTTTTCATCGGCCCGGTCCAGGAGCTCCATCAGCGTGGAGAGGGGCAGCCGGGAATCGGCGCAGCAGAGGGTGTCGGCCTCGACCGCCGCGGCTTCGCGGATGATCAGGTCCGCCGTTTCCCCGGGGGTTCCGCTTTCGGGGATGGCGGTCCGGCGGACGGGGTAGAGGCCCTGGGGCTCCTTTTTGAGGAGGTATGCCTCGAGGGAATCCAGGGGGTCGGCCTCGCCGACGAGCAGGACGGGATGCCGGTCGATGTCGAACCGGCGGCGCAGGCGCCTCCCGAGCCGGGCGCTTATTTTGCGGAAGACGAGTGCCAGCAGGAAGTGGATGACGATCAGCAGGAGGAACGTGCTGCGGGGGTGGAACTGGTTCCGGTTGAGGTAGAGGTAGGACACGAAGAGGAGCAGGGCGATGGAGTCGGCCTTCATCAGTTTGAAGGCGGTGAAATCGGCCTGGAGGAACCGGCGGCCGGAATAGAGCCCGAAGAAGGCGTTCAGGATGCAGAGGGTGGAGGCCAGCAGGACGATGATGCGGAGGGCGTTGACGGGGTTCAGGTAGAACGCGGCATAATCGAACCCGTCCGGCAGCCGGGCCGGCTCGATCTGGCCGCCCAGGGTCTGGAGCAGCCCGCCGAGCGGCGTCCGGAAGCGGATGAAAAAGGCGGCGAAATAGGCCAGTAAAACGGCGGCCACATCCGCCGCCATATCGAGCAGGAAAGCGGGAAACGGGTTTTTTCTCACTGACATAAGGGGTTAGTATGACGCGTGCCGGGGGGTGGCGTCAAGGAAAGCGCGGCAAAAGCGCCTG
>CAYZVY010000256.1:0-6245 GCA_964481675.1 uncultured Verrucomicrobiota bacterium
CGCTATTCGCTATTCGCTATTCGCTATTCGCTATTCGCTATTCGCTATTCGCTATGCTTCACCGCCGCCGCGGAAGGCCTCGATGAAGGCCATGCCGTATTCGTCCTTGCCGGTCAGCAGGTCGGACGCCAGCTTGAATTCCTTCGTCTGCGGATCGAGACCGTTCAGGATTTCCTTGCCGATCTGCGCCGGATCCACGATGCCGCCGTCCGCGCCCTTCTCGACCGCCAGGAAACTGAACACCTGGTTGATCAGCTTGCGGTTGGGCATGCCGAAGGAGATGTTGCTCAGGCCGGCCACGATGTGGATGGACGGGCCGTAGGTCTTGCGGATGGCGGCCACGGCTTCCAGGAACCGGTTGCCGTTTTCGGCGTCAACCGAAATGGGGAACACCAGCGGGTCGATGTGGATGGCCGGCAGGTCGAAGCCCGCCGTCTTGAGCAGGTCCATCAGCCGCGCGATGTTGGCGAGCCGCTCCTCCGTGGTGTTCGGCATGCCCTTTTCCCCGGCGGCCGAGGCGACGACGACCGCCTTGAATTCCGCGGCCGTGCGGACGGCGTCCGTCCGCTCCAGCGAGACCGAGTTGACCATGGGGCGGCCCCGGGCGGGGTCGCAGGACGACAGGCCGGCGCGCAGGATGTCGGTGTTGGAGGAGTCGATGCTCATGGGGATTTTGACAGCCTTCTGCACCACATCGACGGTCCACTTCATCAGGCGGACGCGTTCCGCGATGTCCGTGCTGAATTCGTCCACGTTGATGTCGAGGTAGGTGGCGCCCTGCATCTCCTGGCGTTTGGCCAGCGCCTGGAGGTATTCAATGCCGGCGGCCTTGCCCGCCGCGTCGCCGTAAACGCCCTGCCAGATCGCCACGGCGCAGTGCTTCACCTTGCCGTTGGCCCAGTCGCCGCCCTCCTGGAACACCTTCGGGACCGGCAGCTCGCGGGTGTCCTTGCCCGACTTGTAGGTGATGACCTGCTCGCCCTTGGCGTTGGGGCCGACGTTCTTGCCGCCCACCTTGAAAATCCGGGTGCAGTGAATGTTTTCGCCGACGCTGATGAACGTGTCGATTTTCATGGAGCTCTTCCTTGGTTGTAAAATCCGTTTATTTTACCGCTTTTCCCGCGCGCTTCAATGCTAAATGATCACAATGACGGATCACTGGGCGCATCTGCGATTTGTAAGGGTGTTGCCGCTTCTTCGCGCCAGCAAATAGATGGACAGGGTGGGCGCGGTGGAACGCGCCCCTCCAACGGCTGCACGAAAAGTGGAGGGTCCGGTTCCACCCGGACCCCGTGCGCCATTCTTGCCCATGACGAATCGCAGATGCGTCCGATCACTGAAGACTGATCACTTTCTTCCCTAACCCCTAACCCCTTCCTACTCCGCCAGCACCACCTGGAGCGTCAGGAGGGCATAGCAGGTGGCCGCCAGGTCCTGCCGGGGGGGCGGGCCTTCGGCCGGCGTCCAGTAGAGGGAACCGGAGCGGGGGTCGACCTTCTGGCGGTTGATCAGGGTTCGGGCCAGCAGGGGGCGCCAGGCCAGGAGCGAGCGGTCGGGGAGCGGCAGCCGGTTTTCGCCGGTTTGCGCCAGCGCCAGCGCCAGGATCAGCAGATTCTCGTAATGGGTTTCAGTCGCGGTGGCGGGGGAAAACGCTTCCCGGTGACCGGCCAGCCAGTGGAACGCCTTCCACATGACGGGATCGTTGCGCGGGGCACCCGCGGCTTGAAAGCCCAGAAGCACGGCGGCTGCATCGACGCCCGACTGGAGGGTCGCCCGGGCGAGGCGCTGGGTGGATTCCAGGGCAGGGGGTGGGGCGGGGAGCGACTGGAGCGCCAGGAGCCGGAGGGCCAGGAGACGGGGTTCGTCGGGCAGGGGCGTGGCCGCCAGGCGATCCCGCAGGACGGGCAGCAAAGGGCGCAGCTCGGGTTTTTCCAGCGCTTCCCGGGCCAGGGCCAGGCCGCTATACATCAGGACCGGCAGGGCCCCGTTGGTGGCGCTCCGGCTCAACCAGGCGGCGCCCTGCCGGCGGAGGGCCTGGTGGGCGGGGTTCGGGCTGCCCGCGAAGGCCAGCAGCGGCAGCGCCGTGAGATCGGTTCCGTCCGGTCCGGTCCAACTGCCGTCCGGATTCTGCCGTTCCGCCAGCCAAGTTAGCCCCCGGTCCAGCGCCGCCCGCGTTTCGTGGGCGAGGGAGGCGTCCAGGCGGCCCGGGACGGATTGGGATCCGGGCAGGAGGGGATCCGCCGCCAGCAGGGCGGCCGCCATTCCCAACCCGCCGGCGATCGCGGCGATCATGCGCATGAAAAAGGGATTCCTTTCAGACCTGAAAAGCATATACTCATGGCCCGTGGGAGTCCAGTTCAAGCGGACGGCTTCCGCGGGAGCAGCCATGCGCCTTTCCATCCTGCAAAAAGGAGCGTTCCTCATGTGCGCCATGACCCTGTTGACCGGTTGCGGCAGCCGTGCCGGCGAATCGGCCGCGCGCCCGGTTGTGACCAACAGCCCCCCCGGGCGGACGAGGCCGGCCGCGGTGGCCGGCATGTTTTATGACGAGGATGCGAAGAAGCTCGAGCGCAGCGTGCGGGAGGCGCTCCGCGCGGCCCCGGCTTCTGAAGGCGGCCGCCTCCGCGCCGCCGTTGTGCCCCACGCCGGCTATGTCTATTCGGGCTCTTGCGCGGCGGCCGCGTATGCACTCCTCAAGACCGGCGACTATGAGCGCGTCCTGATCCTGGCGCCCTCGCACACCCGCGGCTTCCGCGGCCTGGCCCTGCCCGCGCCCGAAACGGCCCGGTATGAGACGCCGCTCGGCCCGGTGGCCATTGACCGGAAAGCCTGCGAGCAGCTGGAGGCGTTGCCGGGCTTCGAGCGGGAGCCCGGCGTCGAGAGCCGCGAGCACGCGATCGAGGTTCAGCTTCCTTTTCTGCAGGCGGCCCTCGGCCGGTTCACGCTGATTCCCATCGTCTGCGGGTCGCTGTCGCCCGCCGACCTGGACCGGGCCGGGAAGGCGCTGGCGCCGTTCGCCGATGAGCGGACGCTGGTGATCGCCTCCTCCGACTTCACCCACTACGGGGAGGATTTCGATTATCTGCCCTTCACGGATCGCGTCCGCGAGCAGCTTTATGCCTACCTGGAAACGGCCTCCGCCGCCGTGGCCGGCCGCAACCGCGCCGCCTTCCGGGAGCATGTGGCGAAAACGGGCGATACGATTTGCGGCCGCTTCCCGATCGACATCCTGCTGGGTATCCTGGACGAACGGCGCGAGCCCCTGGAGGGTAAGGTGCTCGCGACCTTGACGTCCGGCGACCGCACCGGCGATTACCGGCATTGCGTGTCCTACGCCACTGTCGGCTTTTTCAGCCGCGCCGGGGCGGCAAAAGCCGGCGTTGACGGGGCGGACGGCCTGTCGAAGGCGGAGGCGAAGACGCTGCTGGCGATTGCCCGTGACACGCTGGCATGGGCGGTGAAGGGCGGCACCAATGCCTTTGACTTTGCCCGCTATGACGTGACGGAGAGGCTGAAGGCGGTGACCGCCACCTTCGTGACGCTCAAGGTCCGGGGGCGGCTGCGCGGCTGCATCGGGTCGCTCGAGCCGGAGGCGCCCCTCTTCCAATCCGTGCACGACAACGCGGTCCATGCGGCGCTGCACGACCCCCGGTTCCAGCCGGTGGGGGCGGACGAGATGGCCGCCATTCACATGGATGTGTCGGTCCTCAGCCCGACCCGCCCCATCGCCACGTGGAAAGAGTTTAAAATAGGGACGCACGGCATCATCATGACAAAGGGGCGCCGGCGGGCCGTGTATCTGCCCGAAGTGGCGGCGGAGCAGGGCTGGACCGTCGAGGAGACGCTCGCCTCGCTGAGCGAAAAGGCGGGACTTCCTCCCGACGCCTGGAAGGACGGCGCCTCGTTCCAGGTATTTGAGAGCGTGGTCCTGGCGGAGGAGTAATGGGCCTGTCGTTATTATTCCTGGGCTGCCACGCGATGGCGGTCCAGATGCTGCTGATGCGCGAGATGCTGGCCGCCTTCTCCGGCAACGAGCTGACGGTCGGGGCGGCCTTCGGCGTCTGGTTTGCCGCCATCAGCGCGGGGGCCCTGGCCGGCCGCGCCGCCAGCCATTATTGGAACAGCAACAGCCTTCGGGCCTTCTTCAACCTGCTGCTGCTGATCCTGGCGGTGTTGCCGCCCCTGCTCCTGCTGGGCCTGATCCGGTCGCGCGACTGGCTGGGCGTCGCCCCCTACGCCAGCCTGCCTTTCGACCAACTCGTCCGCCTGTTCCTGGCAATCCTGGGGCCGGTCTGCCTGGCCCAGGGCGCCGCGTTTCCCTGCGCCTGCCGGCTGGCCGGAGAGGGCCGGAAGCTGGGCGTCAGCCGCCTGTATGGGTTCGAATCGCTGGGCGGCCTGCTGGGCGGGCTGGGATTCGGCGTGGCCATGCTGTATGGCGTTTCGTCGCTGGCCGTCGCCCTGGCCGCCTCGGCGCTGGGATTCGCGGCCCTGTCCGCCAGCCTGCTCACGGCGTCCCGCCGGTGGGCGGTTGCCGCGGCGGCCGTGGGGACGGGGCTGCTTCCGCTCCTGTTCCCCCTGCACGTGGACCGGGTCATGGGCCGGTGGGAGGCGGCGCGCTGGAGCCCGTCCCCCGGTGCGCCGGCGGAGGTGGCCGCGCGGGTGGAGTCGCCGTACCAGCGGCTGACCGTCATCCGTATGGGCGCCCAGTCCATGCTGTATGGCAACGGCCAGCCGCTGTTCATGTTCCCCGATCCGGTCCAATCCGAGCCGCTGATCCACGGCATCCTGGCGCGGCACGCCGCCCCCCGTTCGGTCCTGCTGATCGGCGGCAATCCGGCCGGCCTGGGCCGCGCGCTGCTGGCGCATCCGGGCTGTTCCGTCACGTATGTGGATATGGATCCCTGGATCTGGCGGCTGACGGCCGATGCGGCTTTCATCGAGGCGGCCAAAGGGCGGGTCCGCGTCTCCACCCTGGATCCGGTGTGGTTTGCGCGCCAGGCCGCCGCGGCCTCCTACGATATCGTGATCCTGATGGCCCCGGAGCCGGAAACCGTGGGGCTGAACCGGTTTTATACGGTCGAGTTTTACCGGTCGTTGCGCCGCCTGCTGAAACCGGGCGGCTTCCTGTGGACGTCCGTCGAGGCCTCCGAGCAGCTTCAGGCGGAGACCGGGCTGCTGGCGGCGTCGGTTTACCGGACGCTGGAGACCGCGTTTCCCGCCGTTCGCGTCACGTTCGGGGCGCGGCTGGCCTTCTTTGCCTCGGCCGGCGGGGAGGGCGTGCCGATGGGCGCGGCTGAACTGGCGGCCGCCGCCGCGAAGGCGGGGGTGGCGTCGGAGTATTTCAAGCCCGGGCAGTTCCTGTCGGATGAATCGATCGATCCCGCCAAGATGGCCGCCACGAAAAAGGCGCTTGAGTCCATGCCGGTGGCGGTCAACACGATGAACCATCCGGTCACGCACACCTATATGCTGCTCCGGTGGAACCGGTTTTCGGACTCCCGGCTGGACCGGGTGCTGTGGCGGTTGACGGGCCTCAACGGCATGAGCCTGGCGGAGGGGATTTCGGGCGGCCTGCTGCTCGGCGCGATCCTGGCGATCCTGGCGCTGCTGGGCTTCCGGGGGCGCCGGCGGCTGGCGCTGGTGCGGGGGCTGTTGCGGCTCACCATCGGCGTTTCGGGTTTCACGGCCATGGCGTTCGAGCTGATCCTGATCTTCCTGGCGCAGTCGCTGTTCGGCTATGTCTACGAGCGGCTGGCGTTCATCGTGGCGCTGTTCATGGCCGGGCTCGCCGCGGGCGCCCTGCTGGTGCGGCGGTTCGAGACGCACGACGCCATGGCGGCCTGGAGCCTGTCGGTCGCCGCCTGCACGGTGTCGGTCATCCTGGGCATGGCCCTGCCGGTCTGGATGGCGGCGGGCATCACGCACCGGGCGCTGGCGGAGTGGGTGCTGCACGGGTGCATGGTCCTGGCGGGGGCGTCCCTGGGCGTGCTGTTTCCCATGATCAACCGGCTGCTGCGGGAGAAGGGCGACTCGCTGACCGGGGCGGCGGGCTCTACGCATGCCGCCGACAACCTGGGGGCGGCCCTGGGCGCGCTGCTGGCGGGGCTGGTGCTGATTCCCGCCCTGGGGATCGGGCTGACCTGCTTCGTGGTGGCCCTGGCCAACGCCATGCTGGCGTTGTGTTTGGCAGCGGCTAAGCAGACGGCCGCGTAGGCGGCTGCCCAGCGGGGGTGCGGCGTTTCGGC
>CAYZVY010000257.1:0-6215 GCA_964481675.1 uncultured Verrucomicrobiota bacterium
GTGCCGCGCTCCCACAAACGGGCGCATGATCGCGCGGGCGGTGCCGCGCTCCCACCTCCTGGCGACAACCTCCGCTACAACCGGTAATCTTCGGCCTTTTCAGCGGTCATCCACTGCTGAAGGCGGGCTTGGCGGACCGTGGAATAGGTCAGGATCTGTTTGGTGATCGAGATATCCTTCAGTTCCGGCAGGCGCGCTTCCAGGAAGGCGGTGACGTCCTTTTCCCTCTCCAGCGCGCCGGCCAGGTCGCCCTGCAGGCTGGCGTCCCACTCCCGCCAGGCCAGCCGGACATACTCCATCCACAGCCGATACCGCTTCGCGGCCGGCCCGTCCTTCAGCCGCTTCACCGCCTTCTCCAACTCCGCCAGCGGCGCATCCGGCGATTGTTTTGCGGTCAGCCGGTTGGCGACCCGGTCCAGCGCCTGCCGGAGCGCTTTTCCGCCGGCCCCGGCCAGCGCGGTGTAGTAGCGGCCGGTGAAGGCTTCAGCCGGTTCGCCCGCGTTCCAGAGCGAGCGGGCCATGGACAGCTGGGACAGGGAGTCGGGCCAGTGCTGGTACGAGCCGCAGAAATAGGTGTAGCGGACCCCGTATGCCCGGTACCATTTGGACTCGTCGAACCGCAGTGCGGCCGGCGGGTGGCGGAGAAACCGCTGCCGTTCCGTCCGGCCCGTCTCATCCGGCCACAGGTCGCCGCCATACTCGAAGACGCCCGGCACCGTGCCGCAGGCCTTCCAGACCCGGCTCCAGGCGCGGAACAGCTTGCCGTAGTCGCGGTCGTCGACCGGATTCACCCGGTCGGGCCCGGGATAGAGCGTGCCCATGACCAGGCGGGGCCCCCCGGGCTCGTAGAACCGGCGGGTATAGTGCCTTAAATAGGGACAGATCTGCGTCGTGATCCGGTCGCTGGCGGGGAGCTTGCGGCGGGGGAGGGTCAGCAGGTTGGCGTAGACGATCAGTTCGATCGGCAGCGTGGCCGGTGTCTGCGCCGCCACGGCCAGGGCCAGCTTGTACATCAGCTCGTAGGGCGCCTGCTTCCGGCAGGCCGGGCACTGGCACCAGTTGTTGACGCCGTCGTGGGGCCAGACGGAGAAGATCTCGATTTCCGGCTGGCGCCGGACCTGGTCGGCCATGTTTCCCGAAATCGTCGCGATGACGTCCGGATTGGAATAGCAGGGCTGAATGGCCACGTCCGCGTTCAGGTGCGGGCATTCCGGAAGCACCACATGCGAGCGGCGGACCCGTTTGCCGTCCCGCATGCCGAACCACTCGGGATGCTTCGCAAATTCCGCCTCGGGAAGGTAGTAATCCATGGCATGGTAGCCGGCCACCAGGTGCAGGGCCCGGCTGTTGAATTGCGCCAGAACCGCCTGCCGGTGCTCCGGCGTGGCCCGCGCCCAGGAGCCGCCCGAGAAGACCCGGCCGTTGTACCGGTTCCGGCTCAGCCAGGTGTGGAATTCGGCCCCGGTCGCCGAGTCGGGCCCCGATCCGTCCCGGATGCGGTAGGGAAAGGACGGGCTTTGCACGCCGGCGGGCAGGGGACGCGGCGGGCCGAACAGCAGGTGCTCGTCCCGGATGCCCGCCCATATGACGCCCGTCAGCCGCTCGAGTAGTTCGTCAAAGCCGTAGAGCGCGCCTTCGCGCCCGCCGCCGATCACCCAGATCTCCCGGCCTTTGCGGACGAGCTGGAAGCTCTGCCGGAGCGTTTCCCAGTCGCAGCGGGCCGCGAAGGCTGCGGGCGGTGCCGCGGCCGGCGTCCGGACACGGTGCGGGGGGAAGCCGGCGGGAAGCGCCCCCGATTCCAGCGCCGCAACATGGATCAACAGGCTTGGCAGGGCGCGCGTGCGGGCCGGGGCTTCGCGGACGGCGCGGAGGTCTTCCGCCAGGGCGCCCAGCAGGGCGGGGTCGAGATTGTGCAGGCCGATGTTCAAAGGGGAGTCTTTCCCGGGGCGGGCGCCGTGGAGCCGCGGACGATCAGGTCGACGTCGAGCAGTTCATGGCGGGGCGGGGCGTTCCTGTTTTCCAGCCGGGCCACGAGCAGCTCCACCGCCATGCGCCCCATGTTCTCGCGCTGCTGGCGCACCGTCGTGAGCGGCGGCCGGCAGAGGGAGGCCTGGATGTTGTCATCGAAGCCGGTCACCGAAAACCGTTCCGGGATGGACACGCCGCGCGCCTCCAGCGCGGTCATGGTCTTGATGGCCAGCACGTCGTTGATGGCGAAGAGGGCGGTGGGGGGATCCGGGAGCGCCAGGAAGGCATCGGCCGCCATGCGGTCGGAGGCGGGATCGTGATCCGGGAGGCGGACGATCAGGGCGGGATCCGCCGCCAGGCCGGCGGTGGTGAGGGCGAGGCGCCAGCCCTCCTCGCGGCTCATGACGGAGGAGGAGCGCTTCTGGAAGGTAACCAGGCCGATGCGGCGGTGCCCGAGCCGGACGAGATGCTGGACGGCCAGGAAGGCGCCCTTGAGGTTGTCGCTCGTCACGGTATCGAGCGACTCGTCGAACAGGGGCGCGCGGTGGTCGAGCAGCACCACGGGCGTGCCGGTGGCGGTGAACTGGCGGATGTTGTCCCAGCTGGCGGGATCGTCGCACATGAAGAGGATGAGGCCGGCGATCCGCTGTTCGGCGAGGCGGGTCAGGCAGCGCCGCTCGATGTCGCTTTGCCCCTGTGAAAAGGCGAGGACCAGGGAGAGATCGCGCTCGCTCAGGGCCCGTTCGGCGCCGGTCACGATGTCGTTGAAAAAAGTGTCGCCCCGCAGCAGCGGCGCCACGAATCCGATGGCGCCTCCTTTGGCGAGGGAGAAGGCGGGTTTTTCGGCCACGAAGGTGCCCAGACCGACCCGCTTGATCAGCAGCCCCTCGTCCGCCAGGGTGTTGAGGGCCTTGATGATGGTGATGCGGCTGACCCCCAGGAGGCGGCACAGCTCCCGCTCCGGGGGGATCTTCCCGCCGGCCGGATAGTTGCCCTGGCGAATGGCCAGCCGGACCTTTTCCAGCACCTGATGGTAGAGAGGCAGGGCGCTGTCGCGATCAACCTTGTTTGACTTCATGAACCCCACGCGGCTATATGGTTATATCCAAGGAATCGTAAGCGTTTGCCGGGGGTGGAGCAAGCCTGATTTCTGCGTTTCCGCTTGACGGGACTCTGTGTCGAGTATCATGATTAACTCATTCAGCGAGGTGTCCCATGCGCGTCCAGAAAAGTTCCAGCCGTAATCCCAAATATCCCAGCAAACGCCAGTTCCTGGCTGCCGCCCTCGGGGTCGGCGCCCTGGCCGCCGTCGTGTCGCGGGCCGAAGCGCCCAGGCTCGGCGGGGTGCCGCCGCCTCCCAAGCCGGCGACCAACGAGGTGCGCCTGCGCGGCGAGATCGCCGTGGAGCCGAAGGGCACCAACGCCGTGCCCTGCAAGCCTGCGGTGACCAATGCCCCGGTGCCCCAGCTCAAGGGCGTCATGCGCATGCCCGACAAGCCGGCCCCCACGAAATAGCGAATGGATTTCACGCTCTGCCTGACGCACGCCTGCAACCTCCGGTGCGCCTATTGCTATGCCGGCGAGAAGTCCGGCCGCTCCATGACCTGGGACACAGCCCGCCGGGCCATTGATTTCTTCCTTGGGCAAACCCTTCGCCAGGCCCGCCTGCTGGGCCGTCCGCCCTCCGCGCAGCTGGGCTTCTTCGGCGGCGAGCCGCTGCTCCAGTGGCCCCTGCTGAAACGCGCCACCGCCTACGCCGAGGTGGAGTCGGCGAGGCTGGGGATCACGCTGGTCAAGACGGTCACCACCAACATGACCCTGCTGGACCGGGCCAAAACCGACTGGCTGGTCGCGGCCGGCTTTCATGTGGGGCTTTCCCTCGACGGCAACGCGGCCATGCACGACACCCTGCGCCGCTTCCGGAACGGCCGGGGGTCCCACGCGGCGTGTGCGGCGGCGTTGAAAACGTTCATGGCGTCCGGGTCCGACCGTTACGAGGTCATCGTGGTGCCGGATCCGCGGAATGTGGGGCACCTGGCGGATTCGGTTGCGTGGCTGATGCGCGAGGGCGTGCGTAAGATTTCGCTCAACCCCAATTTCTACATCGACTGGCCGCGGCCGGCGCTGGCGGTGTGGCGCCGGGCCTATGAGCGGATCGCCGATCTCTATGCCGCCCGGTTCCGCGCCCATGCGCCCGTGAAAGTCAATGTGCTGGACGGCAAGATCCGCGTGCATCTGAAGGAAGGCTACGAGGCCTGCGACCGCTGCGGCTTCGGCGAGCGCGAGGCGGCGGTGGCGCCGGGCGGAAACCTGTATCCCTGCGAGCGGGTGGTGGGGGACGACACCCGCGAGGACCTGCGGATCGGGAACGTGGTCGATGGGTTTCATCCCGCCCGGCGCGCCCGGATCCTGGCGAAGCGGGGGAATCGGACCAAGGCCTGCAAGGCGTGCGGCCTGCGCGACCGCTGCATGAACTGGTGCTGCTGCATCAACCATGCCACCACCGGCGCGACCGACCAGGTGGCCGGCGTCGTCTGCTTCCACGAGCGCATGAGCATTGCCGCGGCCGATCGCGTGGCGGGGGTGCTCTACCGCGAGCGCAATCCCGCCTTCATGGCCCTGTTTTACGGGTAGCCCAGTACCCAGGTCGTAAAACGCACTAACGGGGAAGCCAACTTCAAGATTAGTCACGTACGTGACCAATCTTTTCTGCTCTTCACAATAGGTAAAAAAAGGGGGCGCCCCTTTTAAGGAACCGCCCCTTCGACCGCTTTCACCAGCCTGTGCGCCCGGAGCCCGACGATGCGGGCCAGACGTACAAGCTGGACGACATCCAGGCGGATCTCATGCCCTTCGACCTTAGCCACCCACGTCCTGGTCACACCCAGCTTGGTTGCCACGTCCTCCTGGCGCAGCCCTTGCTGAAGCCGTGCCGCGCGCAGCGTGGCAACCAGATCCCGGTAGGCCGGCTCGAAGATAGTCTTCCTCATGCCGCCCTCGACGCGTACCTGGCCGCCCGTCGCTCCTCTAGGGACGACCTCTCTGAGCGAGATCAGGGGATCGCATTGAACTCATTTCGCTTGCTTCGTGAATGGAAGACGCCCCCTGGCACGCTTGCGGATGGAGGCTTTTCTGCAGAAGATTTCACGAAATGGTTGGTGGAAGCGAAGCGGATCTGCGAGGAAACTGGACATTATGAGGTTGGGATGATTGAGATCGGACAGGTACTGACGCATACTCCGGCCGATCCCGGCGGCCTATGGATAAACATGGCTGTGGCTGAAGCTCTTAACGAAAGAGACGCCGAGCATTTGCGTTCCGGTTTACGTTCGGGTTATCCGGCAGGACATCAACCACATGTTTCTCAAATGGGACGAGGTGCGCATCGGCGAAGGGGTGATGGACTACAACACATACCTCAAACGCCTTGCGAAATTGCCCGTCGATACGCCTTGTTTCTGCGAGCACTTCAGCAGCTGCGAAGCCGACTACATCGCCAGCTTCGTGACGCTCCATAAATTGGCGGCCAAGACCGGGGTGGGTTTCTTTCGCCGTCCCGCGGCGAGCAACTCCTGATTTTCAGCCAAACGGAAACGGGTTGCCACTTTGTCTGTGATCAAGCCACAATTGTGTGCTACTTTTCTACAAGCACTTGTTGTTGGTCGTCTGCGCCTCTTGTTCTATTCTATAAAATTTAACAGGAGAACCAACGGCGATGAAACAGGCATTGGCGGTGGCTTTAATGGTGACAGCGGCAATCGTATCTCGGACACGGGCGGACACCGACGGTGAAGCGCGGGCCAAGGGCGCCGCGGATTTTCGCTCCCATGGCGAGGCCGTGGAGCCGGCGCCTGACGGCAACATCTTCTGCGAGGCCGAGGAGTTCCAGGTCGCCAAGCCTGGCTGGCAGGCGGGGTATTGGGGCCAGAATTATTACGCCGCCACCTTCGCGAACTGCTTCCTTTCTCGCAAGGGATTTCTCGGTGCGCCGGAGCAATGCGAGAAGGATGCCGTCGCCACGATCACGGTCAATGTCAAGGAAGCCGGGAAATATCTGGCGCTTGTGCGTTATGAGGCGGCCTATCGCTTCGAGACGCAGTTCAAGGTCAAGGTGGAACAGAATGACAAGACGCTCCTCGACCGGCTCTACGGCGCGCGTAAGAACCTCAAGATCTGGGCCTTTGGCAGCAAACTCAAGGATGAGGTGGCCTGGTCCTGGGGCGCGGTGGAAAACGTCGTCTGGGAAG
>CAYZVY010000258.1:0-6199 GCA_964481675.1 uncultured Verrucomicrobiota bacterium
GCCCATTTCACCAGCAAGGCTGACATCGAGCTTGTGGTGGACGCGGTTGTCATGACCCCGCTCCGGCGCGAGTGGGACGAGACCAAAGGCATCATCCAATGCCTGCTGGCCACCGGCAGGAAAAGCGGGGGTTCAGGGTTCGGGGTTCAGGGAAAACTTTCCGATTCAAAATTGAAGAAGGCCAAGGGTGAAGCCGACAGCATCCTCCATCAATTCCTGACTCGCCTGCGGGCAGTCAAGATCCTCGACCCCGCCTGTGGCTCCGGAAACTTCCTTTACGTGGCCCTGCTTCGCCTGAAGGACCTTGAACAGGAAGCCGCCGTCACGTTCCCCAGCGAGAACGGCTTGAACTCCTACTTGCCTGGGGTCAGCCCCTCCCAGCTTTACGGCATCGAAATCAACTCCTACGCGCATGATCTGGCCCAGATGACCGTCTGGATCGGCTGGCTGCAATGGATTCGCGCCAACGGCTTCGGCTTCCCCGACAACCCCATCTTGCGCCCCCTGACAGACAACATCCGCCGCATGGACGCCATCCTGAAGCCGGACGCCGGCGAACCGCCAAGCGGTGAGCCTGTCGAACCGGAATGGCCCGCCGTTGACTTCATCATCGGCAATCCGCCATTCCTGGGCGACAAGCTCATGCGCCGGGAATTAGGCGACGGATACGTGGACAAGCTCCGCGCCCTTTATGCCGAACGCATCCCCGGTCAGTCTGATCTCTGCTGTTACTGGTTCGAAAAGGCCCGCGCCCATATCGCGGCCGGGAAATGTCGTCGCGCCGGTCTGCTCGCCACCCAGAGCATACGCGGCGGCGCGAACCGGGAAGTCCTGAAGCGCATCAAGGACAGCGGTGGGATTTTCTGGGCGCAAAGCGACCGGCCTTGGGTTCTCGATGGCGCTAACGTTCATGTCAGCATGGTTGCCTTTGATGACGGGGCGGAAACAACTCGTACTCTTGATGGGAAATCGGTCCCCACGATCAATGCCGATTTGACCGCGACCGCTGACACTATATCGGCTTCCGTTCTCAACGTGAACGCGGGACTGGCGTTTCTTGGCAATTGCAAGGGCGGAGCGTTCGATATTGACGACCTGGAAGCGTTTGACCTTTTGTCTACAGCTGGCAATCCACACGCCCAGCCTAACAGTGACGTGATTCGCCCTGTCGTCAACTCAGAAGATCTTCTCAAGACCCGTGTTCCTCGTTGGTTCATCGACTCGGCCGACTTGCCGCTTGAGGGGTTCACCCTATACGAAAAACCATTTCACATTGTCCGAGAAAGAGTGAAACCTAACCGGGACCAAAATCGCGACAAGTGGCTCAGGGAAAACTGGTGGCGCCCGCAACGCATGAGACCGGAAATGAGAAACGCCGTTGCGCCGTTGCCTCGATTCTTGGTGACACCTACAACGGCAAAACATCGCATCTTTATCTGGCTTTCACCGCCTATGCTTCCTGACCATCAGTTGATCGTGTTCGGTCGCTCCGATGACGTTTTCTTAGGCATCATGCATTCTAGATTTCATGAAATATGGGCTCTACGCATGGGCACGCGCTTGGAGACACGCCCCCGCTACACTCCTACGACTTGCTTCGAAACTTTCCCATTCCCTACGGCTACCGCCGACCAGGAAACAGCCATCGCCGCCGCCGCCAGGGAACTGAACCAGCTCCGCGAAAACTGGTTGAACCCGCCGGACTGGACGCGCACGGAAGTCCTGTCATTCCCTGGCACGGTCGGCGGTCCCTGGGACCGTTATATTGACCCGGCGTCCGTGGCCGACCGTGGGGCGTTTAAGGTCGGGACTGTGCGTTATCCGCGCCTGGTACCGCTCGATGCCGCCTGCGCCGTCCGCCTGAAGGATCGTACCCTGACCAAGCTCTACAACGAGCGCCCGGCATGGCTCGCTGACTGCCATGCCCGACTTGATGCCGCCGTCGCCGCCGCCTATGGCTGGCCAGCCGATTTGTCCAGTGATTCGATTCTCGAACGTCTATTGGCGTTAAATCAGGCTAAGTCTTGAAGGACAAAACTTGCGTTCCTTTGTATTTCAGTCGCTTTACTTCCTGGGAGCTTGCGGCCGGCTGATCAGCATTTTCAGCTTCGACTTGCCGCCGCCAAGTTTTCCCGCCAGGACGTCTTCCTCGGTGAAGCGGGCCAGCAGGATTTCGCCGTCGGTCGAGCGGTTGCGGTCGTAGGAAATGTAGATCGTGCCGTCGGGGGCCTGGAGACCGTCGGGATACGAGATGCCCGGCCGTTCGTCGAGGATCAGGCCGCCTCGCCACGTCGCGCCATCGTCATCCGAGAGCCAGGCGCTGAGTTGCACGCGTCCCTGGTGCGCATCCATGGCGCTGCCGTGTTTGACGAATAGCAGCCGGCCGGAAACCAGGCGGCGGACAAAGAAACGGGCGGCCGGCTGGCGGATCCCATCCGGCTCGGTCGGCGCGGCCCAGGTCCGCCCGTCGTCGGACGAGGTGCTCATCATGATCCCCTTCCTCGTGCGCGCCAGCATCCAGAGCGTGCCGTCCCGCCGTTCGACGATCATGTGCTCGTGCCACTCCGGGTTCGGGAATTGAACCGCTCCGCGGCGCGTCCACGTTGCCCCCTGGTCGGCGGACACGAACAGGTTTGCCCCCCGCAACGGGTCAAGCTCCTTGAAGAGCCCCGCGAAGGGCCCGAATCCCTCGCGCTGATCCAGCGAAATCGGCAGCATCCATTCGCCGGTGGAGAGCACGGTCGGCTTGTTCAGCATCACCCCGTGCCAGAGGCGGCGCGGGGCGGACCACTCGGGCCGGTCGGCATCCGGGTTCTCGCACACGGTCGCCCACACGCCCGCGCGCCCGTCGTACATGTGCATGGACTGGTCGAAAAACAGCCACAGGCGCCCGAGCGGGTCGGTCCAGAGGTTGCCCACCAGGACGCTGCGCCCCAGCGGCATCGCGGGCGTGTGCCCGTCCACGACGACGCGCGGCTTCGACCAGGTCTCGCCGTCGTCGTCGCTTGTGGCCAGGACGAAGAACGCAGCCGGGTTGTCGCCACCGCCCACCCAGCAGGCCCAGAGTCGCCCCTTCGGCGTGCGCTCCAGGCCGATCGTCATGCCGTAGTCGAGCTTGTCGTTGTCGTACGCCGGTAGGGGCTCCGTGTTGATGGCCGGCGGGATCAACGCCAGATCGGCGACCTGCCGCATCACCGCGAGTTCAAAGGCGCGGACCTCGTCGGCGTTCATCGCAGCAAATCGGGCTTCGGGAGCGGGGGATGGGGTGTTCATAGGTGTTTTGATTGACCTGGAGTTCTTGTTTTATTTGAGTGCGTCCAGCGATGCCTTGAATTGCGGATTGGCGAGATAGTTCGTGAAGGACGAGTCGGTTCGCGGATTGGGGATGGACTCGCCTTTCAGCCCGTGTTGTTTGTGCTGATACGCCAATTTCAGATTCTCGAGCGCCTTCTCCGGATTCCCCGTCTCGGCGAAGGCGCAGGCCAGGTTGTAATAGAACATGGGGTACTCGGGTTCCCGGGTCAGTGCCCACTCGTAAAGCGGCTTCGCTTTCGCCGCATCGCCGGAAATGCCATAGGACATCCCGAGTTGATCAACGAGGACAATCCACGTGGTCTGGGGCAGGGAGGGCTTGACCTTTTCAAGCTCCACGCCGGCTTCGTAATGCCGGGCGGCTGCCTTATAATTTTTCTGGAGGTAGAATATGTTTCCGAAAGCGAACCTGTCCTGTGCCGTCGGAACATAGGCTCGGTTGATCCGGATGGCTTGCAGAACCGGTTCCAGGGAATCTCCTTTTCCTGCTGTGTATCCCGTCCTGGACAGATGCACATCCATCCAGAAGCCGCCTTCCGCCAGGTAGGCATTCACGTTCCTCTGGTTTAATTTTTCGCCGAGATGCTCGGGCACGACATAATCGACGAGGGCCAGGGACCCGGTCTCCCGCATCGAGACTTGCTCCTTCTTGAAAGGACTCTGTTTGGCCCGGCTCCAGTAATAGTCCCGGCAGGCCTTGGCGTCGCCCGCGCCGCCGGCTTTTTCGAGGTATGCCGACAGGACGACGCCGCTCGTTTTATTGATGGCCTGGAGGCGCGCGGCATTTCCGTCGGGGGCGATTTCCTTGTCTTCGATCACAAAACCGGGCGCCTCGATGTCCAGCGACCAGGGCAAGTCGGGCAGTGACAATGAAACGGGATCCGAAAAAAGGAGCCGGCCCGAGGCCAGAAGAATCAACCCGACCGCCCAGCGCGGTGTTTTCATTAGAGCCTTGACGGCCATCCCCCGATTGATGACAGTTTGCCATTGTCTCCGACGATGAAGAAGATCACGCCGTACCAGTGGACGGGGCTCACCGCCGTTTGTTGCTTGCTCTCGCCGACGCGCGTGAAGGTGTACGTGTAGGAGCCGACGTGGTCGGCTTTCCCGTACCTTTCTTCGATGTATCCGATCGTCTTGTCGGTTTGGATGAAACAGTGGGGGATTCTCTGATCCCCTTTTTCCTGGCGGAGGGATTCCTCCAGTTTCTCCAGAACGGCCCACAGGTTATATGTGTTGCCGTGGACGGTGATCATGAAGGCCGGGTCCTCCATGATCCGGATGGCGCGTTCCCGCGAGGGAGTCTTGTCGGCATCGAAGTGAAGGATGTAGGGAGGCAGCGACTGGATGGGAGATTCCCCCTTGAGCACGGACAGGTTCTGTCCCTTCGGCGGATAAATCCGCCAGGCGGCGGGCTCCACGTCGCGTGGGGTGAATAGCGCCTCGTCCGCCCCGGTCGTGGCCGGCTCCGGTCCGGTCGCGGCCGGTTCCGGGCGGGGCGCGACCGGCTTCGGTGCGGCCGGTTCCGGGGGCGCCCTGGTTTTCACCGCCACCCGGTAAATCGGGATTTCGAGAACGTCGTTATCCGGGTTGACGAGATACAGGAATATCCCGCGCTTGAGCTTCGCCGGTCCGAGCGAGAACGTTTTCCCTTCCGTCGAGCCGTCCATCCAGAAGGCCTGGCCGGGGCTTGCCGACGGCGAGTTGTTGACGATGGTGATCACGCCTCCCGAGAGGAAGAATGTGCCGTTCTCATAGGTGACGGTGACGACCCGTTCCGGGATTGCATTCTGCGCCTTGCGCCGATCAAGTTCCTTTGCCGTGCAGAGGCTGTAGCATGGAACCCAGCCCGTTCCGGCGGCATGCTTCACCTGGATGCCCTTGTCGGTTGCGTCAAGGATCCCGACAGCCGTGCCAGTCGGGAGCGTTCCGGATGGGTTCGTGAGTTCCGGATCGGCAAACAGGGCGCAGTTGGCGATGCCGATGACCGCGCGGTTTTTTCCGCCCAGGAAACCGCCGAACCAGGCAGCGCTGGCGGCGGCCAGGAGCAGTATCGCCAGGCCGGCCAGTATCCAATAACGAGATGTCGATCCGGCGGGTGTGTCTGGATCGGCCGTCCGGGTGCCCTCCTGGTCGTACGATGTAACATCTCCTGGTTGCGGCCTGGGAATCTGGAGGCGTTTCGTGCAAGAAGGGCAGACGTCAACCTGGCCGAACATGTCGCTTGTCGCTTCCAGCGGTTGGCGGCAATGCGGGCAGTCAAACTTGAGTGTGGCCATGTCATGCTCCTGTCTTGCCGGACGGTGGCGAACGGGTGTGGTCGAAACAGGCGATCACCAAGGAGAAAACGGAGACAATCGTATCGCCGTTCTGAATTTACCGCAATGACATAGTATGCCGCGCGCGCATGTGTTCGCGCCCGGTTAGTCCGGCAGCACGCAATAGACTTCGGTTTCGGTCGTGTGGCGGCAGCCTGCGCCGGCGTTGGGCTGGTTGCAGCCTTTGGTGAACAGGAATACGGGCTTGTCGACCGGATGGAACGGACCGGGCAGCGACAGGCTCGGATGCCAGCTTGGGATCTCGGGATCGCCATCGCTGACCATCCGGTGCGCAAAGGTTGTCTTCCCGGGTTCCGTCCACAGATGGAAAACCTGCAGGCTGGGGTGGCCGAACGGCTCGACGTGCTTCCCGAGCCTTGACCGTTCCACCGCGCCGGCGAGGATGTGCAGGCGGCCCGCCGTATCGAGGGACAGGCAGGCCTGGCTAACTCCGCGCTCGGGCGGCAGGACGGCGTCCAGATTGATCGTGTCCCACGCCTTGCCGTCCCAGCGGGAGAGCCGCAGCGGGAACTGCGAGCCGCCCGACGCATAGACCAGGGCCCAGAGCG
>CAYZVY010000259.1:0-6115 GCA_964481675.1 uncultured Verrucomicrobiota bacterium
GGCTGGACTACGACATCGAGGTCGTGGAGATGCACCACCATTTCAAGAAGGACGCGCCCAGCGGCACGGCCCTCGGCCTGGCCCGGGCGGCGGCCGCCGGCCGCGGGCAGAACCTCGACGCCGTGGTCGCCCATGGCCGCCACGGGCAGGTGGGGGAGCGGCCCCGGGGCGAGATCGGCATGCACGCGCTGCGCGGCGGCGACGTGGTGGGCGATCACACGGTCATTTTCGCGGCCGACGGGGACCGGGTGGAGCTGACGCACAAGGCGTCGGGCCGCGACGGCTTCGCCCGCGGCGCGCTGCTGGCGGCCAAGTGGGTCGCCGGCCGGCCGGCCGGACTGTACGACATGCAGGATGTGCTGGGCCTCAAGTAGAGGGGCCATGGAAGCAGGCTTAAGTCTGGGATCCAACCAGGGCGACCGCGCGGCGCATCTGCGCGCCGCCGTCCGCCGCCTGGCGGCCCTGCCCGGCGTCCGGGTGCTGGGGAAATCGCGCTTTTACGAGACCGAGCCGGTCGAGGTGCCCGCCGCGTTCCGCGGGCTTCTGTTTTTGAATGCGGTGCTCGTCATCGAGTGGCCGGGAACCCTGCACGCGCTGTGGGCGGCGACCAAGGCCGTGGAGGATGAGGCGGGCCGGGTGCGGACGGTGCGGAACGGGCCGCGGACCCTCGACGTGGATATCTTGTATGCCGATGGGGTGGCGATCAACGAGCCGGCGCTCACGGTACCGCATCCGCGGTGGAGCGAGCGGCGCTTCGTGGTGGAGCCGCTGGCGGAGCTCAGGCCGGACCTGGTGCCGCCCGGAAGCGCCGTCAGCGTGCGGCAGGCGCTGGAGCAGTTGCCGGCGGGCGGCGTGAAGGTGGCGGCGGAGTCCTGGTGAAATGGCAGGTGTGAGATGACCGATGCGATAAAATGGAATGCGGCTAAGATCAAGGCCCTCAAGGGAAAGCAGGCCATCGCCTGCCTGACCGCCTATGATTTTTTCACGGGCAGGCTTGCCGACGAGGCGGGCCTTCCGCTGATCCTGGTGGGCGACTCCCTGGGCATGACCACCCTGGGTTACGAGAATACGCTGCCCGTCACGCTGGAGCAGATGCTGCACCACGGCGCGGCGGTGGCGCGCGCCGTGAAGTCGGCCCTGGTGGTGGGCGACATGCCGTTCATGTCCTACCAGGTGTCGCGCGAGCAGGCGCTGGAAAACGCCGGCCGGTTCCTCAAGGAAGGCGGCGTGGGCGCGGTCAAGCTCGAGGGCGGCGCCATGCGGGCGGAGACCATCAAGGCCCTGGTGGACAACGGGATTCCCGTGCTGGGCCACATCGGGCTGACGCCGCAGAGCATCCGCGAGATGGGCGGTTACAAGGTGCAGGGGCGCAAGCCCGCCGAGGCGAAACGGCTCATCGCCGACGCCCGGTCGCTTGAAAAGGCCGGCGTCTTCGCGATCGTGGTGGAATGCGTGCCGGCGGGGCTGGGGGCCGAGCTCACGAAGGCGGTCCAGGTGCCCATCATCGGGATCGGCGCGGGCCCTTCCTGCGACGGCCAGATCCTGGTGGTGAACGACATGCTCGGCCTCACGCCGGCGGAGTCGACCCCGAAATTCGTGAAGCGCTATGCCGAGATGGGGGACGCGATGCGCCAGGCCGTGGCCGCCTATCGCGGCGACGTGGAGTCCGGCCGCTTCCCCGACAAGACGCAAAGTTATTCCTGATCCGATATGCAAAACGACTGTGAACAGGCTGATGTTTTTAGCGCCGGCGCGGATGGCGTCCACACCTACCGCATTCCCGCCTTGAAGGTGTCGCCCGGCGGCGCGCTCCTGGCGTTCTGCGAGGCCCGCAAAATCAGCGGCAAGGATGCGAGCCCGACCGATCTGGTTTTGAGGCGCAGTCTCGATCAGGGATCGACCTGGCTTCCTTTGCAGAGAGTGGTTCCCGGGATCGGCCTGGAGGCCATCATGAATCCCTGTCCGGTCGTGGAGGGAGACATCACATGGCTGTTCTGCATGAACGCCCACAAGACCGCGCCAGGACATCACCGGTATCTTCTGTTGCGCAGCGCCGACGACGGCCTGACCTGGTCGGATCCGGTCGACGTCACCAGTGGAATCGGCGACGACACCTTTATTCCCGGGCCCGGGGGCGGCATTGCCCTTCGGAACGGGAAGCTGATCATTCCCGGATATTCCGCCGTGTTTGCCTCGGACGGAACCCGTGTTGCCACCTATTCGCGCGTGGCGATCAGCGCAGACCAGGGCCGGTCCTGGCATCTGGGAACTCCGGTTGCCTACGCCATGTCAAACGAATCCCAGGTGGTTGAGCGGGCCGACGGGTCGCTCGTGCTGAACTGGCGCATTCAAATCAAAAACGAGGGGCACCCGGGCTGTCGCGGCTCTGCGGTCAGCCGTGACCAGGGCGAAACGTGGTCCGAGCCCATGCTGGTTCCGGCCTTGAATGAAGCGCCCTGCCAGGCGGGCTTCATCAGCTGCCGGTGGCCGGGGCGCGAAGGCGCGCCGCCCGTGCTGTTTTCGAACAACGATGTCGGCGGGGCGGCGGGCGGGCAGGCGCGGAAAAAGATGACGGTGCGGGTGAGTTTTGATGAAGGCCGGACCTGGCCGGTTTCCCGCCTGGTCCACGCCGGGCCGTCGGCCTATTCCAGCCCGGCGGTGCTTCGCGATGGCCGGATCGGCTTGCTCTATGAGTGCGGCGAATCGTCGGCTTATGAAGCAATCCGCCTGGCTCGCTTTCCGCTTGAATGGCTCAGCTTGCCGAAGACAAATATGTAGCACCCGCCAATTTTGTTGTTTTCTTTTTGCAAAGATGTGCGGGCTCCGGTATAAAGAGCGGCTAAGCCTTTCGTATTTCCCCAGTCAAAACCAAGGAGCAGGGCCATGGCGCGACGCGACGACATCAAGAAGGTGCTGATCATCGGTTCCGGACCCATTGTGATCGGGCAGGCTTGCGAGTTTGACTATTCCGGCACGCAGGCGTGCAAGGCGCTGCGCGGGCAGGGTTACCAGATCGTGCTGGTCAACTCCAACCCCGCCACCATCATGACCGACCCGGGCATGGCGGACGCCACCTACATCGAGCCGCTCAATGTCGAGCGCATCACACAGATCATCGAGAAGGAGCGGCCCGACGCCCTGCTGCCCAACCTGGGCGGCCAGATTGGGTTGAACCTGTCGTCCGAGCTGGCCAAGGCCGGCGTGCTGGACAAGTACGGGGTCAAGGTGATCGGCGTGAACCTGGACGCCATCGCGCGCGGCGAGGACCGGCTGATCTTCAAGGAGACGATGAAGGGGCTGGGCATCGAGATGCCGCAGAGCGACCTGGCCTATTCGGTGGAGGAGGCCGAGAAGGTCGCCTCGAAGCTGGGCTATCCCGTGGTGCTGCGGCCGGCCTATACCATGGGCGGGACGGGCGGCGGGCTGGTCTACAATGTGGAAGAGCTTCGCACGGTCTGCGCCCGCGGGCTGGCCGCTTCGATGATCGGGCAGGTGCTGGTCGA
Source organism: uncultured Verrucomicrobiota bacterium (assembly GCA_964481675.1). Lineage (GTDB taxonomy): Bacteria > Verrucomicrobiota > Kiritimatiellia > CAIKKV01 > CAIKKV01 > CAIKKV01. The sequence continues at coordinate 3,504 of CAYZVY010000259.1, forward strand.
GGAGTCCGTGCTCGGCTGGGAGGAGCTCGAGGTGGAAGTCGTCCGCGACTCCAAGAACCAGATGATCGTGGTCTGCTTCATCGAGAACATCGACGCCATGGGCGTGCATACCGGCGATTCCTTCTGCGCGGCGCCCATGCTGAACGTTCCCCAGAGCGTGCAGGACCGGCTGAAGGAGCAGGCGTTCAAGATCGTGGAGTCGATTGGCGTCATCGGCGGCACGAATGTCCAGTTTGCCTATGATCCCCGGACCGACCGCATCGTGATCATCGAGATCAACCCCCGCACGTCGCGCTCGTCGGCGCTGGCCTCGAAGGCGACCGGGTTCCCGATCGCGCTGATTTCGGCCAAGCTGGCCAGCGGCCTGACGATGGACGAGATTCCCTACTGGCGCGACGGCACGCTGGAGAAATACACGCCGTCCGGCGACTACGTGGTGATCAAGTTCTCCCGCTGGGCGTTCGAGAAGTTCAAAGGCGTGCAGGACAAGCTGGGCACGCAGATGAAGGCCGTGGGCGAGGTGATGAGCATCGGAAAGAACTACAAGGAAGCGTTCCAGAAGTCGATCCGGTCGCTCGAGAACGGCCGCCACGGCCTGGGCTTCGCCAAGGACTTCAACCGCAAGTCGCTGCCCGAGCTGATGGAGATGCTGCGCGAGCCCACGAGCGAGCGGCAGTTCCTCCTGTATGAGGCGCTGCGCAAGGGCGCCAAGGTGGCCGATCTGTTCAAGCTGACCTACATCAAGCCGTATTTCCTGGAGCAGATGAAGGAGCTGGTCGAGCTGGAGGAGCGGCTGCTGGTCCACAAGGGCGGGCTGCCTCCGGACGCCCTGCTGGTGCAGGCCAAGAAGGACGGCTTCGCCGACCGCTACCTGGCCCAGATCCTGGGCATCCGGGAGACGGCCATCCGCGAGAAGCGCAAGACCCTGGGCTGCGTGGAGGGCTGGCATGCCGTGCCGGTCAGCGGCGTGGAAAACGCGGCGTATTACTATTCCAGCTACATCAAGCCCGACGAGACAGTCGCCACGACGAACAAGAAAAAGGTGCTGATCCTGGGCGGCGGGCCCAACCGGATCGGGCAGGGCATCGAGTTCGACTACTGCTGCGTCCATGCCGCCTTCGCGCTGCGCGACCTGGGGTATGAGACCATCATGGTCAATTGCAACCCCGAGACCGTGTCGACCGACTACGACACCTCCAACAAGCTGTACTTCGAGCCGCTGACCGTGGAGGACGTGATCGCCATCTACGAGAAGGAAAAGCCCGAGGGCGTGATCGTGCAGTTCGGCGGGCAGACGCCGCTGAACATCGCGGCTGAGCTGGAGCGGGCGGGCGTGAAGATCCTGGGCACCAGCATCGAGGCGATCAACATCGCCGAGGACCGCGACCTGTTCCGCAAGAAGATGGAGCGGCTCGGCATTCCGATGCCCGAGTCCGGGATGGCGGCCAGCATCGAGGAAGCGCTCGCCGTGGTGCAGCGCGTGGGCTACCCGGTCATGGTCCGCCCGTCGTTCGTGCTGGGCGGCCGGGGCATGGAAGTGGTTTACGATGAAAGCATGCTCCGGGAGTATGTCGGCAAGGCCGCGGGCGTGACGCCCGACCGGCCGCTGCTGATCGACCGGTTCCTGCAGGAGGCGCTGGAGTGCGAGGCGGACGCCCTGTGCGACGGCAAGGACGTGTTCGTGCCGAGCGTGATGGAGCACATCGAGCTGGCCGGCATCCACTCGGGCGACTCGGCCTGCGTGATTCCGCCGGTCACCATTCCGGCGAAGCACCTCAAGACCATCACCGACTACACCCGCGTCATCGCGCAGGAGCTGAAGGTGGTGGGGCTGATGAACATGCAGTACGCCATCGAGAAGGACAAGGTGTATGTGCTGGAAGCCAACCCGCGCGCCTCGCGCACGGTGCCGCTGGTGTCCAAGGTGTGCGGCCTGTCGATGGCGCGCGCCGCGACGCAGCTGATGATGGGCTCGAAAATGGGCGACTTGAAGCTGACGCACAAGACCTTCTCGCATTTCGGGGTGAAGGAGTCGGTGTTCCCCTTCGACAAGTATCCCGAGGTCGATCCGGTGCTGGGCCCCGAAATGCGCTCCACCGGCGAGGTGCTGGGCATGGCGGACAACTTCGGCCTGGCCTTCTTCAAGGCGGAGGAGGGCGCCAACTCCCTGCTGCCGCGCGAGGGCACGGTGCTGATGAGCCTGGTGGAGAAGCCGGCGCTGGCGCTCGAGGTGGCCAAGGCGTTTGTGAAGCTGGGCTTCCGTATCAGGGCCACGGACGGCACCTTCGCGTTCCTGAAGGCGGGCGGCGTGGCGTGCGAGCGGATCAACAAGCTCATGGAGGGCCGGCCGAACATCACGGACGGCATCATGAACAAGGAGATCCAGCTCGTCATCAACACGCCGGCCGGCAAGAAGAGCGCGACGGACGACTCCTACATCCGCAAGACGGCCATCAAGTACAAGATCCCCTACATCACGACCCTGGCCGCGGCGAAGGCGGCGGTGAAGGGAATCGAGGCGGCCCAGGCGGTCGGCAAGGGCGGCGTGAAGTCGCTGCAGGCGTACCACGCGGAAATCCGCTGAGCGACGGGCCGGAACGGCTGGCGATAGG
>CAYZVY010000260.1:0-6112 GCA_964481675.1 uncultured Verrucomicrobiota bacterium
AGGGCGTGGATCAGCTTCCACTGCGGCGTGCGCCAGCCGTGCTTGCGCATCCAGGTGCACTCGGTGATGTAGAACTCCGGCTCGACCTCGCGCGGCTTGCCTTCCATCAGCGGCAGCAGGCTGCGGCCGTTGAACGGGATGTCGGTCGGGATGCCCATCACGTCCAGGATGGTGGGCATGATGTCCTTCATCTGGCAGTACTCGGAATAGCGCTTGCCGGCCGGAATCTTGCCGGGATACACGAACACCAGCGGAATGCGGGTGGTGCACTCGTACAGGCCGTGGTGATCGTAGAAGCAGTCGTGGTCGTGCAGCGTCTCGCCGTGGTCCGCGTCGATCACCACCAGCGTCTCCTCCTCGATGCCCATCTTCGCGATGGCGGTGAAGATGTTCTCGATGCACGAGTCCATGTAGGCGACCGCGCCGTCGTACTGGGCGATGATGTAATCCTTGTCCGTGCACCCCGGGGGGAACCAGCTGGCGAAATAGTCGCAGAAGGGCTTGAACGTCATGACGGGATCGAGCGACCGGTTGGACGGATCCTTTTCGTTGCCCTCGTAGAAGATCCGCTCGAAGGGCTTCGGCGGCAGGTAGGGCGAATGCGGATCCATGTGGCGCATGAAGAGGAAGAAGGGATTCTTCTCGTCGACCAGCCGGCGCAGTTCCGGCAGCGTCACGTTGTTGAGGTTCTCGGCCTTGTGGCTGCGCCCCTTCTCCCAGGAGCCCCACCCCTCGAAGTCGGTGTACTTCTGGAACCCGCGCGAGGCCGGGTTGCCGCTGAAGCCGATGCAGCTCGTGCTGTACCCGTTTTCGGCAAGCACCTCGGCGAGCGTCTTGACGTGCTTGCCCAGGCCGCCCTCGTGGCGCAGGGCCACCACGTCCATGCCGAAGCAGTCCATGCCGGTGAACATGGAGCCGTAGCCCGGCGTGGTCGGGATGTGCGGGCTGAACGTGTTGGAGAACGCGGAGCCGCGGGCCGCGTACTTGTCCAGGTGCGGGGTCGTGAGCTTCGGATAGCCGAAGAGGCTCATGTGATCGGGCCTCAGGCTGTCGATGCCGATCAGGATCAGGTTGGGTTTTTTCGCCATGGTCTTTTCCTTTCTTAGGTGATTGAAATCCGCCGCCCCTGCGACGCCGACTCGTAACAGGCCAAAATCAGTTTCAGGACCTGCCGCCCCTCCTCCGCCGTGGCGATGGCCGGCCGCCGCCCGTGCAGGAAGTCGGCCAGCGGCCCCGCCAGCCCCTGGATGCGCGCGCCATGGTTGGTGATCTCGGGAAGATCGCTGACCATCCAGGCCTTATCGTCCACGTGGTACCACTTCAGCTGGATCCCGCCCGGCGGTCGCGGATTCATCGAGCTGACCAGTTCGCCGAAATTGCCCACGATCGTCCCCTTCTCGCACACGATCTCAGTGGTGTTCTCGCCCGCCGCCGCCGCGAACGTGCAGGAGACTTCCGCGAAGCTCCCGTCCGCAAAACGGAAGAGGAGGATGGCGTTGTCGTTGACGATCCGGGGATTCAGCAGCGTGCCCAGTTCCGCCGTCACGCTAGCCGGCATGCCCAGCAGCCACAGCATGAAATCGACCGGATGGGCGGCGTCGTCGGCAAAGATATCGCGGTTCATGGCCGGCTGCACGTGCCAGGTTTTGTCGAAATCCTTCCAGTTCTGCGTGGGCAGGCAGTGGCGGCGGCGGATCATGAACAGGCGGCCGAAGCGGCCGCCCGCCAGCAGCTCCTTCATCTTCAGGTTATGCGGGTCGACCCGCATCTGCCACGCCAGCGTGAACGGCACCCGGTGCCGGCTCACGGCCGCCACGATCCGGTCCGCCTCCTCCATCGTCAGGGCCAGCGGCTTCTGAAGGATGATGGCCTTGCCCGCGGCCGCCGCCTTTTCAACCAGGTCCGCGTGGTAAGCCGTCTCGGAGCCGATGGCCACGGCATCCACATCCGGAAGCGTCAACAGCGCTTCGACGGAATCCGCCTTCCGGATCGCGTGCTTCGTGCACGCCGCGGCGGCGCGGGAATCGTCGTGGTCCCAGCCCGCGGTGACAACGACACCCATATCCGGCTTGTCGCGCCAGATCCCGCAGTAGGAATCCACATGCCCGTGCGCAAATCCCAGGATGCCCAACCGGATCGACTTCATGTCGGCTTACCGCCCCCCGAGCTTCTTGAGGCAGGCGTTGATGTAGCCGTAGCTCTCGGCGGCGATCACGTCGCGCTGGCCCAGTTCATACTTGCCGGCACCGATGACTTCCAGGCAGACAGGGCCATTGTAGCCGCCCTTGACCAGGGCCTCGCAATAGCCGAACAGGTCGATGTCGCCGCGGCCGCACGCCTGGTCCTTGGGCTCCCCCGGGCTGGGCCCGCGGCCCTTGCAGTCGCGGATATGAATGTGCCTGACGCGGCTGATCACCTGGGGCAGGGCCTGCTCGGGCCGCTCCCCGGCGCGGAAGATGTGGCTCGGGTCCATGTCGATGCCGAAAGCCGGGTTAGCGATTTTCCTGATCGCAACCAGCGTGGTCGGCGTGTTGAAGATGGACGCGCCCACGTGGGCCTTGACGCACAGCGTGACGCCCTGCTTGCCGGCCTTTTCAGCCATTTTGGCCATCAGGTCGGTCTGGCGGGCGAGATCCTCGTCGTTGTTCGACTTGCCGCCGGGCCCGATATTGATGACCGGGATCCCGATCGCCTCGCAGGCGTCGAACGCCTTCTGCAGGCGATCCTCGTCCAGCGACGCCACCTCGGTGCTGAGCAGCGCCAGGTTGTTTTTGGCGGCCAGCTCCTTGATCGTCGCCACCTGGCCTTGCCAGTTGTCCAGGTCGAGGTGTTCGCACATGCCCTTGATGGCGGAAAGTTCCACGCCGTCGTAGCCGGCCCACGCGATGTGGGTCATGGCCGTGGCCAGGTCGTGTCCCTGGAAGAGAACCGTGTTGACGCCGAGCTTGATCATGGCAATATCTCCTAGATTTTTTCCTTGGCCGGATCGCCGTGAAGCGTCGGCAGCGCATGCGGGCGGACCAGTTCGCCGCCGGACTCGTAGGACTCGATCATGGCGAAGATGCACTCCATGGTCGCCAGGGCATCGCGGCCCGAAGCGCGCAGGTGCTCGAGCGGAACCTGGCTGGTCACATCCTCCAGGAACGCGTGGATGCGGCGCGGGAAGGTGGCGCCGAAATCCTTGATGCCCGTGTCGAGCACCGCGGGCGCGGGCCCCTCGCCCAGGCCGAACTTCTCGCCGGGCTTGATGGCGGGCCAGTAGGTCAGCTTCTCGATGCAGTTCTCGATGCAGAAGGTTCCCTTGCTGCCCGACACTTCGCAGCTCCACCAGCCGCCGAGGCCCCAGGTGGCCTCCCCGCGATGGCTGAAGAGATGGCCGATGGTGCCGTTGGCGAACTTGCAGTGGACGCTGTTGACCGACAGAAGCAGGTCGCCCTTATTCTGCCGCATCCCCGTCCTGCCGGAGAAGGTCTGGATGTGGGTGACGTCGCCGCAGAAATAGCGCATCACGCTGAACGGGTGCGTGAGGAACGCCTTCATGTGAGCGTAGGGCTGGTTGAAGCGGGGCGACTTATTGAAGCCGTAGGTGGCCTCGCCGCCGTTGAAGCCCATCTTGAAGAGGATGGCGATCAGCTCGCCCATCTCGCCGTCGTCCATGTACTTCTTGGCGCGCTCGGCCGTGGGGGTGAAGTAGTGGTTCAGGTTGCAGCCCAGGTAGAGCTTGCGGGCGGCCGCCTGGCGGACCATCTCGCGGGCCTCGCCGATGTCGTTGGACAGCGGCTTCTCGCACAGCACGTGCTTGCCGGCCTCGAGCGCCTCCAGCACCGGCTCGCAGTGCCAGCTGCCGTTCTCGTAGCCGCCGGTGGTCACGTCCACGATGTCCAGCTTCTCGTTGGCCAGCATGTCCTTGAGGCTGTAATACGCCTTCACGCCATGGTCGGCGGCGGCCTTGTCGGCCTTTTCCTTCACCACGTCGCAGACGGCGACCAGTTTCGACAGCGGGTCCGCGAGATGCGCCCGCGCGTGGGTGTTGCCGATGCCGCTCATGCCGACGAGCCCCGTCCGCAGGGGCTTGATTGCGCTCTTCGCCATAACTGCCTCCATGGTTTAAAGTGAAAAGGCTATCCTATGTCCGGACGCGTTGCAAGTCCTTGACAAAACAGGCAAAAACAAGCACGATCCAGTCATTGATGAAACGCCTCCTCGCCTCGACCATTTTCCCCGATCGCGGATTTCCGCTGGCGTGCCTGCGCCACGAGCGGCATGGCGCGACGGAGCTGCACAGCCACGATTTCCACGAGCTGGTGGTGATCCTGGGGGGCCACGGCCGGCACATCACGGAAGACCGGAACTATCCGATTCAGGCGGGCGACGTCTTCCTGATCCGCGGGGACATGGCGCACGGCTACGCCGACACCGACCGCATGGCGCTGGTGAACATCCTGTTCGACCCCCGGCGGCTGCGCCTGCCGATGGCGGGCCTGGCGGATGTGCCGGGCTATCAGGCCCTGTTCCGGGTGGAGCCCCGGCTACGGCAAGCCGACCAGTTCCGGCACCGGCTCCGGCTGCCGCCCCCCGCCCTCACCGGGGTGGCAGAGATGCTCGCGCTCCTGACCGGGGAGTTGGACCGCAAGGCGCCGGGCTACCGGTTCGCGGCCACCACGCACTTGATGAACCTGATCGGCCACCTGTCGCGCCTCTATTTCGAAACGCCGCGCATGGACCAGCAGCCCCTTCAGAAGATGAGCGAGGTGCTGAGCTACATCGAGGAGCACTACCGGGAGCCGATCCGCATGAAGGCGCTGGCGCGGCGGGCGGGCATGAGCGAAAGTACCCTGACGCGCGCGTTCCGCAAGGTCATGGGCTGCTCCCCCATCGAGCACGTCATCCGCGTGCGCATCGGCCGGGCGGCCGACCTGCTCCGCCGCAGCGGCATGCGCGTCACGGAGGCCGCCTTCGAGTGCGGCTTCACCGACAGCAACTATTTCGCCCGCCAGTTCCGCAAGATCATGGGGGTCAGCCCGCGGCAGCACCGGACGGGCGCGTGACGGCTATCATGGAATCGGGAACATGATATTGGTGATTTTCTCAACCCGATCCTGCTTGTTCAGGTCGATTTTCAAAAAAGACGCGGGCGACGTGAAGTATTTGACTATCGTCAGTTCCCCAACCGTACTCGTTTCGGTGGGCTTTCCCAGTTTACTGACGACATCCGTGGAAGTCATTCCAGGAACGATATAGGTTGCCATTCTGACGCTGATACCCGTCCGGAAAACGGTCCAGTCATATCCCGGAACCGTAGACAGCCAGCAGTCCTGATCCAACAGTTCATCGCCTTGGGCATCGCCGCTGACACCCGAAACGGGAATGCAATTCAATCGCCCGGTATTGTTGTTATAATGCCTGAAATATGATCCGATCATTTCCTGGTTTTCAAGGAATTTGAATACCAGAAATGTGCTAGCCCGTGTCCTGTATATCCAATATGTCAGCAACCCCCTTTTAGATTCATAATCGGGCCTCCCGAAAATAGAGTCAACGTCCTTGCAAAACATTTCTGGACTCAACGATTTGACACAATTGGCCGCAACATGAATGCGATCCCGATGCGGCCGACTAATTGTCCTTATCATCTTCCAACTTATCGCGTCAAAAACAGGATACGGCGTTGATGTTTCAACATTAGTTGCAGAGCCCAATTCGTCTTCCGAAAAGCGGCGATACGATGTTGTAACCCATGTCAAAACGTGATCACTCGCGTCAAAAACAACGTGAAACAGACAACCTTGATGAAGGCCATAACTCCAAATTGTCTCTCCTTTTGATGTCGACACGCGATTAGGAGCCCCCAAAATTTGTTCAACGGCCACTTTGCTTTCACCTTTTGAAATTTGATTCGTCAACGATTCCGCCAGTTTGACACGGCTCAGCACATACCAATCTTCGCCTTGAGTGGCTTGCCAGGTTGTTTGCGTGGAACATAAAAAGTTCTGTTGGGCTACGACAGTCTGACCGATTAACAGAAACAAAAGTAAAAACTTCATTTCAGGATCCTGGTTTTTTATACACTTTTATCGTCATCGGAAAACTATTCGGATCGGCATTCTGATAA
>CAYZVY010000261.1:0-3790 GCA_964481675.1 uncultured Verrucomicrobiota bacterium
GGCCTGCATGCCGACCTGAAGGGCGATCATCCCGTTGGTGAAGAAGCTGACGTGCTTGACCCCCAGGTAGGCCGCCAGTTCCGCCTCGAACTGCTGGTGGAAAGCGCCGTTGTTCGTCAGCCAGCGCGATTCCCAGATTTTCTCCAGGTATGGCATGAACTCCTCCAGGGGAGGCAGCGACGGGGCCGTGACATAGACGGGTTTCGTTTCCATGGTCAACTCCTTGAATCCGCCGCGATCAGGCGGGCCATCCCCCGCCGGAACGCCTCCTCGAGCGAGTCGTAGACCGTCGTCGACGCCCGCCGCATCCGCTCCCGTTCCGGTCCGTCGGCCGCGAGCCGGGCGATGTGTTCCGCGAGCCGGCTTACATCCCCGTCCGGATAGACCAGCGCGTTCACGCCGGGCCGGGCGGCGTCGGTGGCGCCGATGGCGCCCATGCTCGCGGGAAGAATCATCGGCAGCCCCATGGCCGCTGCTTCGGTCGCCACCAGGCCATACGATTCCTGCTGGCACGTATGCACCAGGAAATCGGAAGCGGCATAGGCGTCGGGCATCTCGTCGACGTTCATAAAACCGGCGAAGGCTGCGCTCACGCCTGCCTCCCGGGTCTCCCGCTCCATCGCGCCGCGCAGGGCGCCGTCGCCCGCGAACAGGGCATGAACGGGCGGCCCGCCGTTGCGTTTAACCGCCACCAGCGCGCCCACGAAGTCACGAGGCCTCTTCAAGTCGGTGATCTTGCCGCACCACAGGGCTGTCACGGCATCCTCCGGAATGCCAAACCGGGCCCGTAGGGCCGCCCGGCGCCCTTCGGCTTCGCGCTGGACAGGGCCGAAAATGGCGGGGTCCACGGTGAAGGGCGCACGAATCATCTTGCGGGCCGGAACACCATAATACCGATACCAGGCCTCGTTGCTTTCGCCGACCGACAGCATTCCCCCGAGCGTCGAAAAAAACGGCCGCAGCACCGCCTGCTTGACCAGCCGGAGGAGGCGCGGCTTCTTGAGCTCCTTGCGCAGGTTGGAATCGCCGGACACATACACCGGAATCCTCCGGCGCAAGGCCAGGCGCCAGGCCACCCGGGTGCAGCCGTCCGAATAGCCGTGGATCCAGACGCGGGACGGATTGAAATCCGCCAGCGCCCGGCTCCACGTTCCCGGCAGGGGAAAGGCATGCGCATACCCGTCCAGAATGGGCATCTTCCAGGCGAATGTTTTCCCGAATTCCTTGTCGAAATAGGGATCCAGCCCCATCCGGGAGCCGAAGAACACCTTCACCTCCACCCCGGGCTGCGCGGCCAGCCAGCGATACCGGTGGACGAAATACTGGATGGGATGGGACACCACCAGGGCGATTGAAATAGGCGCGGTTATCTTCATCTAAGGACAGCTCCGCTCCGAGGATTATGCGCTTCCGGCATGATCCCCTCGGCCAAACGACTGTTCCAGGAGGTCCGTCAAAAAGCGTATCGGGTGCGGTCCGGACTAATAGCGGCGGTAATCGTACTGGGTATCGCCGCTGCGGTAGCGGACGTCGTTGATAATCGCGCCAATGACCTTGCAATCGGCATGCCGGAATTCCCGCACCGCGTGGACGATGGGATGGTAGCGGCTGCGGCCTAGCCGGCAGACGATCACCACGGCCCCGGCCTGCTGGCCGAGCACCACGGAATCGCTCACCAGGCCGAAGGGCGGGGAGTCGATGATGATGCGGTCGTAGTTCTGCTTGGCCCAATCGATGAAGTCCTTCACCGAGCGGCGGCCCATGATGTCGGCGGGGCTGATCTCTTCGGCGGCCTTGCTGACCACCACATGAAGCCGCTCGTATTCCGTCTCCACCGGCAGGATCGGAAACATGGCGGGATCCCCCTTGTCCAGCACGTGCAGCAGGCTGGCCTGGGCCTTTTCCAGAACGCCGAAGATGCGGGCGATGCGGGGCCGGCGCATGTCAAAGTCGACCAGCAGGGTCCGCAGCCCGCTTTGGGCATAGGACAGGGCCAGGTTGCAGACGGTGATCGTCTTGCCCTCTTCGGGCTGGGTGCTGATGACGAGGACGCAGCGGTTGATTTCCTGGTAGCGGGGCGACTCCAGCAGGGCCCGCAGCCCGGCGAACGCCTCCGTCATCTGGCTGAACTTCTTGGTCGTCACGGTCAGGGCCAGCTGTTCGCGCGTGGTCTTCACCACGTGGGGCAGCAGGGCCAGGATCTTCAGGCGCATCCGCTTCTCGATGTCGGCCGGGGAGATGATCTTGTCCTCCAGCTTGTCCAGCATCAGCACCACGGCCACGCCCACGGACACGCCGAGGAACAGGCCCACGATCATGATCTGCAGCAGGCCGCGTCCCATGGGCTTGCGGGGCAGGTCGGCCTTCTCGACAATGGCAATGGTGGTGGTGATGTCGTCGGACGCCAGCCGCGCCTCCTCCATCCGGTTGAGGATGCCGCGGTAGCTCATGGCATTGGCTTCCTTCTCCCGCTGAAGCTGTTCCAGCTTGACGTTGACGGCCTTGATCTTCTGGTCCAGTTCGGAGCTGAGCTTGAGCTGCTCCTCCTTCTTCCACCGGAGCGTTTCGGCCGCCTTGCGCAACAGGTCCAGGTTGGCGGCCGCCGTTTCATGCGCGCGCTTGGCCGCGTCGGCAAACTGCTGCTGGATGGCGCCAATCTGCTTTTCCTTTTCCAGCACCTCGGGATGCTTGGGCGTATAGCGGACCAGCAGGGAGTCCCGCTCCGACTTCGCATTCTCCAGCCGCCCCATGACAAGCCCGATTTCGGAGGAGCGCGGCACGCTTTCCGGCATCGAGCCGATCGCCTCGGGCTTGGTCTGGATCACCTCCAGCGCCTTCATCAGGTCCACCGCCCGGGCCACCTGGTTTTCAACCGACACCAGCTCGGAGTTATAGCTTCCCAGTGCGGAGTCCACGGCCGCCTTCTGGCTGTCCAGGGAGTTGAGCTGGTTCTGGCCGAGGAAATCGACAATGGCCTGGTCCGCCTTCTCGAGCAGCTTCTTCTGAGTCTCGACCTGCGACTTGAGCCAGAACACGGCGTTTTCGGAAATCTGCTTGTTCTCGTTGATGGCATGCTCGGCGGCGGTGTCGGCATACACGTTCACCAGGGCCTGGACCAACTCGGGGCGGGAGCTGAAGGCGGCGATTTCCACCAGCCGCGTGCGGCGCCGCATGACCATGCTGACGCGGTCGAGGGACTCGGCCAGATCCTCATCGGACACGGAAATCCGGGAGAAGTCACGCCGGAACTTGGCGACGGCCAGCTCCTGGACATCCTTGCTCTTCAGCTTGGTCAGGCGGGTGTTGAAAATTTCCTCGGCCTGCATGCCCTGGCTTTCGTCATACACCAGCATGGTGGGCATGATGCGTTTGCCGCGCACGTTCATCTCGACCAGGCTGGAGGCGCTGTACACGACCGGCAAGGCCTGGTAATAGGCCCAGGCCGCCACGGCGCTGAGCAGGACGATGTTCAGGAGCACGGGCAGCTTCTTCAGGCAGACGCGCAGCACGCGCGAGGGATCCAGGGAACCCAGCGCCGCCTCCTCGTCCTCCTGCGGCTGGGGCGAGCCGTAGGGCCCCCCGTAGTAACCGCCGTAATATTGGCCGGAGCCGTAACTGCCCGCCCCGTAGCTGCCGCCATACGATCCTCCGTAGCGGGGACGGGACTTGCTGTAATATGGCTGCTTGCGGTAATAAGCCGGTTTCTGGGATTCCCCCGATCCGGCCTCGTCCGGCGGCGGCGGAACCAAATCCGGCCGTTCATTTTCTTCGTTAGCCATAATCCCAAAAT
>CAYZVY010000261.1:3890-6105 GCA_964481675.1 uncultured Verrucomicrobiota bacterium
CACCAGCAGCAGGAGCGTCAGCGCCAGCAGGCCGGCGCCGGCCAGCCCGAATTCCACCAGGAACTGCAGCGGATCGTGATGCACGTTCGCCTGGCCCGGCATATAGGCGGTCGCATTCTTCAACGGCACATAATGCGGCAGGTAGTGGCGGAACCCCCACCCGCCCACGCCAAACAGCGGATGCTCCCGCCAGATGCTCACCGCCGCGCCCTTGAGCGGGTCGCCGCTCTCCACCCGCGCCACCACCCCCTCCAGCGTCGTGCCCTTGAGCTCCTCCCGGACGGGATTGCCCGGAACGACCATGACGACGTAAATGGCCACCGCCACCACCGCCGCCAGGCTGACCGCCACGGCCGCGAGGTTTTGCGTCGAATATTTTTTTCCCACCCGGTAATAGCCGTAGCCGCACCCGGCGACGACCAGGAAGCCGACCATGAAAATGGCGGCCCGGCTTTTGCTGAAAACGGCGCCCAGGAGACACAGCATCAGGACCGGCGCCAGCCAGGCCAGGTCCGAAGCCCATTCCTTTTTCAACAGGCTTCGCAGCAGCAGGCCCGCCGCCAGGACGGCCGCCAGCACAAAAAAGGCGCCGGCATGGTTCTGGTAGCCGAAAGAGGCGAAGAAATAGACCCGGAGCGGCGTCACCCCGAAAATCCGGTCCGTCCCGGACAGATGCTGAACCAGGCCGAACAGGGCCAGCAGGGCGGCGTTCGCCGCCAGCAGTTTGAGCAGGTCCACTTTCTGGCTGCGCGGGAGGCCGTTCCGGATGACCAGGATGATGGCATAAAACGGAACAAACCAGAAGAGCATTTCCAGGGCTTCCTGCCGGTCGATGCAGAACAGCGGGAGATCCGCCCGGGGCGGCGGCCCGAACGTCCAACTCCAGGAGGGAACATCGAAAATCTCCTCGCGCGGCCCGTTCAGCCACTGCAGGACCAGGATCCCGATAAAGGCGACGGCCACGTACAACAGGGGGTCCGACAGCAGGCGGTGCCAGACCCGCATGCGCGCCACGGACAGGGATTCACGGTCCTTGAGTGCCGGCCGGAACAGCAGGCCCGCCAGGACGGCCAGGGCCAGCCAGGGAACAGGCCCCATCATTTCAGGACGCGTGCCCCCGCGCATCCAGACCGGCAACGCGAGCAGAAAAAAAAGAAAGAAAAACACACCCCTCCCCGAAGCTGGCTTTACTGACCCTCGTAGGGGCCCGGCGGAATGACGGCGGGCGGAAGGACCGTGGCGGAAAGGGAGCGGATGGACTGCATCAGGGCGCCCGGCAGCGGCCGGGGCGTATCCTTGGCCACGATCATGACGGCATCAATCCACCGGTTCTTGCCCTCAAGCCCGTTCAGAATGGCCGTGGTCAGCAGGTTCGCGTTGCCCTCCGCCGCCATCAGAGAGGCGGCGACAAGCCGTTCAAAGGAAATCAGGCCCAGCCCTTCCGTCAAGTCCGCAAACAGGATCGTCAGGATTACTCTGGCCCGCTCGAAATCCGTCTTGACCAGCAAAGCCAGGGTCAGCTCCGGCAGCCCGTCCTTGGCGGCCTTGCCGTCATTGTCCTTGTACATGGCGCGCACATCGGCAACCAGCTGCTGCGCCGCCTTTTCGTTGTCCTGGATCGCCAGGACCTTGGTCACCTCGGCCTGGGCCGCTTTCTCAACCGCCACATTCACGACCGGAGCCGCCGGCTCGGCAGCCTGGAGCACGCCCGCGGTCAGAACCATCGCCGCCATCAGGATAACCAGCTTTTTCATCGGAGTTCTCCTTAATACCAGGCCGACAAGCCCAGCCAAACCAGCCACTGATCATAATTGTCGAGATCGTTGTCGCCCACTTCATAGGATGACTCGACATAGACCTTCCAGAACGTGTTCACCTGGGGCGAGAGCGTCAGGCGCCCCATCACCTGCCACAGCTCGGTCTGGTCCTGGTTCAGGTCGTTGCCGTAGTGGATCGTGAAATCATAGGAGTCCAGGCGGTAGGACACGGCGGTCACCGCATTCAGGCGCCGCAGGAACGAGTAGTCCGCTCCCAGCTGGGCGGCATACGTCCGGCGGGTGTCTTCCGGCGCCTGGTATTGAATGGCCGTTCCGACATCGGTCCACGCCTTGCCGAAAAAGCTGAGCTTCTCCGAATACCGCCAGTTCAGCAGGCCGTCAAAGTCAAAATCCCATTTCTGCTTCCACGTGTCACCCGTGGTGTCCGTGGCATGCTC
>CAYZVY010000262.1:0-2038 GCA_964481675.1 uncultured Verrucomicrobiota bacterium
ACAGGGGACTTAAAATCCCTTGCCGCAAGGCGTGTGGGTTCGACTCCCGCCCCGGGCAATTCAAGGTCGCCTCGTCTTCTTTTGGCTAGAAGAGTTCAGGCGCTTTATGGCAGCGATGGAAGCCTGAAATCATGCGTAGCCGTTCATATGTGAAACGTCTGCCCTCAAAACAGCAGCACGCGGAGCTTGGCCAGCACGTCGCGGACAATCGCATCCGGCAGGCGGCAAAGCAAAACGGCTTCACGCGTGCGCCAGTCGAGACTTTTAACCTGGTCCGCCAGGATGGCGCCCCGGACTTTGAGCCCCTCGGGGAGCGCGACTTCAAACGGATAGCCTTTGACCTGGCTCGTGACGGGGCAGCAGACGGCCAGCCCCACCTTCCGGTTATACACTTCAGGGGAGAGCACCAGGGCGGGACGGCGGCCGTCCTGCTCGTGCCCCGCCTGCGGCTTGAAGGTCAGCCACACCACATCTCCACGACGGGGATAATAAGCGGCGGGCATTACCAGGCCTCCCGGCCCATCGCGTCGCCCGTATCCGTTTCCGTATGCAGGTTGCCTTTCGTAACCCCTTTCAAAAGATCTTCCAGGCTGTAAGCCGGTTCCGATTGCGACTCGATCACAATCTTCCCTTTCTCAACGGTCAGCGCGGCCTCTGTCCCATAAGACAGGCGCGCTTCCCTGGCAAAGGCCTTGGGCAGCCGCACAGCCAGGCTGTTCCCCCACTTTTGAACTTTGATCCGCATGCCTGCCTCCATGTATCTACATTGAATATACATCATCGGGCACTTTGAAGTCAACGAAGAGCGCATTTTCGATGGCCGAAAAACGACTGGTGTAGGGGCTTCGCTTGCGAAGCCCGCCGTGTGGTTGCGCCGGACTGACGGGCGCCGCAAGCAGCGCCCCTACACGCGCGCGCCCTTGACGGCCCTGAAAATCCCATCATAATGGAATCATGAAAATCAAAGTAGCCGCTTTGTGCCCGACCACGGAAAAGGAAAACCGGAAGGGCGAGATCATTCACCAGTACGCCTATCCCGGCGCCACCCTGGCCGAGGCGGTCAAACTGGCCAACGCCTTCACGGACCGCGGCTGCGACATGATCCGCCAGGCGGCCTCCGACGGCGCCAAAATGGTTTGCCTGCCGGAAGGGCTGCCCAACCTCGGCCGCTGGCGCATCAAGATCCCGATCCGCATCAAGCGGCAGGCCTGGCTGCGCACGTGGGACCATTTTGTCGAACAGATCGGCAAGACTGCCAGGGAATGCGGAATCCACGTCATCGCCGGAGCCGTCGAACCCAAGGGCGGCCGGTTCTACAACGCCGCCTGCCTCTTTGACCCGAAAGGCGCCTTCGCCGGCTCCTACCACAAGGTGCAGCTGGCCGGCGGGGTCAAGGGGGAAGGCAAATACCTGACGCCCGGCGACAGCCTCCCCGTCTTCCCCACCCCATTCGGCAAGGTTGGCCTGTTCATCTGCTGGGACGTCTGCTTTCCCGAGATCACCCAGGGCCTCATGGTCAACGGCGCCCAGATCCTCTTCCTGCCGACCTACGGCCACGCGGGGAAACAGGTCGATTTCCAGGCCCAGTCCCGCGCCTATGACACGGTCTGCCCCCTGGTCATCTCCATGTGGTGCGGCAACGGCCGCGTGATCGACAAGGACGGCCAGATCCTGGCGGCGGGCTCCATGGATCGCGACGCCTCCGGCCTCATTCCCGACCGGATCGTGGCGGCCGAGGTCGACCCCGTCGAGCCGCGGAAATTCATCAACTACACCAGCTACCAGACGGGCCTCCTCGCCGAGCGCCAGACCCGGGTCTACAAGGTGCTGACCCGCCCCTACACGGGCACGTCGGACGGCAGGCCATAGCGGCAGCCCGCGTGGCTCGCTTCTCCGCAAGCGGGCCGCGCCGGCGAACGCTACTGTCCGGCCGCATAAATGGAATAACGGATCGCGCCTCCTCCGCTCGTGGCCAGGGGATCGGGCCAGGAGCCGAAGTCATAGCGCCCCCAGCGGGTGGCGCCTCCCGTGACCGCAT
>CAYZVY010000262.1:2138-6076 GCA_964481675.1 uncultured Verrucomicrobiota bacterium
GGCCAGGAGCCGAAGTCATAGCGCCCCCAGCGGGTGGCGCCTCCCGTGACCGCATCGACGCGCGCAGCGGGGTCGTCCGACCAGATCGCCAGCCAGTAATTGCGGCCGGCAACCACTTTCAACGGGCTTTCCAGGGCCATCGCCCGCCAGCCGGCCGCCGGCGCGGCCGTCGCCCCCGCCCGCCGCAGCAGCGGACCGGGACTGCCGCCGGCATCGGCATACACGGCCGCCGCGTAGTGGCCGGCAATGGCGCCCACCCGCGCTCGCACCAGGCGGATGACGCCATTCGATTCCGCCCGGCACCGGGTGGCGTTGATCCAGGGGCCGCCGTCCCAGAGCGTATCCGAAAACGTCCCCTGCGCCGCGCTGCCGAGGATCGGGACGGCGGCGGGTTCGACCGGGGGCGGCGCGCCGCCGCCGGTCAGGTCGATCCGCACGCGGGTCGCCCCATCCCGCCGGACCCGCAACACGCCCGTGTTCCTGTTATAGGTCCAGCTCGGCCGGTCCGGCGCGTCCAGCCGGGCCAGCGGACGGCCGTTGGCCGTGACCCGGAGGGGGGTGCGGACCAGGCGGAAGGTCTCCGCGCCCGCGGCTTCCAGCGTGTCGTACGCGATGAAGTCCGGGTCGTACCGGATCGACCGGACAAAGGAAGACACGCCCACCATGTGATCCTCGTCCGGGGGCGCCCACGCCGGAACCGCGGCCAGCCCGTAATAATACATCCGGGGCGCTTCGCCGTAGCAGTCCGACCACCAGTAGCCCACGCTCGCCGTGGGTCCGTCGGCCGACTGCCCGCTCTTGCGCATCATGTAGGTGTTGTAGACAAGGCAGCGGTAGGCCTTCTCCCTGTACGCCGGGTCCCCGGAGGCGGCATACCACTGGGCATAGAGCGCGCCGAGCCGGGCGGCCTGATAACCCATCCGGTACATGTAGGCGGTCTGCTCGGCGGGAACGGCGGCGCCGTGGAACCGGCCGGAAAGGCCGTCGTCGGTTTCAACATCCACGAAATGCTCCTCGATCCAGCGCAGGAGCCGGGGGACGTCCTGCGCCCCGGCCGGGTCCCACTCCGGGTGCTCCAGCAGGTAGAGGGCCATGTCGGCCGCGCAGGTCGCGCTCAGGTTGTTCGTTCCGTCGATGCGCACGTCGCTGTGGCCGTCCACCCAGGCCCCGTTCCGCATCGGATAGGCCAGCAGCCAGGCCTTGAGCGACTGCCGGGCCTCGCGATAGGCGGCGACCCTCCCCTGCCGGTCCGAGATCAAAGCGTCGAAGAGCCGGAGCGCGCCGTCCCAGCTGGCGGCATAGGAAGAGCGGCTTGTCCCTGTTTTTGAATTGACGACGTACGGCCAGGGCGACGCGTCCGCCGTGCCGGGAACCTGCCGGTCCGCCAGGAGATCCGCCACGCGCACGGCCTGGTCGCGATAGGCGGCAACGCCGTAGAGCCGGTAGAGGGTCTGGAACGCCCATCCCATGTCCGCCGCCAGATCGACATGGCAGTCCCAGCGCTCCCAGGCGCCCGTGAAGCCGCGGAACTCGGTGTCGCCGGCATTGGCCGTGCCGACCGGAAACCGCGGCCAGGCATGGTCGGCGGGAGTCAGGCCGTGAGCCAGGATATAATCCGCCATCCGCTTCACCTGGTCGAGGGGCGCCCGGTTGCCCGCATACTGGTAGTAGAGGCGGGCGCTTTCCACCCAGTTGGGGAATTTTTCGCCGATGTCGTTTTCCCAGCCCTCGGACGCCGTCGGCGGCTCGCCCGGATTCCAGGCGCAATAGAGGAACGAGATGGGAAGCCCGTTCGCATCGGGAGGCGCGGCAAGGGCCCAGGCCCAGCAGCGGTCCAGGTAGCGGTCGAAGGCACGGGACGCGGGGGTCGCCCAGGGCATCAGCCGGCCTTCCCCGTCCAGCCGCACCGCGTGCTCGCCAAGCCGCTCCGCGGGGACGGCGGCAACCGTGCCGCTGAGCGTGAAGACACAGTCGGCGGGGATCCAGACGGAAAAGGAGCCGCCCGTCACGACCGCCCCCTCCCCCGCGGCCTGGTCCAGCGCGGCGGTGGTGTAGGTCAGGGCCAGGTCGGTCAGCTCCGGCAGATGGAGGAAGCGGCCTTCGAGCAGGGCCGGACTGTCCGAGCGCTGGATGCCCGTGAGCACGACCTTGCCATGGCCGGCGTGATAAAAGGCCAGGAGGGACGAGAAGGGGGCGTCGTTCCCTTCGACCCCGAGGCGCCGGGAGCCGGGCTCGACGAAGCGGCTGATCTGGGAGACGGTGTGGAAGTTCTTCCTGGCGGTGTAAGTCTTTGCCGCCGCCCGTTCATCGTCCACGCTGAAGAGGCCCCAGAAACTCCAGGTGGAAGGCGGGTGGCGATACAAGCTGTCGTACCCCTCCCAGACAACGGCCGCCGAGGCGCCGTTGGCGAGATGGGACAGCAGGTACGCCGCCGTGCCCCGGCAATACTCCCAGTCGTAGGTCCCGCGGGTCCCGCTGTCGCAGCCGTCGCACCAGACGTTGTATTCGGTGACCCAGAAGGTGCGGTCGGGATAGGCGGACTGGCGGATGAAGTCGGCCATCCCGCCCGAGCCGCCGCCCGCGGAATAACCGTGGACGCCGAAGTGGGCCAGCCGGGCCATGACGACGGGATCCGCGGTCAGCGCTTCCAGGTAGTCCGCCCGGGTGCCGGCCAGATCGGGGCCGACGAACCGGATGTCCATCAGGCCGGCGGCGTCCAGCTTGCGGGCCAACTTGCGCAGGCAGCGGGCGTAGACGGCGGGGGACATGTGGATCCCCTCGTTCATGATGTCGGCCTCGTTGTCGGGGGAGACGAGGCGGAACTGAAGGCCGCGCGTGCGGCGGGCGTAGATCAGCAGGGAGGCGATCATTTCGGCCCACTCCTCCTCCCGGCCCGCGCCCAGGGTGTCGCCCCCCATCCACGCGGGACCGGGGCCCATGAAGCTGAGCACGATGCCGTTGCTGACGCCCTTCTGGTTGAGATAGCCGAGCATCTCCCAGAGCCTGAGGAAGGCGCCTGTTTCATAGAGGGCATTGTAGGCGTTCGTGTTCATCACCGCCGGGTTGGTGTTGTCATTGGGCCGCTCCCAGTCGGTGTTGTCAAACACCACGCGGAAGAGACCCATGCCGGAGTCGACGCAGGCGTCGAGGACCGGCTTGAGTTCGTCGCCCTCCCAGCTCCGGTGGTTGGCGTTGACGCCGAAACCCTCGATTTTCTGGAAGACGGCGTCGCCGTCGATGGTGACGGCAGCCCGCGCCGGGACCAGCAACAACAGGAGGACGGCGAGGGCCGATGGAACCCAACGTCGGGGCCGACTGATCATGAGGGATACGGAGCGCATGGCCGAACACTATCGAGCCCGTCCGGGAAAATCAAGCGGCTCCTCTCGCCTTTCCGGACGGCCCCGCCGGACCTGCCGTGAAAAAGTTAAAAAAAGGTTGCGCTCGCCGCCTATTGTGGTATTCTGATACCTAAATAGATGAACAAAGGAGACGGGCCATGAAACGGGACATCATCACGATCGACGAAGACGCCTGCAACGGATGCGGGCTGTGCGTGGACGCCTGCCACGAGGGTGCCCTCAAGCTGGTCGCCGGCAAGGCCAAACTGGTCTCCGAATCCTACTGCGACGGGCTCGGCGCCTGCCTCCCCAAGTGCCCGGTCGACGCCATCCACATCGTGCAGCGCGAAGCCGCCCCCTTCGACGAAGCCGCCGTGGCCAAGGCCCAGGCCGACGCCAAAGCCAAAGCCCAGGCGCCCCGTCCCGAGGCCCCCAAGGCCGAAGGGCCAAAACCCCCGCTCCCCAAGCTCGCCTGCGGCTGCCCCGGCACCATGGCCCGGGCCCTTCGGACCAAGCCGACGGCGGACCCGTCCCCTGCGGGATTCGCAAGCGAAGCCCCTGCAACTCCGGCCGCTCCCGCAGGACCGTCCGCCAGCC
>CAYZVY010000263.1:0-4736 GCA_964481675.1 uncultured Verrucomicrobiota bacterium
CCGCCTCCGCCTCACTGCCGCGGCAAGCTGTCAATCATCTCCGCCGGGTCGATCACCACCCGGGCCGATCCCACCGGGTGCGTGTAGAACCGCTTCGCCGTCTCCACGTTGTCCCCGATCAACTCCGCCGCCACCTGGGCGCCGTGATAATGCGCCACGAGGCTATTGTAGAGGCTCCGGAAGTTGTAGGCGCCCTTCTGGTAATGCTCCCGGTCCCAACCCACCGCCCGCATCCAGTCATTCAGCCGCCGCTTGTAGAGGTTCACCCGCTCCGTCGGATTCGCTCCCGGCACGATGAACCCCGCCGCCGGATTCGCCGCCCGCATCCGCGCCAGCAGTCCCGACGGCAGGTAATGCGCCTGCGTCCGATCCGCCGCCGCGCTCATGCTCGTTTTCCTCGGCGTCACCCGCAAAACCGCCTGACCCGACTCCTCCACGATGTCCCCCCAGGTCAACGCCAGCGCGTCCCCAGGTCGCACCCCGAAGTAAAACAGCACCGTCGCCGCCAGCCACAAGGCCGGATCTTCCCCTTCCAACCGCCTCCAGGCCTCCAGCGTGCCCCTTATCAGTTCCTGGGTGGGTCTGGTCTTCGCCGGCGGCCGTGCGGCATTCCTCGCGGGCCTAGGCCACTCCCCGAGGCACTCCGGCAACACCACCCGCGCCTCCTTGTACTCCGCCGCCGTCCATCCCGCCCAAAGTGCCCGCGCCTGCGCCACCGTCCGCCACGCCGAATACCGCGCCCGCGGCCGCTCCGCCTCTACCGCTGCCGACACCCGGCCTTCGATCCACCGGCCCACCCGCGCCGGCGTCAACTCCGCCGTCGACGCCTCCAACCCCGCGCCGCATCCCTCCGCGATGATCCGGAACTTACCCGCACAATCCCGCGCCGTCGTCGGTTGCGGCGCCCCATGCTGCGCGTAATGACTCGCCGCGATCCGTTCATAGACCTCCATCAACCGCCCCACGCTCGGATATTCCGATCGAGCGCTTGCCGCATGCGCCTGTTCCCATTTCCCGCTCCGGATGTCATTCTGCCAACTCTGCAACCAATCCACGAGCTGCTGCGTCGCCACCGCCTCCCCATCCTCACCTATCCGCCAGGCGCCCGCCTTGCGTCGCACCGCCTCACCCTGGACCGGGGCCCGCTGCCAACGCACCCGGCCACCATACCGCCAGCGCGCATACGCCACCCCATTGCGCAGCACCAGGTTCTCACCGATTGACTTAACCGACATGACAATTCTCGCTTTCGTTGTCCTGCTATACTCCCTGCTATACTCCGCTAATGCCCATATGTGCATAACGGTGCATAACGTCTCACAACAGAAAAGAGTATAGCACGTGCTAGAATCACGCGCAAGGGGAAAGATTTCAACAGAAAACCAGTGATTTACTGGGGTTTTAGAGTGGTAGGCCGCGCGGGGATCGGACCCGCGACCCCGTGATTAAAAGAACCGGGTTTTAAAATTGACGGGGGTTGCAGTGCAACCATTTAAGAAATACCGGACGGTGAAAACGACAACAAGCTGCACGCTTTTACGGTGGAGGAATTATGTTTGGAAGGTTAATTCTGAAGTCACGCCAACCGCATTTCACACAGAAGCGTTCGTTGTTTGGATAGGCCGCCCCGTTGCTTATGAGTGCCGGAGCGGTTCGCCACCGTCCGTAAAGGTGCTCGTGCTTGGCGTTGCTCCCGGTGATCGCCTTGTACCAGAAGGCCCACACCACCGCCATTAACACCACGCCGACCACCCAGCCGGCCGCAAATGCCCGTCTTGAGTTCATGGGCAAAGGTTAGCGCCGGCGCGTCACTTTGTCAACTGCTGGTACATCCTGGACTGCATCGGATTGACCTTTGGGTTTGGCGCATACCGTGTTCCGGCTTCCTTGTTCGTGGTTCTGGCGAGCACCTGCAAGGCGTCCCACTGCGGCAATCCCGCCTCGGTCAAGAGGACCATGTTGGCGCCCTTGTTGAACCACTCCGGCGCTATTTGCTCGGCGGAGTTCAGCACCTCGGCTACGGCATCCATGTAGCGCTCGCGGACATCCTGTGCTGACTCGGCTTGCTGGGCCACTTTGGGCAGCACTCCGCCTTTCTCGATCTTCTGGTTCGCCGCCTGGTTGATGATGGCGCGCGTCCGCTCGAGCGCCTCCATCTGCGGCCGGATCGCGCCGCGCACCGCTGCGTTCATCTCGCTGCGGTTCAGCGTGTAGGATCTCACCAGCCGGTGCTGACGGCTCACAATCTCGGCGTTCGTCAACTGGCGCCGCGCGAATATCCCCGACGCCTCCACTCCGGCCTGCTGCTCGCGCTCGCGCCGCATCAAATCGCGGAACATCTGCGCCGGGTAATTAGGCGCCATGTCGACGATCCACCCCAGCACGGCATCCTCAACGATCTGAGCCCGCTGCGGGTCCTCGGTCCCCGGCCGCGCATGCCACAGTCCCTTGCCGGTCGGCGTTCGCTTGCCGTCGAAGCTGCTCCCACCGATCGCCCGCGCCCAGGCGTCCACGTACATGCCCTCGTCGACCATGTTCATCGCCGCGGCCGCCACGCCATCCATGAATCCCTCGCCGTGCTTTGTGCTTTGCATCGACCCCAGGATGATGTCCTCCAGCGGGAACGCGCTTTGCCCGCCGGCGATGGTGTACCCCACCTGGTAGAGCCTGCCCCCCTGCTCCTCGCGCCAGGCCAGCAACGGCGTGTGCGCGTCGTAGGGCATCACCAGGTTGCGCATCCGCGAAAGCTGCGCCCCGTCCAGCGGCGTTATGCCGGCCTTTGTCCGCGCCTTGCCCTTCTTCTTGTCGTCGTCGTCCTCGCCCCGCAACGCCCGCCCGACCTCCGCATAGAATGCCCCGGCCGCCTTCGAAAGCATCTGCGTCGCCTGCACCGAGGCCAGCGCGAATATCGACCGCGCCGTGATCCATCCGAACATCGGCAACACCCTCCCCTGCTTCGCCTCCTGTACCGCGAATTTCAGCGAATTGACCGCCATTCGCCCGCTATCGTAAGTGTAGGACAGATAGTCCGCCAGCCCGATCCGCGACACCTTGCCCACCACCGCCGGCGTCCGCGCCCGGTTCTGGTACATGTCCATGACGTGCTGCGCCGCCTGTTTGTCCGTCATCCCCGCCCGCTTGCGCGCCTCAAACGCCGCGAACTTCGTCGGGAAGTCGATGAACGTGTAGGCCTCCGTCACCGCCTTGCCCATCTTCTTCATCCGCTTCCCCGCCGACCCCAGCGCCGCCTGCATGTCCGCCGTGTAGCTGCTCGCCCCCGGCTGAAACACACCCAGCTCCACCAACTGCGCCACCCGCCGGATCGCCTCCGGCCTCCCTCGCGCATAGTCCACCGCCAGCTTGTGCCCCTCCCCGAAAGCGCCCCAGTACCCCGGCAAAAACACGTCTCCCGTCTCCAGCGCCAGCCCCGTCAATGCCGTGATGTAGTTGCGCCCGATCGTCTTCGGCGCCAGCAGCTTCCCCATCCGCTGCATCCCCATCGGCGCGAAGTAGATCGCCGACATCACCCGGTGCGTCCCTCCCTTGTTCTGCGAAGCGTCGATCAGCTCCTTGAATTCCCGCGTCACAAACCGCCCCGCCATGTCCCCGAACCGCTTCCGGTCCTCTGGGATGTCCTTATTGCCCAGCGGCTCCATAATCCCCTTCGCGATATCCGGCTGCATCGCCCACACCGTCCCCTCGCTCTCCGCAAAAAGCCTCTCAAAGAACGTCATTTCCGCCAGCATCCGCGCCTGCACCTCCCGCGTGATCTGCGCCCGGTAGGCCGGATCCGTAATCTCCCCGTAAAGCTGACGAAACGCCCCCTCCAGGAACCTATGCCGCAAGTGCGCCGTCTCGATCCCCGGCCCACCGTTCCCCGCCGCCCCTTCGCCCCGCTGCTGCGAACGGTTCAGGTAGAACTCCACATACCCGTCCGCCGCCCGCGCCGCCGCCGCCGCATTCAGCGCCGCCGTCACGTGGTCCCCCGTCACTGTCAACCCGTCGATCAACCCCCGCAGCTCGAGCCACTGCCGCCGCAACACCCGGGCCGCATCCTGCCGTGTCGGCGCCGCATGCCGGATAAACGTCTCGTCCCCCGTGTTCAGCCAGTTGATCACGTCCAATCCGCCACGCTTGCCCCGTACCGCCGTAGCCCGCCCTGCCAGCCTCTGCACGGCGTCTGCCAGCCCTGCCTCGATCTCGATCACGGCCGCCCGCCGCGCCGCCTCCGGCGGTGCGTAGCCATCTCCCAGCGCATGTATTAAATATGCCCTGGTCTGATAGAAGTGCATGTCCGCCGCCGCCCGCCGGGCATCCTTCGACCTCCCCTGCCAGGCCAGTATCTTCTGACTCATCCGCTCCGTCTCGCGGACCATCACGCCCAGATACCGTTCCGCCTCGTTCCCCGCCCGCAGCCCAAACCGCGCCGAAAATTCCGCCGGCGTCAAGTCTCCCTCCTCCACTTCCCGCAACGCCTGCATCACGCCCGCCCGCCCGTGCGCCCCCTCCAGCTCCGTCACGATTCCCCGGACCCGGTTGCGCGCCTCCCGTCCCGCCATTCGCGCCGCCTCCAGACTCCGCTGCATCTGGTTATAGAGCCCATACGTCTGCTCCCCGACTCCCCGGTTCGGCGAGAACATCGCCCCCAACCGCCGCAATCCCCGCCGCATCCCCTCCGGCACTCCCGCCGGCAACGTCACGGCTCCCGACTGTCCCGCCGCCCCCGCCGCCGCATC
>CAYZVY010000263.1:4836-6075 GCA_964481675.1 uncultured Verrucomicrobiota bacterium
CCCGCCGCCCCCGCCGCCGCATCTACATCCGCCGCCGGCGCCTCCGTTCCCGTCTCCCCTCGAGCGTTGAGCGTTGAGGGTTGAGCGTTGAGCGTTTCCCCGTCTCCCGCCGTCGGCGCTTCCGGCTCCATCCCCAGCGCCCGCATCGCCGCTTCCGTCACCGGGTCCGCTTCTCCCAATGACTCCTGACCAATGACCTTTTCCCCCGCTTCTTCCGCCGCGATCCGTTCCCGCTCAGCCTCCGCCCAAATCTTCTTCTCCTGCTCGCGGTACGCCTCCCGCGCCTCCACGATCCCCGGCTCTCCTGCCGGCACGTGCGCCGCCAGGTCCACCGGCTCCCCGTCCGCCGGCAGCGGAATGTCCGTACCGTCACGCAGCAACACCACGTCCGTTTCGCTCCGGTCCACCCGCCGCCACTGACCGTCCGCCGTCCGCACCACGTCCCCGTCCTGCAACTCGCCCGGGAGCCGCGTCGCCGGCGCCGTCAGGTTCGCCTCCGCCCGGTCCGCCTCGTACTCCTCTTGCAACTGCGCGTCCGTCTTGCCGTTGTTCGCCCGCCACTCCTTGAACTCCATCCACTCCCGCCGGATCGCCTCCACGTACTGCTCCGGCTCCATCCCGAACTCCGCCGCCGCGATGTCGATTGGCAATCCGCCCCGCCGCCCGGCCCTCATCCCGATCTCGGGAAAATCCTTCACCAGCGCCCGCCACGAATCGTACTCCCCCTTGTTCTTGTAGCCATTCTTCGGCGGACCCACCAGCGAACCCACCGCCGCCATGTGCTCCAGCAGCGGATGCACCACCTCCGCCCCATCCTTCGCAATGAACGCCTTCAGCGAGATCCGCTTGGCCTTCGCCTTCGCGCTCTCCTCTCCCGGCTCCCGGACTTCCCGCTCCCGCGGTGGCGGATTCCGCTTCGCCTCCCGCAACGCCGCCACCTGCGCATCCCAGGCCGCCTGGTCGCGGACATTGATCGCCATCGCCTCCGCCGCCTTCGTCGTGGGTCCCAACTGCGCCCGCCGTGCCGGCGCGAAGATGCTTGTCGGCAACGGCCCCTGGTCCAGCAGCGGTACATTCTCCGCCACCACCTCCGAAAATCCCTCCACCGGCTGCACCGGCCCCTCCATCAAAGGCCCCCTCGGCGCCGCATCCGGCGCCACCGGCGGATTCAGCAACGGCACCGCCCCCGCCTCGTATGGCGAAAATGCCGCCCGCGGTACCAGCCGTTGAATCGGCCGC
>CAYZVY010000264.1:0-5995 GCA_964481675.1 uncultured Verrucomicrobiota bacterium
TGGCACAATCGGGGCGGAATGAGGAACTGGGGATCAACCGGGAGAGCGCCATGAAACGATACACGATTTTCCATGTGCCGGTGATGGCTTTCTTTTCGAAGGCCCTGTACCAGGACGCGTGCCACCGGTGGCGGGGCACCGGGTTCGGGTACCTGCTGTTCCTCTTGGCCGTATGCTGGATTCCCCTCATGGTCGTGGCGCAGCTTGACTTTTCCCAGTATGTCGCCCGGGAGGCTCCCAAGATCATCAACCAGATCCCGGAGGTCACGATCCGCGACGGCAAGGCGTCCATCGACGAGTCCCAGCCGTACGTCGTCACGGAGCCGGAAACGGGGCAGAAGCTCGCGATTTTCGACATGACGGGACAGGTCAAATCCCTCGCGGACACCGATGCCAGGATCCTGGTGACCGAAACGGAGCTGATCTACCAGAAAAACAAGATCGAGACCCGATCCTTCAGCTTTCGCGGCATGAAAGAGGATTTCACGCTGACCCGCGACCTGATCAACCACTGGATGGCCATCGCGGTCAGGTGGGCCGTTCCGGTGGCCTATCCCTTCGTCGTCCTGGCCTCCTTCCTTTTCCGGATGATCCAGCTGCTGGTGTATGCGGCCATCGGCTTGCTCTTCGCCCAGTGGTGCGGGAGCCGGCGCGCCTACGGCGAGCTGCTGCGCCTGACGGCGGTCGCGGTGACGCCCTGCATCCTGCTGGGAACCGTGTTCCAGCTGGCCGGATGGGCCGTCCCCTTCCAGTCGCTCTGGTTTTTCGCGATCACCATGGCGTACCTGTATTTCGGGATCAAGGCATCGGCTGAAACGCCCGAAATAAACCCTTGAACACGGGGATCCGGAAATGCTTTCATGAGACCTTATCAACGCTTGTCATCATCATCTGATTTCCGTAATATCCAAGCAATATCTATCCCAGTTAGTTAATGTCAACACCATCAAATAGCTCCGGCCTGCGCGACAACCACACTCGAGGTTCAGTGGCGGATTTTCTAAAGGCTATAATCAAGCCAGGGTCTAAACGATCTGTCGTTTCGGCCTATTTCACCATTTACGCCTATGATGCGTAAAAGGAATGGCTCAATGGAATCGACCACCTCGACATTCTTTTCGGCGAACCGTCCTTTAAAGGACGTTCTTCGCACGCAATGTCTTTCCGATCTGGGAAAGAAGTCCAAATACTTTCATATCCGGCATGTGCGTGATTGGTTGAAGTCCCGGCAGATCGAATCGGGAGAAAGCACGCTCAAGCAATACATGTCCGAACTGATGGCCGGCGACTTTATTCAGGATGCCGGCAAGGGGTGGTATTCCACGATCGTCAAATCGTTCGTCCTGGATGAACGGCCAGTTGAAGAGGTTGTCGGATTGCTGAAGGGGAAATACCCTTTGCTCCGGTTTGGATGCTGGTCCACCGAACAAATCAAAGGGTATTCCCAGCATGTTTTTAACAAGTTCGTCACCTTTGTGCATGTCGGAAAGGATGCCTGTCGTCCTGTTTTCGAATCCTTGCGCTCGGGAGGGTGGAATGTTTATACGGATTTAGGCAAGAAGGAAATGCGCACGGTCTTTTCCTTACGGGACAAAACCGTGGTTATCCGGCCTTCGCGGAAACCAGCATCCCTGCCGGAGAATCACCTTTTCCCCATTGAAGTAATTCTCATTGATCTTTACCGTGAGGCTAAGAGCCTGTCTATCATGGACTTAGGCGAAGTGGAGACGATCTGTTCACGTGCGGCAGAGGGGGGGCGGATCAATATCGGCAAGCTCCAGATGCTGGCTGGGATAGGCAAGATCAATGTGGAGCTTATCACGTGTTTGAATAGACTATCTTAGAAATTTAGTCTTTTTCTAAGATGGTATATTGAAAGGCGCAAGTGATTGCAGATAGGTGCTTTACGGCTGAGTGGATTGCTGAAAAACGGCAGGTTATGCCACATTGCTCTGACATTGCGCTTGAAAAAAGCATCTATGCCCTTGCCTTGCTGGAGCGTCTGGCGGGAAGCGGGTTGAGGTTCATGTTCAAGGGCGGAACGTGCATGTTGCTGCATCTCGCTCAGTTGCGGAGAATTTCCGTTGATGTTGATATTGTCTGTACCGATCCACTTGAGCAGATTCTTCGCACGCTTGATCGGCTAGCGGTTCCTCCAAGGTTTATTCGATGGGAGGAAGACGAGAGGAATCCGGATCGACGTCCCAGAAGGAAGCATTTTCGCTTCTACTATCACCCGCTTGATGCCCATAATCCGGAACCGTTTGTGCTTTTGGATGTGGTTTTGGAGCATGTCGCGCATCCCTTTATCGAAATGAAACCGGTTACCGCCTCCTTTGTGGAGGCAGTGGATCCTCCGAGTGTCAGAGTGCCTACAATTAACGGGCTCCTGGGCGATAAGCTGACGGCCTTTGCTCCCGAGACGGTTGGCGTCAAATATAAAAGCAATCTGGCGCAACAGATCATCAAGCAGATGTTCGATGTTGGCGTGCTCGTTCCATTGGCGACGGAACTCGGGCATGTCGGGCAAGCCCATGAAGCCAGTTTTGATGCTGAAAATGGTTTTCGACGCAATCTGTTCAACCGGAATCAAGCATTGGATGATAGCTTAAGGACGGCCTTTCGTGTCAGCCAGTTGGGCTTAACGGGTGAGAGGGCCTGGAGTGCAGTGAATCGGGGAATTCTTGTTGCGGGAATTGGCGCCATCAATCCGACGTTGACGCATGAGGAATTTTCAATTGAAGCGGCGCGGCTTCCGGCATCGCGTGCGGCGCTTGTTGCGGCCCTGCTGCGAAGCGGCGGTTTAAGTTTTGCCCCCTATCGATATGCCCCGGACCGGGTTGCCGGTTTACCGAGGCGTCTCGAGGGCCATTACGCGGTGTTCAATTCTCTTTACGAAACGGCTACCGAAGCATTTTTCAATTGGCATTATGTCGCGGCTTTGATGAGGCCGCTCCACGAGCAAGGGTTATTCGAGCTGTGAAAAACCTTCAAAATAATGACATGAGTAAAGTCCAGCCCATGCAACTCCAGCCGAAAAACCCGCTGCACGGCATCACGCTGGAGGCGATGCTGACCGAGCTGGTTGACGTGCTGGGGTGGGAGGAGGTGGCGGCGCGCGTGCGGCTCAACTGCTTCAAGAACGATCCCAGCGTGAAGTCCAGCCTGACGTTCCTGCGGAAGACGCCGTGGGCGCGGGCCAAGGTGGAGCAGCTGTACCTGCGCTACCGGAAGGAGAAGGACGACGCCGAGCGCTACCATCGCGCGTCCACCCGCTGGCTGGCGGACTGCACCTACGGCATCGGCTTTCATTGGACGGCGCAGTCGATGCCGCGGCAGGGGGCCCCGCTTCCGTTCGCGGAAGCCGTGGAGGCGTTCCGGCTCGACGCGTTCCTGGACGGGGTGGTGAACAGCGGCGCGGACTATGTGCTGTTCACGGCCGCCCACGCGCTCCAGAAGCTGCCCTGTCCGAACGCCGCGCTGGACGCGATCCTGCCCGGCCGCACGGCGACACGCGATCTGCTGGGGGAGATCGCCCGGGGCCTGGACGCGCGGGGCAAGCCGCTGATCGTCTATTACAACCATTCCTGCAATCACGGGGACGATCCGGAATGGGAACAGGCCTCGGGGTATCACGCGCCGGACAAGGGCCGGCTGGCCGACAACCTGTGCGCGATCATCGGGGAGCTGGGGGGGCGCTACGGCAGCCTGGTGAAAGCGTGGTGGTTCGACAGCGCGTATGCGCTCGACCCCCGGGGGCCCCATAACATGACGACGACGGACATGACCGGCTTCCCGTTTCCCTGGGAGCGGTACACCGCGGCCGCGAAGACGGGGTATCCGGAGCGGCTGGTGACCTACAACGCGGGCATTGCGGAGACGCATCTTTATACGACGCACCAGGATTACTGGACTGGTGAGCTGGCGGACCTGACCGTGGCGCCGGCCGGCCGGTTCCTGCCGAACGGCCTCCAGTGGCACGGGTGGGTTTGCCTCGACGATCCGGGGTGGGTGTTCGCGCGCAACGACCGGCCGCCGAGTCCGCCGCGCTTTTCCGACAGCGCGCTGCTGGACTATGCACGCCAGTGCCGCCGGAGCCAGGCGCCGATCACCTTCAATACGATCATTTTCCAGGACGGCACGATGGCCGAGGCGTCGGTGGATTGCCTGGCACGGCTGAGGACGGGGCTGGATGAACCGGGCGGCGCAAGCACCGCCCCTACACCCGGCGCATAAACAGGTTCGAACGGTGTAGGGGCTCCGCTTGCGGAGCCCGCACGGCCCGCTTCCCTCGTAATAGTTCACACTCTTGATTGACGCGCCCGCCAGTCTGGATATAGAGTCCTGTTCACTTTCATGGGGGACTTATGCTGGTGGTGCTTTCAAAGTGGCTGGCGGGCTGGTTCGGCCCGTTCCGCCTGTTGAGTTCCTATACGGTGTTGATCGGCCTGAGCGCGTTTGGCGCGGCCGTTCTGACCTGGGTCTTGCTGGAAAAGCAGGCCTTTTTCTCGCTGGTGCCGCGCGATCGCGGGAAAATCCTGGTGGAAGGCGGCCATGTCAGCAAGGGCAAGCCGACCGGCGTCGGGCTGCTCCTGATGCTGTTCACCCTGCCGGTCCTGGCGCTGTTGATGCCGCCTTCGCTCAAGGTGTGGGAGGTAATCGTCTGCCTGTTTGTGGCCATGCTGACGGGTTTTCTGGACGATTCCGCGCATCTGCCCTGGGGGGCGCTCAAAAAGGGGTTGCTGGACCTGCTGATTTGCGCGGTGGCCAGCATCGCCTTGTGCCAGTTCGAATCGGTGCGCATGTGGCTGCCCCTGGTGAAGGGCGATTTCCTGGTATCGCCCTGGCTCTTCATTCCGATTTCCAGCGCCGTCATGTGGTTTGCCATCAATGCCACGAACTGCTCGGACGGCGTGGACGGGTTGGCCGGCACGCTTTCGCTGCTGTCCCTTCTCTACCTGGGCGGGCTCCTCTATGGCGTGGTGGGCCACAAGGCGATTTCGGCGTATCTGCTGATCACCCATAATCCCGAGGGGGCGCAGTGGGCGCTGCTCGTGTTCACCTTTATTGGCACGCTGACGGCCTACCTCTGGTTCAATGCCGAGCCCAGCCAGATGCTGATGGGGGACGCCGGCTCGCGGCCGCTGGGCCTGCTGATGGGCGTGGCCGTGATGGCGTCCGGCAATCCCTTCCTGATCCTGGTGGCCTGCCCCATCATCCTGGCCAACGGCGGCACCGGGCTCATCAAGCTGGCCCTCCTGAAGATCGTGAAGCGGATGGGGTTCGAAATCGCGGCCGACACGGCCAGCCCTCCCGTGAAATTGCTGCATAAGTTCCGGTTTCCCCTCCACGACCACTGCCGGAAACACCTGAAGTGGTCCAACGCCCAGGTCCTGATGCGCTTCTCCCTCCTGCAGGCGATCCTGATCCCCTTCCTGCTGGTGCTGCTGATCAAACTCAGGTAATACATTTTTGTAGTTTCCATGGGGCCCATAAGACAAATATGTCTTATTGCCACCGCTGCCCCCCCCTGAAAATGGTTTTTCCGGTGTGTAAGGGCTTGAAATGCACAGGACTGGGGGGTAGGATTGCTTTTTTAACGGTTTTGGCATGCCGTCTGCTTATGGATAAAGGGACGGACGCATGCCGCGTCCGCATGAGACGCAGGAGTGATTATGGCGACAACGAGCAAGACGGCCGGCAACGGGATGGTGGAGCAGTTCGGTTCCCTGGTTTTCAACCTGAAGACCATGCGGAATTATCTTTCGGAAAAGGCCTATCAGTCCATCACCAGCACCCTGCTGAAGGGGGAGACGCTGGACCCGTCGATTTCCGACGAGGTGGCCGATGCGATGAAGACGTGGGCCATGGAGAGGGGGGCGACCCATTTCTCGCACTGGTTCCAGCCGCTGACGGGCGCCACGGCCGAGAAGCAGGAAGCGTTTCTGCAGCCGGACCGCGAGGGCGGCATCCTGACCACGTTTTCGGGCAAGGA
>CAYZVY010000265.1:0-5977 GCA_964481675.1 uncultured Verrucomicrobiota bacterium
CCGCCTTCAGGGCGTGGGCAGGGGCGCACCCTCAACGTGCAAGCTCAAAGATGCGCCAGGTGAAGCGACTGTCGGGGGAAGCAGCTTGACCGTCCACTCCTTTGGGCACATGATTCCCCCACATGTTCAGTGGGGGACGGGGCGCATATGGAGTGCAGGATCAGCGTCGCGATCGAGGGCGGGGAGTCCGCCGTGCTGCCGTGCGACACGCCGGTCGGCGCGCTGGCGCCCGCGCCGGCGGCGAGCGGGCTGCCGTGGATCGCGGCGCTGGTCAACAATGACCTCGTGTCTCTCTCCTACCCCCTCAGCGTCAACAGCCACGTACGGTTCCTGAACGCATCCGATGCCCACGGCTGGCGCGTGTATCGCCGCTCCCTGTGCTTTCTGCTCGGCATGGCCGTGCGCGACGCGGCGCCGGACGCCGATTTCTCCGTCGAGCACTCCTTCGGGCTTGGGCTCTACTGCAGCTTTCACACCCGCGACGGCAACAGCCATGGCATCCGCCCGGACGAACTGGAGCGCATCGACCGCCGCATGCGGGACCTCGTGGCGCAGGATCTGCCGATCGACCGCTGCAAGGTCGCCTACTGCGATGCCGTCAGCGCCTTCACCCTCTCCGGGCAGCGCGACAAACTGAACCTGCTGCGGCACCGCAACCCGCCGCGCGTGGTCATGCACCGCTGCGGGACCTTTTCGGACCTGGCGCACGGGCCGCTGGCGCCCCGCACCGGCCTTCTGGACCGCTTTCAGCTCCTCCTTTACCCGCCGGGCTTCGTGCTGCACCTGCCCGACCGATCCGACCCGAACGTCATTCCCCCCTTTGAGGACCAGCCGCAGCTGTTCCACATCTTCCAGGAGCACAAGGACTGGGGCCGGATCCTCGGGGTCAATACGGTCGGCCGGATGAACGAGGTCATCGCCGAAGGCAACTTCGACCGCTTCGTCCAGACCAGCGAGGCGCTGCACGAAAAGAAGCTGGCCAGCATCGCCGATCAGATCGCCGCCGCCCGCGACCGCGTGCGCATCGTGCTGGTGGCCGGCCCGTCCTCTTCGGGCAAGACCACGTTCGCCAAGCGCCTGACGACGCAGTTGCTGGTCAACGGGCTCCAGCCCGTCACGATCGGGACCGACGACTACTTCGTCGGCGAAGACCTCAACCCGCGCGACGAGGACGGCAACCCCGATTACGAGCACATCGAGGCCGTCGACCTGGAGTTGTTCAACCGCCAGCTGATCGAACTGATCCAAGGGAACGAAGTCGAGCGCCCGGCGTTCGACTTCATCCGCAAACGGCGCGTATGGACCGGAGAGGCGATGCGTCTGCATCCGGAACAGGTCCTCATCGTCGAGGGCATCCACGGGCTGAACCCCCAGCTGACGCACCTGGTGCCGGCCCTCCAGAAGTTCCGGATCTACGTCAGCGCGCTGACCCAGCTCAGCGTCGACTCGAACAACCGGATCTCCACCACCGACAACCGTCTGCTGCGCCGCCTGGTTCGCGATCACCGGCACCGCGGGCACTCGGCGCTGCACACGCTGCGCATGTGGGCCTCGGTCCGGCGGGGCGAGAAGCGCTGGATCTTCCCTTTTCAGCGCGAGGCCGACGCCACGTTCAACTCGGCGCTGGACTACGAGCTGGCCGTTCTGAAAAGGCTGGCCGAGCCCCTGTTGTGCCAGGTCAAGCCGGACCAGCCCGAGTACACCGAGGCGAGGCGCCTGACGGAGTTCCTGCTCAACTTCCTGCCGGCCGAGGACCGGGGCGTCCCCGGGATTTCGATTCTGCGCGAGTTCATTGGCGGCAGCGCCCTGTCGTACGCCCCGTCCGAAAAGCCTTTCATCGTCCGCCGCGAACCGGATTCCCGGCGAGCTTGAACACGGCGCCGCAAGCGGTTACATTTCATCCCCACTAGTGGAGTGTACCCCTGATGGACTCGTCAACACCGATGCCCGTTCTCGATGCGCCGGCCGGGCGGTTCTTCCGCCCCATCGACTGGAAGGCCTTCTGGACCGCCTTCCTCGTTTCGTTCGGCGTGTTCTTCTATACGATGGCGCCGACGGTCTCTCTGGAAGACTCCGGCGAGCTGGCCGTGGCCGGCGACTACCTGGGAGTGCCGCATCCTCCGGGCTATCCGATCTGGACGATGATCTCGTGGCTCTTCACCAAGATCTTCTGGTTCGTCACGTTCCGCGGTCAGCCGAACCCGGCCTGGGCCGTCACGCTGGTGTCGGTGGTCTTCGGCGCGCTGGCCTGCGGCATTACGGCGATGCTCATCTGCCGATCCGGCAGCGACCTGCTCGCCGAATCGCGCGCGGAAACCCACACCGCTGACGGGCGCACCGACAACCTGATCGGCTGGACCGGCGGCGTCGTCGGCAGCCTCCTGCTGGCGTTTGCGCCGGTCATGTGGTCCCAGACGACCATCGTCGAAGTGTACAGCCTGAACGCGTTCTTCCTGGCCCTCGTCTTTCTGCTGACCTACCGCTGGCTGCGGCGGCCCAACGACAAGGTGCTCTTCGTGGCCGCCTTTGTCTTCGGGCTAGGGCTGACGAACTACCAGGTCCTGCTGCTGGCCGTCATGGCCCTGATGGTGGCGGTGATGCTCAAGGATATCGACCTGTTCAGGGACTTCCTGATCGTGGGCACGCCTTTTGCCGTCATCCTGGTCATCTGCAACCTCGCCAGCCAGCCGCCGATGGTCAACTTCCCGCACCTGCCCGCGTACGACGGGGAGGGCTACGACTGGCTGCTCAGCCACACGCCCCTCTCCGCGCCTCCCGTGCTCTATGGGGGCATCCTTCTGGCTTTGACCTTCATTGTGGCCATGGCCGTGACCGCCCGTCTCACGACGCGTCCCGGCCGGCAGCCGATGCTGCCGCTGGTGCTCATGGCCGCCGGCGTGCTGGTGCTGCTGCTCCTGCTGGCGAACTTCCCCTCGGCGGCGGCGCGCCCGGACATGGACTCCTCGCAGGTCATGAACTGGCGCCCCTACTACCTCGCCTTTGCGGCGGCCATGGGCGCGACGGCCCTGCTGTCCTGCTCGCTTCCCGGCGGCTACGTGCTGGCCACGGCCCTGATCTCGATCAACCTCGCGCTGGCCGTGCTGCTGCGCAAGGGTGGACTCTTCAGCCTCTACCACCCGCTGTCGTTCTGGTTCGCGTTCTACGCGACGCTCAATGTCGTCGTCCTCGGCCTCGGGTGGCTGTTCCTGCCCCGGGGGCGCACCGTGGCCATCTCCATCCTCATGGTGGAGTTCGGCCTTTCGTTCTACGCCTACATGCCGCTGGCCTCGGACCTGCGCAACCCGCCGATGAACTGGGCCTACCCCCGCACCTGGGAGGGCTTCAAGCACGCCATCACGCGCGGGCAGTATGAGAAGATCGCTCCGGCCGACGTGTTTTCGATGGAGTTCGTGTACGTGATCGGGGATTTCCTGACGGACTTGCGGGAGCAGTTCAGCCTGCCCATGGCCCTGCTGGGCTTCCTGCCCTTTACCGTCTGGCAGGTAACGATCCGCAGCCGCCGCATACGGGCCCTGTACCTTGCCCTTCCCCTGGCGGTCGCCGCCTCGGTCCTCGCCTTCGCCGAGCGCCTCTTCATCGGCGAGATCGGCCTCCTCGCCCCGGTGTACAAGATGCTTTCCCTCGGCATCCTCCTGCTGCTGGCTGCCGGCGGGCTGGCGCTGTTCATCAGCCAGGCCCTCGAGATGATCCGCAAGCTGCCTGGCTCCGCGCGCACGCTGATGCCCGAGCGCGTTACGGTCGCGCTGGTGCTGGTGGGGGCGGTCGGCATCATCCTGCTGTACATGACCATGCTCTCGATGGGGGCCCTGAAGGTGCTGGAGCCGCTGCGCACGGGGGCGCAGCTGGCCGCCGGCCAGGGCACGCTGATCATGCTCCAGGCGGCCGGCCTGGTGTCCCTCATGCTGATTCCGGTCCTGGCCGTCATCCTGGTGGTCTGGCTGATGGACAGCCGCCACCAGTTCCGCATGACCATCGACCATGCGTCGCAGCAGTGGCTTATCTCGACCCTGTTCGGCTTCCTGGCCATGAGCCTGGTGCTGATCGCGCTGGCCAACCCGAAGGGCGACATCCAGGACATGTTCATCCAGCGCGTGAAGTTCATCTCCTCGCACGCGCTGTACGCATTCTGGGTCGGCTACGGCCTGATCTTCGGCCTGGCCTTCGTCGACACGGTCTTCCGCGGGCGCCGGGTCATGACCTGGCTGGCCGTCGGGGTCGCCCTGCTGCTGCCCCTGATGCCCATCCACCAGAATGCAAACAACGCCGAACAGGTGCGCAGGGTCGGTGGCGCCGAACAGAACGGGCATGATTTCGGCTGGCAGTTCGGCAACTACCAGCTGCGCGGGGCCGACGCGATCTCGGAAGAGCTCGAGGAGGGCGAGGAGCCTCTGCCCGACCCGACCTATCCGCCCCCGATGGGCCCCGACGCCATCTTCTACGGCGGCACCGACCCGGGACGCTTCGTGCCGACCTACATGATCTACTCGGCCCGCGTCCGCGAAGACGTGTACCTGATCACCCAAAACGCGCTGGCCGACAACACGTACATGAGCGTCATGCGCGACCTCTACGGGGACCAGATCTGGATTCCGGCCCAGCCGGACAGCGCCCGGGCCTTCCAGCGCTACGTGGACGAGGTCAACAGCGGCAAGCGGTCGCGCAACGCGGATCTGACCATCGAGAACGGGCGCGTGCAGGTCAGCGGAGCGCTGGGCGTGATGGAGATCAACGGCATCCTTGCGGAGGACATCTTCAAGCGCAACAGCTACCGGCACGACTTCTACGTCGAGGAAAGCTACGTCATTCCCTGGATGTACCCCTACCTGACGCCGCATGGGCTGATCATGAAGATCAACTCGCGGCAGCTCGACCTGGACCCCGCTCTTGTCCGGAGCGATTCGGACTTCTGGGACTGGTACACGCGACGCCTTATGAGCGACACCCGCTTCCTGCGCGACGTCGTGGCCCGCAAGTCGTTCTCGAAGCTGCGCAGCGCCATCGCCGGGCTTTATGCCAGCCGCATGCGCCTGCCCGACGCCGAAGCGGCGTTCCACGAAGCCCGCATGCTCTACCCCCTGAGCCCGGAGGCCAACTTCCGCCTCGTCCAGGAAGTGCTCATGCGCATGAGCCGCTTCGGAGAGGCGCGCGACCTCATGCAGGATTTCGGACGCCAGGATCCGGGCAACACCAAGGTGCCCGAGTTTGTCGCGTACCTCGAGCGCATCGAGGATCTCACACGCCGCATCCGGGAACTGGAGACGCGCCGCACCAAGGGCCAGGTCGACATCAAGACCGCGCTCGAACTGGCGGATCTCTATTACCAGGCGGGCCAGAAGGGCCTGTATGGCGAGATGCTGCGCCGCGTTCTTGCCAACAAGGGAATCGATCCGCGCATCTACCTTCAGGTCGCCGAAATGTGCCAGCGCTCGAAGGATTACGAGGAGATGGACACGGCGCTGACCCAGTTTATGGCCAACCGCACGGCGAATACGCCGCCGGACATCTACCTGAGGATCGCGCAAATGTACGCCGCGGCCGAGCGGCCGGACCGCATGGTCGCCCCCATGGCCGAGTACCTGAAGCTGAAACCGTCGGACTGGAAGGCGTGGCTGGACCAGGCGTCGATCCTGATGATGCAGAAGCAGACTGAAGCCGCCGTCCGCGCTCTGGAAATGGCCATCAAGACGGGAGGCAGTGAGGCGATGGCTGTCATCCGCGACGATCCCGGCTTCGCCCCCATCCAGAACAAGGCCCTCGATCGCAGCCGCAAGCTGATGGGAATTCCCCGCGGCGGTGGCGCCGACATGGGAGACGCCGACTCCATTCTGCCGCCGGAATCGCCCTGACAGGGAGAGAGAAAGGGTTCAGGGTTCGGGGTTCAGGGTTCAGGAGGGGGCGTTCTTTTCTTCTTTACGATCTTCATTGACAAAGATTTGTCATCAAAGAGACGAAACGC
>CAYZVY010000266.1:0-2512 GCA_964481675.1 uncultured Verrucomicrobiota bacterium
GACTTCCTGGCCCAGGAGATGTTCCGGGAAATCAACACGATCGGCTCCAAGGCCAACGACCTGGCGATTTCGCGCCAGGTGATCCACTTCAAGACCGAACTCGAGCGCTTCCGCGAGCAGGTGCAGAATGTCGAGTAGCCCCCGGCCCGCCGCCGAAAGCCAGTTTGACGACGCGCCCGCCCTGCGGCGGCCGCTGCTGATCGTCATGTCGGCCCCCTCCGGCGCCGGGAAAACCACGCTGTGCGGCCGGTGGCTGGCCGGGTCCCGCCACCTGGTGGCCTCGGTCTCCTGCACGACGCGCCAGCCCCGGGCGGGCGAGGTGCCGGGCTCCAGCTACCATTTTCTCGGCGATGCCGAGTTCTCGGCCCGCGTGGCCCGGGGCGAGTTCCTGGAGCATGCCGTCGTGCACAACCACCAGTATGGGACGCTCCGGCAGACCGTGCTGGAGGCGCTCATGCGGAACCAGGATATCATCCTGGCGATCGACGTGCAGGGCGCGGCCACGATCCGGCGCCAGGCGCTGGCGCCGGATGCGCATCCCCTGATCCGCAACGGGTATACGGACGTGTTCGTCGCGCCGCCCTCCTTCGCGGTCTTGCGCGCGCGGCTGACGGGGAGGGGGACCGATGCGCCCGAGGTGATTGCCGCCCGCCTCCGGAATGCCGAGGACGAGATGACGCACTGGCGGGAGTACCGCTACCTGGTGGTGAACGACGACCTCGACGCTGCGCTGGCCCGGCTGCAGGCCATCCGCGAGGCCGAGCATTGCCGCCTGGCCTTGATCGCGCACTGAACACGGGATCCGTCAAAACGGCGCTCGAAATCGCCTTGCGCCGGTTCCTTCGAACCGCTAGTATGACGAGATTGTCCTGCTTTATATGAAAAAACAGCCACACATCGTCCTCGGGGTGACCGGTTCCATCGCGGCCTACAAGGCGGCCGACCTGGTCCGGCTGATGCGCAAGCGCAACTGGGATGTGTCCGTGATCATGACCCGCGGGGCCACGGAGTTCATCACCGAGCTGACCCTGCGCACGCTCTCCCAAAATCCCGTGGCGGTGGACATGTTTTCCAGGGAGCACGACTGGTACCCGGAGCACATTTCGCTGGCCGACCGGGCCACGGCCCTGGTGATTGCCCCCTGCACGGCGAACGTCATGGCCAAGCTGGCGAACGGGATCGCGGACGACCTGCTCTCCTGTACGGCCCTGGCCTGCCCGGCGCCGCTGGTCATCGCGCCCGCGATGAACTGCAGGATGTGGGCGCATGCGGCGACCCAGGCGAATCTCAAGATTTTGCTCGACCGCGGGGCCGTTATCGTGGATCCCGAGGAGGGCGATCTGGCCTGCGGGACGCAGGGACGCGGCCGCCTGGCCGCCGTGGAAGCGATCCTGAACGTGGTGGAACGAATCGTCGCGCCGGTCTAGGCGCTACAAGGGGAGAGCGAGAATGAGCAAGCATACAATCGTGGCGCTGGTCCTGATGGTCTTTTTCATCGTGGTGTTGCTGCTCTGCCGGGGAACGGTGGATATCCCGATCCTGACCTGGCAGCTGGAAGATGTCCGGCTGAACTTTGCCCTGCTGGGCTCCATGGTCATGGGCATTATCGTCGGCGCCCTGCTGAAGTGAGCGCGCCCCTGATCTGGGCCAACCTGCTGCACCTCAGTTACAACATGTGGAGCGACCGCTCCACGCCTGAGCGCGAGGCCAACCAGACCGTTTACAAGCCGTTCCTCCGGTGCGATTCGGGCCTGTGGGACGAGATCATCCGGGCCATGGCCGCGGCCGGCATGACCATGGTGGTCATCGATGTCGGCGACGCCGTCAAATTCGAGTCGCATCCCGAGCTCGCCGTCAAGGGCGCGTGGTCGCCCGCGCGGCTGAATCGGGAGCTGGACAAGATCCGGAAGCTCGGCATGGAGCCCATTCCCAAGCTGAATTTCTCCACTTGCCACGACCTCTGGCTGGGCCCGTACAGCCGGTGCGTTTCCACGGACGCCTATTACCGGGTCTGCCAGGATGTGATTGCCGAGACCGCCGCGCTGTTCGGCAAGCCGCGGTTCTTCCACCTGGGCATGGACGAGGAGACCGAGCGCCATCAGCGGTCGTTCGATTACGTGGTGATCCGCCAGTTCGAGCTGTGGTGGAAGGATTTCTATTTCTTCCAGAACCAGGTGGAGCGGGCCGGCTGCCGCGCCTGGGTGTGGTCGGATTATCTGTGGAATCACCCCGACCTGTTCTGGAAGCGCATGCCGAAGAGCGTGCTGCAGAGCAACTGGTATTACGGCGCGTCGTTCAGCAAAAAGCTGCACTACGTGCAAGCCTACCTGGACCTCGAGAAGCACGGGTACGACCAGGTTCCCACGGGCAGCAACTGGAGCACGCCGCTCAACTTCGAGCGCACGGTCCGGTATACCCGCCAGAAGGTGGACCCGAAACGGCTCAAGGGCTTCATGCAGTGCTCCTGGCGCCCGACCCTGGACGCGTACCGCCAGTTGAACCTGGAGGCCGT
>CAYZVY010000266.1:2612-5970 GCA_964481675.1 uncultured Verrucomicrobiota bacterium
GCTCGTCCCTCCGGATTACACTCAGCGCAATCCCTTCAGTATTTTCAGCGCTTCCGTTTCCACCAACTCCAGCGCTTCCGGCACCAGGCGCGAGCCGCGGCCGATGCGCGTCTCGTAGCCGCCGCCGGCAAAGGCCCGGAGGGTGGGCACGTAGCCCAGGTAGCCGTTGCACATGTGCGCCACCATGGTGAACGGGAAGGCGGACTCCTTCTTGATCCTCAACTGCGTTTCCACGAACGGCTCGCCCATCAGGGCGATGAGGGCGAAGTCGCCCAACCGCAGCGCCTGGATCTCATAGGGATAGCAGGGGCTCTTCTCCCGGTCGTCGGCAATGTCGACGATGCCGACGGCATACACCCAGTCCCATTCCACGCGCGTCCGGCTGTCCTTGATCCACTTGGGCTCGGGGAAAGCCGCGAGCATCTTCCGGGCGTCCGCCAGCACGTCCGCCGGCACCATCCGGCGCGGCACGGGCAGGATCGTCTGCGTCAGGCCGAAGGCGGAGGCCTCCAGCGGGACGGCCGCGGCAAGGGCTTTCCGGGTGGATTCCATCAGGCGCCGGCCCATCAGCAGGTGGTCGATCCGGTAGTCCGGGTTGAGGTGGTCGGTGTGGTGGATGTTGCCGCAGCAGCCGTTGATGACGAGGGGGGTGCACCCGGCGTTCTCCGCCTCGAACTCGCGGCACCAGGCGCCCGGCCAGTCGGCCATGGCCGCGGTGCCGCCGTAGCCGCTGCACGGATGGCAGGTGTGGTGGAGCAGGGCGGACACGACGGCGCCGTCGTCGGCCTTGAAGGTCACGACGCTGACTTCGGGATCCGTCGGGCCTTCCACGTGGAGGATGTTCGGGCTGCAGGAGGGCGGGTGGCAGCGGGCGGTACCGTCGCGCATCACGAACCGGCGGTTGAAGGCGACGCGGCCGTCCACCGCCCGGCCGAACGAGGCACTGACGGGCGTCAGCCGGCCGAGCGCGCCGTCGATGGCCGCCATCACGCCGGCCAGGGCGGGCTCGTTGTAGCGGAGATCCCCGCCGCGAAGCCAGGGGTAGGCCTCCGGGATCAGCGTGGAGGAATCCTTGCAGAAATGGTTGCCGATGCTGGGCGCCCCATGGTTCTGGGTGATGTGGATGATCACGGCCTCGGGCGCGAGGCCGAAGCGCGCCTGCGCCCGCTTGCGGATTTCATCGGCCCACGGATTGTCGATGGCGAGCACGTCCAGCGACAGCACGCAGGCCGTTTTGTCCCCGTTTTTAATGATCAGCGCGCGGGCGTAAAGGGGTTCCTTGATTTCGGAACAGGGCCGGTGGCGGCCGATGTCCCCCGCGATCTGGATGCCCAGTTCGGGTGTGATCGCCGCCTTCGCCGCGCCCGCCAACAACCGGTTTTCCATGGTCATGCTCCTGTGGGGTAAAGGACGTTTGCGTGAACGGCGGGGGGCCGCCGCATCCATGAGAGCCATCAGCCCTGAAGCAGGTGTTTGAGCGATACCGTGAAGTCGGGCCGGGCGATGCCCTTCTCGGTGACGATGGCGGTGATCAGCCGGGCCGGCGTCACGTCGAACGCCGGATTGAAGACGCGGATGCCGGCGGGCGCCGTGGGACGGCCGAACCCGTGGGTGACCTCGCGCGGGTCGCGTTCCTCGATCGGGATGCCCTCGCCGGTTTCCAGCGTGAAGTCGAAGGTCGAGCTGGGCGCCAGGACATAGAAGGGAAGATGGTGGGCGGCGGCCAGCAGCGCCACGCCGTAGGTGCCGATCTTGTTGGCCGTGTCGCCGTTGGCGGCGATCCGGTCGGCCCCCACGAGGACGGCGCCGACCTTGCCCTGTTTCATGACCCAGGCGGCCATGTTGTCGCAGATCACGGTGGTCTCGATGCCGGCCTGCTGGAGCTCCCAGGCGGTCAGGCGGGCCCCCTGGAGCAGGGGGCGGGTCTCGTCGGCGTAGACGCGGACCGGGTGGCCCTGTTCATGGGACACGTAGACGGGCGCGAGGGCGGTTCCGTAGCAGGAGGTGGCGAGGCTGCCGGCGTTGCAGTGGGTCAGCACCGACTCGATATTCTTCAGGAGCGGGGCCCCGTGCTCACCGATGGCGCGGCACATGGCGGTGTCCTCCGTCATGATGCGCACGGCCTCGGCGGCCAGCCGTTCCGCCAGGGCGGCGGGCGAGGGGGCGGGCTCGGTGGCCGTCGCCTTCATCCGGTCGAGCGCCCAGAACAGGTTGACCGCCGTCGGGCGGGAGGTGGCCAGGTAATCGGCCGTTTTCCGGACGGCGTCGCGGATGGCCGGCACGGACGCGGCGTTGCTTTCCTGGACGCCGATCACCACGCCCATGGCGGCGGCCACGCCGATGGCGGGGGCCCCGCGCACCTGGAGGATCTTGATGGCGTGCCAGACGGCCTCTGACGAGCGCAGCTCCAGGAATACCAGATCCACGGGAAGGCGGGTCTGGTCGACCAGCTTGATGCGGCCCGGGTACAGGTGGCCGGGGCGATCGGCCAGCCAGTCGACTGTTTTGACAGGAGTGACGGACATGGGCATCCTTTCCGAGGGTGTGACGGAGGAACAGCATAATCATCGGGGAAGCCGGGGGCAATGGCAAAGAGCGGCCTTCAACCGGCGGGCGGGGCGAGCAGCAGCCAGAGGACGTTGAAGCCGTTATAGGCGGCGTGCATGACCATGGCCGCCAGCAGGGACCGGCTGGACTGGTAAATCCAGGACAGCCCCAGCGACATGACGAACAGGGGGAGCACGGACGGCAGGTGGGCGTGGAAAAGGGCGAAGAGGAGGGCGGTGAGGAGCGCCGCGTTCACGGGGGCGCAGGTCTGGCGGAAGGCGCGCTCCAGCAGGCCGCGGAAAAAGAATTCCTCGCTCAGGGGCGCAGTGATGAGGGCCTGGAACAGGAACAGGGAGCGGAACGCCGGATCCCGGCGTTCGGTGAACCACTGGATGACCGGCTGGTCCTGTATCGTCACGCCGGCCAGCGACAGGAGCTTGTTCCAGGCGCCGCCGACGACGAGCAGGGCCGGAATGATCAGCACGCAGCCGCATAAACCATAGAGAACGGCGGTCCGGATGCGGTCCCGGTGCAGGCCGAACAGGGCGGACCAGGAAAGCGCTTTGGCCGTCATCACGCTCACGACGCCACCCGCCAGGCCGGCCTGGACAAGGAACCCCGAGATCACGCCGGCCGTGGTTGCGGACAGGGGGAGCCGGCCGATCAGGACGGCTCCCGCGAGCATGACCGCCATCAGAATGAGGCCCGCCCTCCCGGCATCGGTAAGCGAGAAGCGCGCGCATGGGGCGTCCTGGTCCATGGGGATGGATTGTCCATGAGCCCGCGGCAAAAGGCAAGCGGCAACGGGGGC